>PHDP01000035.1 GCA_002842655.1 Bacteroidetes bacterium HGW-Bacteroidetes-14
CTCTACCCAGAGGTGGACAACCCACCAGCGCCAGTATTCGGCAATTGAGAGGTGTGTCTGCTGACCCCACATAAGTCCGGCTCCGTAAAAGGCAGCAATTGCTATGGCCGAAATTACGAAGAGGGTGAGAAGCTGACGATTTTCGTCCTTTTTCCTGAGTGCCGGAGCAAGTCCTCTTACCATCAGGACAAGCCAGATAAGGAGTCCAACAAAGAGGAATGCCTGCCAGAACCGGCCAAGCTCAACATATTCGTATCCCTGATGTCCAAACCAGAAGTTCTCTGCAAGTCCTAACTTCTGCATTACTCCCATCCATTCGCCTGCCATTGAGCCGACAACAATTATCAGCAGTGCAATAAAGAGGAAGTTAACCCCAGGCGCCTGATATTTTGGTTCCCTTCCGGAAACCGCCGGAGCTATGTATAGACCTGTTGCCAGCCACGATGTTGCTATCCAGAAGATTGCAAGCTGAAGGTGCCAGGTTCTTGAAATTGAATATGGTAAAATTCCGGAGAGGTCAAATCCGTACAGAACATTGCCCTCAACTCCGTAGTGTGCAGTTACCACTCCAAAGGCAACCTGCACCAGAATGAGTGCCGTCACTATCCAGAAATATTTAAGTGTTGCCCGCATTGACGGAGTAGGTTCCATCCCCAGCAGCGGATCCCGCTTTGGAAGCTTTGATACCTCCAGGTGATCTCCCTTTCTGGTCGCATAGTAGTATGTAAGAAGGCTGATTCCCACCAGCAGCAGGATTACGCTGAATCCTGTCCAGAGGGAGAGAGCTCCCGATGGTCTGTTTGCTACCAGCTCCTCGGGCGGCCAGTTATTTGTATATGTAATGTCATCGCCGGGCCTGTTTGTAACACATGCCCAGGTTGCCCAGAAGAAGAAGCTGTTCATCATTGACATTCTGCCATCCTCCTTAACGGAGTTTGCAGGAATTGAGTAGGCTTCGCGAAGATGATCCTGTGCAGGGTCGTTCATGAAGAGCCCTTTGTAGAAGGCCGATATCTCCCTGTATGCTTCGGCCCTGAGCGAAGAGATAACCAGAGTTCCCGTTGCTGGATCGTAGGTGTTTTTTCTCAGTTCGCTCTGCAGTCTGCTTTTGAGTGCAGCCTGCTGCTCTGTGCCGAGGCTGTCAAAAGTTGTGTTGAAATCTGTTCTGGCATACTTTTCCAGGATATATACTGCCTCCTTGTGCAGCCAGTCTGCAGACCAGTCGGGCGCAAGATATGCTCCGTGACCCCATACTGTTCCAACCTCCTGCCCGCCTATTGACTGCCATACATTCTGACCGTCGCGGATATCCTGCCCGGTAAAGAGCAGCTCTCCCGTGTCGGTTACTACTTTATCCGGAATTGGCGGAGCTTTCCGGAAAATTTCTACACCATAGAACCCAAGTACCGCAAATGATAAAACCACAAGTACGGTAAAAATGACCCATAATCTCGAATTTTTCATGTTAGTAAGTTTTGGTTCGACGTTCTAATTTACGAAATAAATAATTACACCGGGCAAAAAAAATGTACCCAGACAATAATTAGTGTTACTTTATTTGGTAAATAATACAAAAAAAGTAACTTTGCGTCGTTAAAGTAATGTTTATGGGAAGGATTGCGAAACAAGATATTGAAAATCTGTTGATTGAGACGGGGCATGAGCTCTTCTGGAAATTTGGGTTCAGGAGGGTGTCGGTGGAGGAGATATGCAAAAAGGCGGGTATCAGCAAAATGACTTTTTACAGATATTTTGATAATAAAACAGAGCTTGCCAAACGGGTTCTGAAAAAGGTTGTGGATGAAGGTACTGTTAAGTTCAGGGAGATTCTGACAGATGGTGATACAATTTCCGGCAAAATGCAGCGGATTATTCGTCTTAAGATGGAGGGCACTAATGACATCAGCCGGGAGTTTGTGGAGGATGTCTACAATGATACTGGGTCTGAGATTCAGCAGTTCATGATGAAGCTTACGGCTGATACCTGGATGGGTGTGATTGAGGAGTTCCGGGATGCGCAGAAAAGGGGAATATTCAGGCAAGATTTCAAACCTGAAATTCTGCTGGCAATGAGCCGGGGAATAACAGAAATGGTTGCAAACCCACAGCTGAATGCGCTCTATTCCAGTACTCAGGAGATGATTGTGGAGATTGTCAATTTGATGACTTACGGGATTGCTCCGCGGGATAGTGTCAGATAGTTGACTAAATGAATTTTGCGAATATTTCGAAATTTTCTTAATTAATTGATATTATGATATTTGACACTTTACCTCTGAGGTCAAAGGCTGCGTTACAGGTGCCAAAGGTGCCAGTGGTGAGATTGTCGCTGTTTTTGCTGACAGCCCTTTTGCTGCCTTTGAATCTGCCGGCTCAGAGTCAGAGTGATGCGGGGCTTAAGTTCAAAGGACAGCTGAGCGGGTGGGGGAGTTATTCGTCGGGGGCTGAGTTTCCGCTGATGGTTGGGGGGAGGTATCTGCCTCAGCTTAACCTGGAGCTGCCGCTGAAGAAAAATCCGGATGCTGATTCTTTAAAAATAGACTCAGACAGAAAAAGTTTTGGTATTGAAGGGTTGAAGTTTGATGCTGAGGTTGCGGGGAATTTTTACGGGAGTCTGGAGATGTTTGGCGGGGACGAGTTGCCCTCTGAGGGGGATTACAGATGGAGGGGAGATGTGAAGCTGTACAGGGGATGGGTGAGGCTGTCGTCGGAAAAGGCAGAGATAAGAGTTGGCCTTCAGAAAATCAATTTTGGGAGCGCAATGATGCTGCGGCCGCTCATGTGGTTTGATACAATGGATCCGCGCGATCCGCTTCAGCTTACGGATGGTGTGTGGGGAGCAATGGGGCGGTACTATTTCGGAAATAATGCTAATATCTGGGTGTGGGGATTGCTGGGAAATTCCAGGCTGAAGCCGTTTGAAGCGTTACCTTCTGAGAGGTGGACTCCTGAGTTTGGGGGCAGGGTTCAGGTTCCGGTTGGGTCGGGAGAGGCTGCCTTTACTTTTCACAGGCGCAAAATGGATCTTCCGCTGTTTGATAATAAATATGAAAACAAATATGGTCTGGATGTCAGGTTTGATTATGAGATTGGTTTTTGGGCAGAGGCAGCTCTCATAAACAAGCGTGCACCACTGGGAATTGCCTCCAGTCAGGAGCTCATTACGCTGGGGGCCGATTACACTTTTGGAATCGGGAACGGACTTGGAGTTTCTGCAGAGCATATGCTGATTGCTTCCGGCGAAAAGGCATTTGAATTTTCTGCAACAGCGAACCTTTCGGCATTCAGCCTGAACTATCCCCTTGGAATGGACGACAATATCAGCCTTATGTTTTATTATGACTGGAGGGGCGAAAACCTCTTCAATTTTGTGAGGTGGAAACACAGAGTATCTTTTGGGGATCTCTTCGTAATGGCTTTTGCAAATCCAGAGGTGGCTGATAATCCGCTTCTGCAGGGAAGCAGTGCAGGGAGTGCAGTTATGTCCGGCCTGGGTATTCAGGTAATGCTTGTACTTAATCATCAGACAAAATCAAAAATCCGGTAATTTATGGAAAACAACAAAATCGTACTGCTTGAGGGAGTTTGCAAACGATTCCCGGCAGGAAAGACAGAGTTCACAGCCCTGAACAACATTTCGCTCTCATTCGGGAAGGGTGAATTTGCGGGACTGGTTGGCCCGAGCGGGTCTGGAAAGACAACCCTGCTCAATATAATCGGCTCCCTTGATACCCCTTCTGAGGGAACTGCAGATGTGCTGGGAAAGAGAATCAATCTTCTCTCCCACAAAGAGGCTGCGCAGCTCAGAAACTACGGAATCGGATTTATTTTTCAGACCTATAACCTGCTTCCGGTCTATTCAGTATACGACAATGTTGAATTTGCCCTGCTTTTGCAGAAGATGAGTTCAGAGGCAAGAAAAAAGGCGGTAATGGAGGCGCTCGAGTGGGTTGGCCTTACAGATAAGGTAAAGTCGAGGCCATCTATGCTTTCGGGCGGAGAGTGCCAGAGGGTGGCAATTGCAAGGGCTATAGTAAAGAAACCTCAGCTGGTTCTGGCAGATGAGCCGTCGGCAAACCTGGATTCCAAAAATTCTCACCACATTGTTCAGACAATGAAGAGGATAAATAAGGAGCTTGGGACTACATTCATTTTCTCGACTCACGACGAGAAGGTGATGCAGTATCTTGACAGAATCATCTACCTGAAGGACGGAATGGTAGATAAAGACGAAATCGTTAATAAATAGAAAGTTATGTTATCATTTATACTGGCTTTCAGAAATCTCATGGGCTCAGGTAAGAGAACCTGGCTGAATGTTTCGGTTCTTTCGCTGGCATTTGTTGTAATCATTTTTTACAACGGATTGCTGGAGGGGTGGAATGTTCAGGCCCGTACCGACACCATGGCATGGGAGACAGGAAACGGAAGGCTCAGCCATCCGCTTTTTGACCAGTTTGATCCCTTCACACTTGCCGATTCTCATGGCAAAACAGATGAAGGGCTGATGACTCTTCTGGGTAAGGATGCATCTCCGGTACTCATAACTCAGGCAACCGCCTATCCAAACGGAAGGCTGTTCAATGTGCTTCTGAAGGGAATAGATACTAAGCAAAGTGTTCTTTCAGTTCCGGTAAGGCTTATGGACTCTCTCGCCTCTGCCGGAGAGGGCGGGGTAATTCCTGCCGTTATTGGCGACAGAATGGCCAAAGCTGCAAAATTAAAGGCAGGCCATATAATGGTGGTGAGGTGGCGTGATGCAAACGGAACCTTTGATGCGCGGGAGGTGATGATTGCAGAGGTTTTCAGAACCAATGTGCCTTCTGTTGATGTTTCACAGGTGTGGATTCCGCTTGAGCATTTGCGCGAAATGACATCTATGTACGGCGAGGCAACATATATAACTCTCAGCAAGGAGGGTGTTGCTAAGCTGAATGGTGCCGGAGACGATAAACTTACCGTTTCAGGTGAACTTTACAAGGGGTGGAGGTATGAAGATGAGGATGCCCTTATGCATGAAATTGATACCGTAATTAAAGCCAAAAAGGGGAGCTCGACTGTAATCTCAATGCTTCTGTTATGTATCGCACTTCTGGCAATTTTTGACACACAGATTCTCTCGATCTTCAGAAGACAAAAGGAGATTGGAACCTACATTGCTCTTGGAATGACAAGGCTAAAAGTAGTTGGAATATTTACAATTGAGGGGACAATTCACTCGGTACTTGCAATAGCACTGGGAACCCTTTGGGGTATGCCGCTGCTGAAGTGGATTCAGCATACAGGAATCCCTATGCCATCAAATACAGACCAGGCGGGGCTGGCAATAGCAGACAAAATAGTTCCGGTTTACAGTGCAGGAATGCTGCTTGCAACTGTACTTCTGGTGGTAATCTCTTCGCTTGTGGTGAGCTATATACCTGCCAGAAAGATTTCGAAAATGAAACCTACTGAAGCTTTAAAAGGAAAACTGGTATGAAAAAATTTCTGTTGAAAGGTATATTGCACGACAGGGGAAGAAGCCTTCTTCCGGTAATTGTTGTGGCTACCGGAGCAATGCTCACGGTTCTGCTTTACAGCTGGCTTACAGGTGTTATGGGCGAATCCCTGGAGATGAGTTCAAACTTTATGACCGGAGATGTAAAAGTTACCACACGGGCCTACGCTGCAGATGCAGACCAGTTTCCCAATGATCTGGCAATTCTTGATTCTGATCTTCTGGTTGAGGAGCTTCGCAAAGTGGAGCCATCTGTGGACTGGGTTTCTCGAATAAGATTTGGTGCGCTAGCAGATTTTCCTGACTCTGCGGGAGAGACAAGAGGGCAGGGGCCTGTTGCCGGCTGGGCGATAGATTTGTTTACTGAGGGATCTCAGGAGGCTCAGCGCTTCAATCTGGCGGCCTCAATTATCCGTGGTACGCTTCCCGACAAGCCCGGTGAATGCCTCATTTCTGAGGACCTTGCTGCCCGTTTTGATGTTGAGCCGGGTGAGGAGTTTACCCTCTTTGGAACTACTATGGAGGGCGGATTCTCATTCACCAACTTTATTGTAGCCGGCACAGTACGTTTTGGTTCGGCAGGGCTGGACAGGGGTGCTGTTGTCATAGACCTTAATGACGCCCGGAATGCATTTGCAATGCAGGGAGCAACAGGTGAGATTCTGGGATATCTGCCCGAAACCTATTTTGACGAAGAGGAGGCAGAGGCTGTTAAAGCTAAGCTGAATGCCAGATGGACAGCAAGTGAAGACGAGTTTGCACCTGTTGCACAAACCTTGCGGGATATGCCGGGAATGGGAGACCTGCTCGATTACACTAAATCTATCAGCGGTTTCATGATTTTCATATTTGTCTCTGCAATGACAATTGTACTTTGGAACGGAGGGCTTCTTGGCGGGCTGAGACGCTATACAGAATTTGGTGTTCGCATAGCTCTGGGTGAGGACAATGGGCATATTTACCGCTCCCTGCTCTGGGAGGCTCTTATGATTGGAACTATAGGTTCTGTAATTGGAACAACAATAGGAGTAGTAATAGCCACATCACTCAACATTCACGGAATTGACATATCCGGAATGATGAAGAATGCAACCATGCTCATGCCTTCAATTGTTCGTCCGGCTGTTGATTCTGTGATTTACTACATAGGCTTTATTCCGGGAGTTTTCTCAATGGTTCTGGGCAATGCCCTGGCCGGTGCCGGAATCTACAAACGCGAAACAGCCAGGTTGTTCAATGAACTGGAAGTTTGACGATTATTTAACCTGAAAAATTTATAACAAATAGATAAACAGATGTTTAATAAAAATATTGAAATAATAAAAAGATTTCATAATTCTCACCTTAAAGCAAAATCCCGGATTATGTTTTCACACAACGGAGCGCTTATGCTTGCCGTAATACTCTTCTCAGTAATTCTGCCCGGCGGTTCGCACGCCCGCTCCGCGAGCGGCGAACAGACCCAGCAATCCGGCGAATCCATCCTCCGCAGGGTAGACCAGAACCTCTCTTCAAAAAACAGAGTATTTGAATCGTCAATGATTATCCACGGGCGGCGGTCGACCCGCACCATCACTTCAAGAAGCTGGAGTGAAGGGGAGAAGAAGTCATTCAGCGAATATCTCTCGCCCGCCGCAGAAGCCGGCACCAAAATGCTCAAGCTTGAAGGTCAGCTCTGGATCTACACCCCATCTGCAGACAGAACCATCCAGATTTCAGGACATATGCTCCGCCAGTCTGTAATGGGTTCTGACCTCTCCTACGAAGATATGATGGACGACAGGAACCTCACAGACACCTACGATTCAAAAGTAGTTTCAAAAGATACCATTGACGGCCGCGATGTACTTGTGGTGGAACTTACCGCGCGTGTTACCGATGTAGCCTACCACCGCCAGAAGATGTGGATTGATGCCGAACGCTTTGTCCCTCTTCGTCAGGAGATGTATGCAAAGAGCGGACAGCTTCTTAAGAGGATGGAGCTGAAGGATGTTGAGAGAATTCAGGGTCGCTGGTTCCCAAAGACCATGATTTACAAGGATATGCTCAAGGAGGGTAAAGGAACGGAGTTCAGAATGACAAAGATTCAGTTTGATAAGCAGATTCCGGCGCACATCTTTACAAAAGCGTCATTGCGATAGAAATCACCGGAGGAGCAGACCAAAATTGTTGCCTAGCAGGATATGTGAGAACGTTCAGATAATCAATAGATTAGTTTTTTTAAAACAGAATTATCCAGATTTTTAAAAAAGTTTAGAGCTTGATAATCAGTTAAATGTTACAAATCCTGCTAGGTAACTAAAGTTTCCCACGTGCAACCCACCTGCCAGCCTAATTTGTATGTTGCTAATATTTAGGTTGTTGAAAATTACAAATCTCTGATTTTCATTAATCAGAGATTTGTAAAGCGCTAATAATATGGTGAATGGAAATTAGGCTGGCAGGTGTCAATGCACTTGGTATTTTACCCCTGGGGAAAAGTGTCAGATTTCTTATAACCAGCACATTACACAAATCTGCGCATTTTTATAACACGCTGTATATGTGGCGTTTGACACTTTTCCCCAGGGGTAAATTTCACGTGGGAAACTTTAGTATGTAACTTCTTACGCTAATTGTAGCTTTTGATTTCCTCCAGGTCAGTGAGGAGTTCGTTGATATTTTTCCAGTGATTCATGAAGGTACGGATACCAATGACCAGTCCCAGTGCGGCTCCGGTAATCATTCCAATCCAGAGCTCTTTTACCATCATATCTCTCTGAAAATATATCAGCAGGGCGAAAAGAGGAATCAGCGTAATCATCCCTGCAATGAGCCTCCCTTTGGTGAGCAGTTTGTATTTGGTAACACGGGTTAGCAATTCGAGTGTGGTGCAGCGGTCAAACCTGATTTGCTGCAGAATTATTAATTTGTATCCCTGCCATATTGCAGCAAGGATAAATACAGCAAGGCAGACTATAATGCTTTCGTTTTTTATGAGGGTATTTTCATTCAGGGCAAGTGCCACTCCAAGAAATCCGCTGTATAAAACGGAAATAACAAAGAATATCATTTCATATTTCTCAAGTTTGCCTGCAGTTGATTTTGCATTGCGGCGCAACATATTTATAGTTACCTGACGGTTAAAGATTTCGGCTTTTTCCATTTTTTCTGACAGCTCCTTCCAGCTTGTTTTTAGTTGTTCCAGTTCCATAATCGTAATTAATTTTGGGACATGAGTTTTAGTTTGTCTTTGATTCTGAAAAGCTTAACAGCAACGTTGGATTTGGAAATTCCCACAATCTGAGAAATCTCGTCATGCGATTTTTCCTCAATGTAGAGCAGGATAATCGCCTTCTCAATTTTCTCCAGCTTATTAATGAGAGTGTACAGCTCCCTGATTTTTGACAGGTCTGACTCCTCGGCAACCACTTCGATATTTCGCGTAAGCGGTACGGATAGAGGACCCGACTTGCTTTTCCTTAATGAACTGATGCAGGTATTCAGGGCTATCCTGTAAATCCAGGTCTGGACCTTGCACTCTCCGCGAAACTTTGGCCAGGCGTTCCACAGATTTGCAATCACCTCCTGAAAGAGATCGTCATGCGTGTGCAGATTGTTCGAATAGATAAAGCTGACTTTGTAAATGATGTTTTTGTTCTCATTCAGCAACTTCAGAAATTCTTGCTGTTGATTCTGATAACTCTCTTTCAGGCTCATGTTGTTTTTGCTTTTCACCCATATTAGTCGCAGGCGGAGGCTGAATATTACAATGATTCGCGAAATTAATTCTCTTTATGCTGAATGCAACAATCAGATGGCTCAATGCATTTAAAACTCTGCCAGAGTTTTTAACAAAAACGACCTGAGAGGTTAACTGACAGGTCGTTTAAATTTTATTAAAAAATAATTCAGTTGGGATTTGAACTAACCGGAGCTTTCTATAAATATGAGAACAAAACGAATATTGCGGATACAACTATGAAGTATCCTACATCTATCGATGCGAGTGTAATGTATCTTTTCCACTCTGCTATCTGGAATTTCAGCATAGATTTGGTCCAGCCGGCGAAGGCAATGCAAACAATTACCGAAAGCCATACTGAGATTGGGGTGAGGATAAAATACATTAGTCCTATCAGAGCCGTACCAATGAGCTGAAATATCATCTCCCAAGGGAAGCGGTTTTTGCAGGTGCATTTTTCACCTTTTGAAATATCAGCCCCGCAAAGACATTCGTATTTGACAACCTTTACCCATGATTTGCCAAACAAAATTGTGTACCAAATTGCTCCTGCACCAAATGCAACAAATACTGAGATTATATACCAAAGCCACGAAATTTGTGATAAAGCAACATCTGTTCTGAAAATTGTTTCCATTTTTTTTATTTTTTTGATGGAGGTAAATACTCATAAACATTTATGCAGAAGTAAATTTAGTAAAAATATTTTACAATATTCAGCTTTTCTTCCGGTAGCTGAGCACTGCCCATCCGTTAAAGAAAATTGCAAAGGCCGACAGCATCCAGAAGGAGTTAAGAAGGTCGGTGAATCCGCTTCCCTTGAGGTATACCTGCCTGAGAACTATTATGATGTATTTAAGGGGGCTGATTATACTCAGTTTTTGTGCCCAGTCGGGCATATTGGCAACAGGGGTGTAGAGACCGCTCATGAAGATAAAAGTGAGCAGAAAGAAGAACATCATAAACATAGCCTGCTGTAGCGTGGTTGCATAGTTTGAGATAACCAGTCCAAAGCCCGAGAAGGAGAGCACAAAGAGGGCTGCAAACAGGTATATGGTAGCAAGAGAGCCTGCCGGAACAAGCCCGTAGGCAAACCAGGCTACGAAAAAGCAGATTGTGAGTACTACAAATCCAATAATCCAGTAGGGGAGGAGCTTTGAAAGTATAAAGGTGAGTTTGTTTACCGGAGTAACATTGATCTGTTCTATTGTGCCGTTCTCCTTCTCTCCCACGATGTTGAGGGCGGGGAGGAATCCGCATACCATGGCCAGAACCATAACCATGAGGGCGGGCACCATAAAATATGTGTAGAGTAACCGCGGGTTGTACCAGAAGCGCGGAGAGATGGTTATTGCCCCATCCTTAAGCTGAGTATTGATACTCTTGTTAAAGTCACCAATAATCCCGGCGAGGTATGCGCTTCCCAGACCGCCTTTGGTCTGACTCACTGCGTTAGCGGCAATAAAGAGTTTTGCTTCTCCCTCACGCTTCAGGTCGCGCTCAAAATTTGAAGGAATTTCCAGAATTATGTCAGATCTGTTGAGTTCGACTCCCCTCATAGCATCACCATACGTTGCTGCACTCTCAGCCAGCCTGAAGTATCCGCCTGATGTGATTTTGTTAACCAGCTTAACTGATGTGACACTCTTGTCATTGTCCACAACTGCAAGATTAATATTCTTAATCTCAAAGTTAGCGGCAAGCGGAAAGATGAGCATGGCCATAAATGGCATAATGACGGCCATCTTTGGGAGCGCCCTGCTCCTGAAAAACTGTTTGAACTCCTTTTCCAGCAAATATTTTAACATAATCTTTTACTCCAGTCTGTATTTGAATTTTTTAATACTGGCCATGAGAATGATAATTCCCATACCCGTGAGGATTGCAACCTCCTTTATTATTGAAGAGAATCCCAGCCCCTTGATCATCACGTTTCTCACAGCAATTATGAACCATTTAACCGGGAGAATATGTGAAAACCACTGCAAAACCTGAGGCATGCTCTCAACAGGAAACATAAGCCCCGAAAGGAACACCGCAGGCATCATGAGCAGCATGCCGGAAATGAGCAGAGCTACAATCTGTTTCTCTACCAGTGAAGATATAAGTATCCCAAACGAAAGGGAGACAAAAATAAAAAGCAGGGAAAGGGCTGTAAGAAGTACGAGGCTTCCGGCTATTGGAACCTTAAGTACAAATACCGAGAGCAGCAGGATAGTAATGTAGTTGATAATTGAGATTGTAAAGTATGGCACAAGCTTGCTGAGAATTATCAGGAAAGGTTTCATCGGAGATACCAGCAGAACCTCCATTGTTCCAAGTTCCTTTTCTCTGGCAATAGAGACAGAGGTCATGATAGCACAGATAAGCATCAGGATCATACCCATAATTCCCGGAACAATGTTGTAGGCACTTTTGAGAGTGGGGTTGTAGAGCAATCTGGTTTCGGCAGTAATTCCCCTTTTTCCGCTCTCTGCAATTAGTTGTGAGGCAAAGAGTTCCTGCTGATATGTGTTTATCAGCGCAGTTGCGTAATTTGTCAGAATTGAGGCGGTGTTTGGGTCCGTCCCGTCTGCTATAAGCTGAATCTTTGCATCTCCTGTATGAAGCATCGACTGGTAGAATTTCTCCCCAAAGACAATTACAAATCCTACTCTTCCCTCTTTGAAGAGCTGTTCGATGTCGCCGGGCGAGGAGAGGTAGCTGTCGAGTGTGAAGTAGTCGCTGCTCTCAAGTTTGTTTACGATCTCCTGAGTTGCTGCGTCCCTTGAAGGATCGTAAACTGCAAATTTTGTGTTTCGAATCTCTGTGGTAATACCGAATCCAAAGAGAATTATCATAAGCACCGGAAGTACGAGCAAAATGAGAGTGGTCCATCTGTCTCTGAAGATGTGGAAAAACTCTTTCTGTACAAATATTCTGAACTCTCTCATAGTCCGTTGTTTTTAGATTTCCTTGCAAGATGCCTGAATACCTCGTCCATACTGGCTGCCGCAAATTCCCTTCGCAGTGCAGATGGTGAGTCAAGGGCATCAATTCTCCCGTCCACCATAATTGAAACCCGGTTGCAGTATTCGGCCTCGTCCATATAGTGAGTGGTCACAAAAACGGTAATACCTCTCTCTGAGGCTTTGTATATCATCTCCCAGAACTGCCTCCGGGTTACGGGGTCAACACCTCCGGTTGGTTCGTCAAGAAATACAATTTCTGGGTTATGAAAGATAGAGACTGAGAATGCCAGCTTCTGCCTCCATCCCAGAGGCAGGGATTTTACAAGTGACTCCTTCTCCTTTTCAAACCCCAGCTCTGCCAGCAGCATATCTGTTCTCTCTTTTGTCTCCTTTTCCGGAACTCCGTATATCCCCGCGTAGAGCCTGATGTTCTCCCATACCTTTAAGTCTTCGTACAGGGCAAACTTCTGACTCATATATCCTATTGATGCCTTCACCTTTTCTGACTGATGCTGAATATCATATCCCGCAACAACTCCTTTGCCGGAGGTGGGCACAAGCAATCCGCAGAGCATCCGCATAGCTGTTGTCTTTCCTGCTCCGTTTGCTCCAAGGAAGCCG
The DNA here is from genome assembly GCA_002842655.1 of Bacteroidetes bacterium HGW-Bacteroidetes-14. Classification (GTDB taxonomy): domain Bacteria; phylum Bacteroidota; class Bacteroidia; order Bacteroidales; family UBA932; genus Bact-08. The sequence continues at coordinate 12,794 of PHDP01000035.1, forward strand.
AAAATCTCCCCCTTCTCAACTGAAAAGGAGATGTTGTCCACGGCTGTAAAGCTGCCGAATCTCTTTGTGAGGTTTTCTACTTCTATTACTTTCATTTTGCTGTCAGTTCCATGAAACAATCTTCAATGCCTGGTTCAATATTTTTGACCTCAAGGTTTGTATACCCCTGTTTTTTCAGGTTCTCTGCCAGAGTATCAGCTGTTAGGGAGTTTAACTGATTGCTGCTTTTCTCTGCCGCGACATGGTGTGAATCGCCAAATGCAAAGCAGGAGATTACTCCCGGTATTTCGCGCAGCCTTTTTAGCAACTCACCCATATTTTCTCCCCTTACGCTTATGAGCCTATTACCAAAGGATTTCACAATGTTATCAGGAGTGTCTATTCTCAGAAAACTGCCGTTCTGGATGAGGGCAATTCTGTCGCAAAGAGAGGCTTCGTCCATATATGGAGTTGATACAATAATTGTTATCCCCTGTGATTTAAGTTTGCGCAGCATTTCCCACAGCTCTTTTCTAGAAACCGGGTCTATGCCCGTAGTAGGCTCATCAAGGAAAAGAATGGATGGTTTGTGAATGAGCGCACAACTTAGCGCCAGCTTCTGTTTCATTCCTCCCGACAGTGCTCCTGCACGACGGGTTTTAAATGGCTCAATCTGGCTGTAAATATCCTTTACAAGGTGATAATTCTCCTCAATTGTCGTATTGAACAGGGTTGCAAAGATTCTAAGGTTCTCCTCAACTGTAAGGTCCTGGTAAAGGGAGAACTTTCCGGGCATGTAACCTACAATCTTTCGTATCTTTTTGTACTCCTTAACCACATCAAAACCCTCAACTGTAGCGTCTCCCGTGTCGGGAAGCAGCAGGGTTGTCAGAATTCTGAAAAGGGTGCTTTTTCCCGCTCCGTCCGGTCCAATGACTCCAAAGATTTCGCCCTGCTGCACATCAAAGGTGATGTCGTGCAGTGCATTTACCTTGCCATAACTTTTTGAAATGTTCCGGCAGGATATGGCTGGAGTATCAGATATTTTGTGTGGAGTTGAATGTGTCATACTTTACGGATCTTGTATTTTAGTTCTTAATGTCGGCTCCGCCGTACATTCCGATTTTTAAGTATCCGTCGTTCTTTACGGCAATCTTCACTGCGTACACCAGATTTGCACGCTCACTCCTGGTCTGAATGGTTTTAGGGGTAAATTCGGCCTTATCGGAAATCCAGATAACCTTTCCTTCATATTCACGGCTCTCTTCCTCTCCAAAGTCTGAAAATACCTTTACACTTTCACCCGGTTTGATTTTTGTAAGCAGGTCTGATGTGATGTATGCTTTAAGCTGAATATCGTTCATATCTGCCACTTTGAAGAGGGGTTTTCCCGGAGCTGTTACCTCTCCGGCCTCTGCATATTTTGCAAGTATACTCCCATTAATTGGGGAGGTTATACGGCTTCTTTGAAGCTGGTCGTTGAGCTGTTCTGTCTGAATCATAAGTGCTGCAGCATCTTCTGTTATTCCGCCTGAAGTGTTGGTGAGAGATGAGCGCTGAGCCTCAAGCTGCTTCTTTAGAATTGAGATTGATGAGTTGATGTCGTCCAGTTGTTTGCCGGTGGCTGCATCGGCCTTAAGAAGCCGCTCAATGCGCTCTTTCTCGCGGGTCTGAACGGCTATCTGCTCCTCGATGGCTGCTATTTGTTTGCGGAGCTCGGGGCGGCGCGCCTCCAGTGCCCGCACTGTTGCCATAAGCTGCCTTTTTTTGAGGTAAAGCTGAATGGTGTCAATCTGACCCACAACCGCGCCGCCCTCAACTGAATCACCCTCGTTAATATTTAGTTCAAGTATCTTGCCTCCAACCTCAGATGAGACAATGATTTCAGTTGCCTCAAAAGTTCCTGAGGCATCATGCATCTCTGAATCCCTTCCGCATGAGAGTGCGATTAAAGAGAGAACGGAGAGAATCAGCAAAGCCTTTACAGAGTTACTTCCCGAAAGAATTCTGTTTGATCTTACAATAGAAGATTTCATATGATTAATTGTTTTTCAGATACTTGATTGAATAAATTGCCATAAGATGCATGATTTCATGCGTTGCCCTCTCCTGTCTGGCCATGTTCTCTGCATTGATTTCCCTAATCAGGTCAGAGACTGAGAGAGTTCCGTTCTCCACCTTTTTTTCTGCAGCTCTTTTAATGTTATTTCGAAGTTGAATGATTTCGTCATCTGCCTGCAGCTGTTTTGCATACTTCATAACCTCATTTCTTTGCTGCATCTCGGCCAGATTGCTGTTAAACAGGAATGTCTCCTGCATCACCTTCACGCTCTCCCTTCCGGTCTCCAGTTTTTTGAGTGAATTGGCTTTTGTGTAAAAGGAGCCAAAATTCCATGCAAGCCTTACTCCGCCAATGTAATATGCAGAAAACTCATTCTTAAGCATATTCAGCCCCGGGTTACCGTAACCTCCCTGTACAAAAAGGTTCAGTCTTGGCATTGTTGCTGCTTTGATTCCTGCCTCCTGACTGTTAATCAGGGTCAGTTGCGCATTAAACAGATCCAGTTCCGGCCTTCTGTTCTCACCAGCCGGCAAAATCCCCTCTGCCTCCGGTTTCATAAGGCCGATTCTCTTCGCCTCCTCTGCTCCCGTAATGGCCGCCAGCATCTCCCTGTATGTTCTGCATGTCATTAACAACTCTTCTTTGCGCTGTGCCGCCTTTAGAATCTCAACCTTTACAGCATCCAGGTCCGGCTTTGCAGCAACTCCGTTCTCTGCATATGCACTCACTTTTTTATGGTTTGTTGTGAGCTCGCCAGTTAGAATCTCAGTCTGTTTAATCTGCTCCTCCAGAAGCAGAATTCCAAAGAAGAGCTGATTCACCCTCTCCCTCACAGCATAAAGCTCTGCAGCACTCTTTTTTAATTCAGTATCTGATGTTGCCCGTGCAATTTTCTTCTGAGATTCTATTGCCCCTCCATCCCAGATAGTCTGATTCAACTCAAGAACCGCCTGGTACTGATCTTTACTGAGAGGAGTAACTCCCGGCATATTTGCAGGTATCTGAGTAACCTCAGACTGGTATGTAGCCCTGGCACTCAGCCCAAGCTGAGGCAGATAACCCTTTGATGCGTTAGAAACTGTGTAATCCCTGCTCAGTTCAGTCAGACCAAACTGCTTCACCAGCGGATAATTCTTCTCCGCCATCTGCTGCAGTACCTCTATCCTGAGCAGTTCCCCCTGACCTGCCGCCACCAGCGGAAGCATTAGCAAGGCCCCCGCAAGGCACTTGCCCAGAACGCTTTTGTCCCTGCGTACGTTCTCACCTCTGAGGTAAAGTGTCAAATACTTGATTGTTAGTCTCATATCGAAAATTGTTATTTTTTATAAACTATTATATTTCAGCTATTTGACACTTTACCTCTGAGGTGAACACCTTTTCTCTGCACCGCTCCGCTGAGGTGAAATGTGTCAGCATAAATTCATTTATGGCCGCAGGCTCCTTAAGATGGCATCAACATTCTCTTTTCTCCGCCTGCCCAGCATCTTCTCGTACTCCTTTTCATCTGCTCCGGTGAGAGCCTTAATTATTGGGTTGGCAATAAACATAATTGCATTCATGGAGATAATTGTAAGAATCAGATCAATAGCAGGGATCCTGCGTATTCGTCCCTCTTTTGCCTCCGCCTCAATTTCATTGTCAAATGCTTTGAGCAGAAGCTGAGGCATATCACCAAGATTTGCCCTGAAACTCTCAACCCTCTGCGGATTCACTGATATTTCGTTGAAGAGCAGAAAGGGGAGCCTGGGATTTTTTCTCAGGATATCAAAGTGTGCCTCAATCTTGCGTGTAAGCTTGCCCTCAAAAGTTGTCTCCTCGTTGCCGGCAGTGAGAAAAGCAGAGATAAAGAGCTGAACCTTGGTTTTGAAAAATGATTCAAAAAGTTTCTCTTTTGTCCTGAAATAATAATGAACCAGAGCTTGATTACAACCAACCTCCCTCGCAATATCAGTTGTATGAGTCATTGCGAATCCGCGCTCATAAAAGAGCTTCTCTGCAGCCTCAAGTATCTGTTGCTCTGTTGTAGAGTCTTTAATTTTCTTCATAAGATGAAATTAAAAATTAATAGATATATTTAATAGCCCTATTAATTACGATGCGAAGTAAAAGAATATTTTCTTATATGCAAAAAAAATATTTTTGGAATTACTGTGCCCAGCTGCAGATGAGAGCTTTCTGAGCCTCTGTGAGTGCAGCCTGAGGATTTTTGTTTATGAATGATTTAGGCGGCATCTTGCCACTTTGAACAGTTCTGCAGATAGCCGTGGCTTTCTTGATCTGTTTGGCAGAATCATAAGTGCCCCATTTTGTGAGATTCAGGTTTGCAAGCGCAGCTCCGCTGCCTCCCTGAGAGTGGCATTTGGCACAAGAGTTATTAAGGATTGTCATTACATCTTCAGAGATAGCCTTTCCGCCATCCTGATCACCTTTACCCGCACCCGGAGCAAAGGCACTCAGCACCACTGCCAGAACCATGACAGCTATTGCCGTACCCGAAAACAGAATTGATTTTTTCATCACAATTGCTTTGAGTTAGTACTACCAAATGTAAGAAAAATTTCTTATTGATTGTTTGATATGAAAATTTTGACATTTTTAATGCAAAAAGTGCGTCAATGCTTGATTTTACTTGGATTGACAGAAATTTTGCCCTATATTTATAAAAGAAACTAACTCAAAAATTTTATAAATATGAAAAGGGCTCTTTTACTGATTTGCGTTTTATTTTCGGCAATTTATGTTTCTGCCCAGACCTTCCCCAAAAAGGCCGACAGGATTATTATTGAGACACAGCAAACCAATGTAGAATCAGCAATGCTCCAGGCAGCCGGCAAACTTCTGGACGAAAAAATTGTGATTGATGTTATTGATTATAAGCTTGGTTATATCACCACAAAGGTATTTAATGAGAGATCGAATCTTTTTCAGAAGTTTCTGCTCAGATTTTCTTCAGAAAACGGATACATTGCAATTACATTGAGCGGGCAGTACATTATAGGGGCATATGAAAAAGATGAAACTTCCCTGGGCTGGACTCACATTGATAATTCCGGAATGAAGGGAAGCTTCCAGCAAATAGCGTGGAACTCACTCGTAGCCAAAGCAAAAACATTTGGAACCATCTCAGCCGGAAATCAGCCTGAAGAAATTTCAAAGTGAAGATAAATGAAATCAATTCTTCTGCTTTTAATAATATTTATAACTCCTTTGACAGCAATTTCTCAGGAAATTCCACTTGGAGCGAATATTATTGAGCTTCAAACCAATCATAAAAGAATTTCATCCGCAGTCAGGAAAACTGCGGCTTTGCTGAATGAAGGCGGCATTGGTTTAGCAAGAGCAGACAAGAAAAAAGGAGTAATCATTACTCAAGAGTACCCTTACCGTTTTGTAATTAACGAACTGATCTTAACTTTTCATGAATCAGAAAAAGGTGTTGTAATAAAACTTTTCGGAGTGTACTATTATGAACCGAAAGAATTTTGGGAAGGACATTATGTTATTCATGGAGGTGGCACCATAGAATACATTGGACCTCCCGAAACAAAATTAATGCAGGCATGGGAGGGTCTGCAAAAGGTTGCAAATATGATTGAACACTCCGGCAAAAAGTATATCTCAACAAATTCAAGAGTGAATATTCCGAGAGATTGGCCAGAATAAAAAAAAGAGCAGCTGTTACAGCTGCTCTTTTTTGGTGCCCAGAACAGGACTCGAACCTGCACAACCTTACGGTCACTGGTCCCTGAAACCAGCGCGTCTACCAATTTCGCCATCTGGGCAGATGTGCGCT
>PHDP01000036.1 GCA_002842655.1 Bacteroidetes bacterium HGW-Bacteroidetes-14
TCAGAACGGCAGACGCTTTTTCTGCAGAGAAAATCCTTTTATGCGGAATTTGCGCCGTCCCGCCTACCCCCGAAATTCATAAATCTGCTCTCGGAGCTGAGGATACAGTTTCATGGGAATATTGTGAAAACTCTCCGGATGCGGTAAGGAAACTTAAAGATGAGGGTTATATTATCATATCGGTTGAGCAGACAGAAAACTCAACAATGCTTGATAAACTGCCTCTTAAAACAGGGGGTAAATATGCTCTTGTATTCGGAAATGAGGTGAAAGGTGTAGACCAGGCAGTAGTAAACATGAGTGACCTGGTTGCAGAGATTCCTCAGTTTGGCACAAAACACTCGCTGAATGTCTCTGTAAGTATAGGGATTGTGTTGTGGGAGGTATCAAGAAAACTCGGGAGGATCTGAAATGCTTTGCGACACTACAGGGAGAACGCTTACGTACCTCAGGATATCTGTCACTGACAGATGCAATCTCAGATGCAATTACTGTATGCCTGAGGAGGGTGTTCCCCTGGTGGAACACAGCCGCATTCTCTCTTTTGACGAGATAGTTAACTTCACCCGAATTGCAGTTTCCAAAGGCATTACAAAAGTAAGGCTGACAGGCGGTGAGCCCCTGGTGAGGAGAGGTATTACAGAACTGGTCAGAAGTATAGCAGCTATTGAGGGAATTAAGGATCTCTCAATGACAACCAACGGACAATTGCTCTCTCTTTATGCAAAAGAGCTTAAAGAGGCAGGTCTCAACAGAATAAACATCAGCCTTGATGCAACTGACCCCGGAAAATACAGAGAAATTACAAGAGGCGGAGATGTAACTAAAGTTTTCGAAGGCATCAGGGCTGCATCTGAAGCCGGACTTGACCCCGTTAAGATTAACTGCGTGGTAAAACACAACAGGGAAGAGAAAGATGCCCGCGATGTTGCTGCTTTCGCATCTGAAAACGGGTTGCAGGTAAGATACATCCAGATGATGGACCTGCACAGGGGAGATTTTGGGATAGTAGACGGAGGTGACGGGGGTGACTGTCCAAGATGTAACAGATTAAGGCTGACTGCTACCGGGATGGTAAAGCCATGCCTGTTCAGTGACCTGGAATTTGATGTAAGAGAGCTGGGAGCAGAAATGGCCATCAATCTGGCAGTTAAGCAAAAACCCTTAAGAGGGGGACACAATACAACCGGAGAATTTTTCAATATTGGAGGATAACAGATATGTCTTTAACTAACAAATTTTCTCATACAGATGAGAATGGAAAAGCCAACATGGTTGATGTTGGAGACAAGCCGCTCTCTAAACGTGTGGCAAAAGCTTCCGGTCACATATCTCTTTCGCAGGAGACTATCGTGTTAATAAAAGAGAATGGACTTAAGAAAGGAGACCTTCTCTCCGTAGCCCAGATTGCAGGTATTATGGCTGCAAAAAAGACATACGAACTTATTCCCCTTTGCCATCAGCTTTTGCTGAACAAGGCAGATGTGAGGCTCACAATTGCGGAGGATGGTATTCGTGCCGAAAGCTATGTCAGTTGCACAGGAAATACCGGCGTGGAGATGGAGGCACTTACAGCTGTAAGTGTGGCATTGCTTACGGTATATGATATGTGTAAGGCTGTAGACAAACAGATGATTATCGGAGGAATTGAACTGATTGAAAAAACTAAAACCAGCCTGTAAAAGGGAATTATTGAAAAGAATCATGTCACAAATTGAAGTAATATCAGTTAATATTTCTGAGAAAAAGGGAGAGATAAAGCTGCCGGTTAAAAGCATTCAGCTTACTGCCGATGGTGTTGCAGGCGATGCCCATTCAGGTAAATGGCACAGGCAGGTGAGTCTTCTTGGAGCAGAGAGTTTTGAAAAATTTTCTCAGATAACAGGAAAGAGTTTTGCATGGGGGGAATTTGCAGAGAATATTACAACAAAAGGTCTTGTTCTGAACGAAATGAGGCCGGGAGATATACTCCGTAACTCAACAATTGAACTTGAAGTGACACAGATTGGAAAGAAATGTCACGGAGATGGCTGCGCAATTTTCAGAGACACCGGAGCATGTATAATGCCAAAAGAGGGAATCTTTGCAAAAGTTATAAAAGGGGGCTCACTTACTGCCGGAGATAAACTTGAGTACATTCAGAAAATCTGGAAAACAGGAGTCATAACACTAAGTGACAGAGCATCAGAAGGGGTATACCCGGATTTAAGCGGACCGGAAGTCTCCCGTTCTCTCGGGGAGTATTTCACAAACTCCGGAAGAAAATCTGAATGTGATTACAGGCTTATTCCGGATGACAAGAATCTTCTTGCAGATTCCATTGAGTCAATGATAAAAGCCGGTTGCGAGGTAATTGTAACAACAGGAGGTACAGGAATCGGACCCAGGGATTATACTCCGGAGGTAGTAAAACCTTTGCTTGACAAGGAGATTCCCGGAATAATGGATTTCATCAGAATGAAATACGGAGCACAAAAGCCAAATGCCCTGCTGAGCAGAAGTATTGCGGGTCTGGCCGGAGAATCACTGGTTTTTGTTCTTCCGGGCAGCCTTAAGGCTGTCAAGGAGTATATGGCAGAAATACTTCCAATGCTCGACCATCTGATTGCAATGAAATCCGGACTGGACAATCACTGATAATCCATTTTGGTGGTTTTACACTCTGGCTATTGCCAGAAAAACAGCGTGCAGAATTACAGTCACAGCTATCCAGAGTCTCTCTGCACCGGCCGGACTCAATCCGGGGAATCTGTACTCAAGCCCGTTATGGCTGCAGGAGCTGAGACAATCTCCGCAGTAGGTACATCCGTTTCCTATCTTCAATTTTCCGTCTGTCCCCCTGCTCATTGCCATATAACTGCAGGACGGGATGCATTTCATACATGAGGTACATGTAGAGTTTGCAACAAACCTGAACGGAGAGACATATTTCAGATAATTGACTGCTGTACCCACAGGGCACCATACAGAGCAGTGGACCATAGCTCCGCTTCTGCGGGAAACAAATATCATTATCCCGAATCCTGCAACCAGAAAGAGAATGGCCAGGAGCACAGCCGTTCCCTGAGAGCCGTTAAGGATTCTCAGCAACAACGCAATTGAGACAACAAGGAATAAAACAGCAAGCCTTAGCACCGGCTTACTTTTTGCCAGATTCCACCTTAACTTTTTCATGGCCGGCCCCCCTTTACTTTTCGCCATTATTGCATCAAATGCTCCAAAATAGCAGAGATGGCTGCACCAGGCAGGTCCTGACAGCAAGAGAGTTGAGAGAAACAGTATAATCATGAACCATGAGCTGAATCTGTAAAGCGGCCCCGCAATAATAACCGCCGGAACAGGCAGGTGGAGCTTCCCTGTCATCAGGAAGAGAGAATCGGCAGTGATTCCCAGAAGCAGCTGAAAATAGAATAAAATCCCAAACAGCAGCCAGGAGTATCTTCTCCACTTAGCTCTTTGTGATACATCAATCATCTTTCCGGTAAGAAATCCTGCATACAGAGAGACAATAAGTACCTGAACAATGCCACCACCTGTAAAAACTCTCTCTGCCAGAAGCAGAGGCCTGTCAGGAAAAACAGCCACCGGAAGCATTATCAGCACAACAACAGCAGAAACGATGAATGGCAGGTATTTATTCATGCTGCAAAGATAACCTCAATTTCATTATTTCTTATATTTGCGCAATATGCAAGCCCGGGACAACTTCAACATAACACATTCTCTCTTTCTTCTCCTGGGGGGAGTTGCGCTGCTCTTTATCTTTGCGCCACTCGCCGGAATGTTTATCTCAGTAAATGCCCCTCATCTGTTTGAGGCTGCTACAGATAAAGTTGTAGGGAACAGTATTCTGAGAACCCTTCTTATATCAGCTGCAGCAACAATAGTATCTGCTCTTTTCGCAATTCCGCTGGCCTATATACTTGCCAGAAAAAAATTCCCTTTTAAAGGAGTTGTTGAGGCTGTTGTAGACCTTCCGATTGTAATACCTCACTCTGCTGCCGGTATTGCAATACTTGGCCTTATTTCAAGGGATTCTGCGCTTGGGGCGGCAGCATCTGCAGTGGGACTGAACCTTGTTGGCTCACCCTTTGCAATTGGACTGGCTATGTCATTTGTAAGTATCCCCTTTCTTATAAACTCAGCAAGGGACGGATTTGCTGCAGTACCTGTAAGGCTGGAACAGGCTGCTGAAACACTTGGAGCATCAAGATTTCAAACATTTACAAAAATATCCCTTCCTCTTGCAGGAAGATCTGTAGTATCCGGTTTGCTGCTCATGTTTGCAAGAGGGATGAGTGAATTTGGAGCTATTGTAATAGTAGCCTATCATCCAATGACAACACCTGTACTCATTTTTGACAGGTTCAACTCATTCGGGCTGGCATACGCAAGACCGGTTGCCGTTATATTTGTTGCTGTAACGCTGATACTCTTTATTGGCCTCAGAATCTATCAGAAAAGAAAATGGTAAGACTTAACAACATACTTTACAAGGCAGACGAGTTTACTCTGGGTCCTGTTTCTCTTGAACTTGAGAAAGGTGGATATTTTGCCATATTCGGGCCCTCCGGATCGGGGAAGTCAATGCTTCTTGAATTAATTGCAGGGCTAAGAACTCCTGCCGGCGGAGATATTATCATTGACAACAGAGATTTCACATTTGTTCCTGCAAGAAAACGACCTGTGGGAATGCTCTTCCAGGACTATGCGCTCTTCCCTAATATGTCAGTTTTTGAAAACATTGCCTTCCCGCTTAGAATCTCCGGAGAAAACGAAGAGGATATAAAAAGGGAAGTGGGAGTCCTTTCTGAACAGTTCTATATACAATCTCTCTTAAAAAGGGAAATAGCCGGGCTATCAGGTGGCGAAAAGCAGAGGGTTGCGCTAGCAAGAGCACTTGCTCACCAGCCATCTGTACTTTTACTTGATGAGCCCCTGAGTGCTCTTGACGAAGAGCTCAGAGACGATGCTGTTAAAACTCTTGGTATCCTTAAAAAAGATGGCCAGACCGTAATACATGTTACCCATAACAGGAACGAAGTATCAGATCTGGCCACCAGATGTTTCAGAATGTCTGCCGGGAAACTGACCCCGATTGACTAGGGATTCATTAAGTCCGAATTCTGGAATCTCAGAATTTCATAAATTGACTCTATAGCATGAGCTGCAGGCCCCTCAGGGTTGAGGAACTTAGCCTTGTTGAGAGCATTAATTGCATCTCCCCATAACTGCTGACGCCTCAGAATGCTGCCCAGCAAGTACCAGGCCTCTGCATTATCAGGCTCCCTTTCAAGCAAAATATTCAGCTCATTGTGCGCCTTCTCTGTCTCTCCCGAACGAAGAAGCTGATCTATCTCCAGTAGTGTCATTCTCTTGGAAAATTAATTTTATTAAACCAGTCCGGCAAAACCCATAAATGAGAGAGCAAGAATACCAGCCGTGATAAGAGCTATAGGCATACCTTTAAACTCCTTAGGCACATTGGCAAGCTCAAGCTGCTCCCTGAGTCCCGCAAATAATATCATTGCAAGGCCAAAACCCAGTGCATTTGCGATTGCAAATACAACTGACTGGGCAAGGTTAAGCATATGAGGGTCTCCTCCAAATGCAAACTCTTTTGACACAACAATGATTGCAACACCAAGAACTGCACAGTTTGTAGTAATAAGCGGCAGATAAATACCCAGCGCCTGATATAGCGAAGGGCTCACCTTCTTAAGGATTATCTCCACCATCTGAACCAAACCGGCAATTACCAGAATGAATGCGATTGTCTGCATGAATTCAATCCCAAGCGGTACAAGCACAAAGTATTGAATCATGTATGTAGCAAGTGTAGCAACAGCCATTACAAAGGTTACGGCACCTGCCATACCAGCAGCTGTACTCACCTTGTTAGAAACTCCCAGAAACGGGCAAACTCCCAGAAACTGTGAAAGCAGAATGTTATTTACAAATACTGCAGAAATTATAATCAGAATATATTCCATAACAAACCGGCCTTAAGAAATTTTTGATTTGAACTTGTTAAACAGAACCAGCAAATAACCAAGGGCAATGAATGCTCCGGGTGCCAGTACAAAAACCAGAATTCCGTCTCCTTCTATTAGTTTCAGCCCAAAGATAGAAGCGCTTCCCAAAAGTTCGCGAACCATGCCCAGAACAGTAAGAGCCGCAGTAAATCCCAGTCCGATACCAAGTCCGTCCAGTGCAGAATCAAGGGCACCATTCTTAGATGCAAATGCCTCTGCCCGGCCCAGTACAATACAGTTTACCACAATAAGCGGAATGAACAGACCCAGAGTCTCATACAAACCCGGAGTAAACGCCTGCATTACAAACTGAAGAACAGTCACAAATGCTGCAATAATGACGATGTATGAAGGAATCCTCACTTTACCCGGTATTACATTTGCGACTGCAGAAATTGCAAGATTGGAAAGAATGAGCACAAACATTGTTGCAAGACCCATTCCCATACCATTTATAGCAGATGTAGTTGTTCCCAGGGTGGGACACATTCCAAGAAGAAGAACAAATGTAGGATTCTCCTTGATTATACCTTTTGTTATTAAACCTAGCTTACTCATTGGTTACCTCCTTTTTTCCGGTATCTGCCGAACACAATTTGTATACCTCCCATGCAGATGTAACTGCATCACAAAAAGCTCTTGAAGTTATTGTAGAGGCAGTAATAGCATCAACATCCCCTCCGTCTTTCTTAACAAGCAGTTTGTAATCATCGGGATTTTTACCCTTAAACTGAACACTGAAGTTACTCTTTCCCTCAATCATTTTGTCTCCCAGTCCTGGTGTCTCTGCATGAGAAAGAACTGCAGTATTATTGATAGTGCCGTCTGCATTAAAGCCCACCATTATAACTATGCGGCCTCCAAAACCTCCGGTTGAAAACGACTCAACAGCATAACCCACTATATCAGAACCCTTTTTTGCAGGGTAGACAATATAAGATTTACCATCAAGCTCCTTCTGAAACTTATCTGCAGAGGGATCATTGTCAAATTCGGGTACAACCTTTGAAATTGCACTGTTAATTTTTGCTGTCTGAGCGGCATCAATAGGGCCCTTAGTTATTGCATAAATGACTCCAAGTACAGAAGAGGCAATCAGGGTGATAAGAGTAAGAGTCACCACCATGTTTTTCAAAGTCGATTCCTTAGCCATGTTTCACCCCCTTTCCGAACCTTACAGGTTTAAAATACATATTGATAAGAGGAACACAGGCATTCAGGATAAGAATCGCAAATGAGATTCCCTCCGGATATGCTCCCCAGTTACGGATAAGCATTGTAATTAAACCAATGCCTATACCATAAATAATCATCCCCTTGTTGCTCATTGGTGAGGTAACATAGTCAGTTGCCATAAAGATGGAACCAATCAAAATACCCCCGGTAAGCACATTAAACAAAGGATCTGTATAATGAGTAGGATCAATTAGCCAGAAAATTCCCGAGAATACTATCACGGTACCAACAATGGCAAGCGGGATATGAGGCTTTATAACTTTTCTAATAAGCAGATAAATGAATCCAAGTATGAGTGCAAAGGCCGAAACCTCTCCCACCGAGCCGCCTATTTTGCTAAAGAGCATCTGTGCATAAGAGAAGTCATTTTGCGAAAAGATCTGATCCATAGTCATTCCCTTGGCAAGGCTCTCCTTAACAATAGAGAGAGCTGTAGCTCCCGAGCCGGCATCAATACCCTCGCGGAACCATGAAGAGGGGATTGAATAGTCTGTCATAATAACGGGAAAAGAGACCAGAAGGAATACACGGCCAACAAGAGCCGGGTTAAATAGATTCTGGCCTACTCCTCCAAAGGTCATTTTTGCTATTCCAATAGCCACAACCGACCCTATGAACATAATCCACCACGGAGAGTTGGGCGGGAGGTTCAGAGAGAGCAGCAAACCCGTGAGTGCTGCAGAGTAATCATTAATTGTTATTTTGGTTTTAACGATGTACCGCTGAATTACATATTCAACAAGTACTGCTGTGGCAATACCTACAAGGGCGAGCTTTATCGCAGAGAATCCGAAGTAATATACAGATACCAGCAAAGAGGGTACAAGTGCTATTACAACGTCCCTCATGAGACTTTTTGTAGTCTCCTTTCCGTGAAGGTGAGGTGCCGGTGAAACAATCAGTTTTTTCATATATGTAAAATCTGTTTTTTACTTTTTAGGTCTGCTTCTCATGATTTTGAGAACAGAGGCTTTTGAAAGTCTTATAGTATCAAGAAGAGGAATATTGGCCGGACAAACATAGAGGCAGCTTCCGCATTCTATGCAGTCCTGAACAAGGTTTGCCTCAAGGTCATCAATTCTGCCAGCCCTTGACAATCTGTTAAGCAGGAACGGCTCCAGACCCATAGGGCAGGCATCGACGCATTTTGCACATCTAATACAGTTCCCTTCTGGTTTCCGTTTTGTCTCCTCCTCTGTAAGAAGAAGCAGGGCCGATGTACTCTTTACAGATGCAGCCTCAATTCTGGCAACAGCCTTACCCATCATAGGGCCGCCGCTTACCAGCTTCTCTGCATCTTTAGGAAATCCTCCCACTGCAAAGAGCATGGATTCAAAAGTGGTTCCAACCCTCATTCTGAAGTTCCGCTGCTCAGTCATACACTTACCTGTAACAGTAACCACACCCTCAAAAAGAGGTTTGTTTTTCTGAACAGCCTCATATACCGCAAGGGCAGTTCCCACATTCTGAACAACCACTCCTGTATCAATAGGAAGCCCCATTGATGGCACCTGTCTTCCAAGTATGGCATCAATCAGCTGTTTTTCACCTCCCTGCGGATACTTCTTCTGAAGAGATACAATCTTAATATCCCTGTAGCTCTTGCTACAGAGTTCTTTCATGGCCTTAATAGCCTTTGGCTTGTTATCCTCAATGCCAACATATGCCTTCTTAACACCAAGCGCAGTCATCATTATGCGGGTTCCAATCAGGATTTCCTCCGGGTTTTCCAGCATGATGCGGTAGTCAGATGTAAGATATGGTTCGCACTCGGCACCGTTCATAACAAGAAATTCTGCTTTCTTGCCCGGAGGCGGAGAGAGTTTAATGTGAGTCGGGAATGCAGCTCCTCCAAGGCCTACAATTCCGCAATCTGCAATTTTTGCAATGATTTCTGAAGGCGAGAGTTTGATTTCTCTCACAATTTCGGGAGAACGGTCAATTTTTTCGTCCCATTCGTCTCCCTCTACCTTTACAACAACATGCTGCACAAGGTTGCCTGCAAGGTCCGGCATCAGCTCAATTGCAGATACAGTCCCCGATACAGATGAATGAATATTTGCCGAAATAAATCCGTTTGCCTTTGCTATAAGCTGACCGGTTTTCACTTTATCGCCTTTGGCAACTACCGGTTCTGCCGGAGCACCCAAATGCTGAGACATGGAAATATAGGCAGTTTCCATAACCGGAAAGTTCTCAATAGCAGCCTTAACGGATATTTTATTGTCTTTGGGGTGAATTCCCCCAATTGAGAAAGTTTTGCTCATAATTTAAAACTTATTGCTGTTCAACATCTGCTGTCTCCCTTTTAGGAACCCTTACCGGGAAGTTAACCTCCCATATAGCGTTGGTTGGACACTCCACCACGCATTTGCGGCATAGCTTGCATTTGTTGTAATCTATATAGGCGAGGTTGGATGAGATAGTAATTGCATCATATGCACATACCTTCTGGCACTTGGTACAACCAATACATGCCACTGCACATGCCTTTTTGGCAACTCCACCCTTGTCTTTATTTATACAAGAGACAAAAATCCTTTTGCCCTTTGGTCCCTTGTTCCTAAGTTCAATTATGAATTTTGGACATGCTTTTACACATGCTCCGCATGCTGTGCACTTCTCCTCGTCCACCTCAGGCAGACCGGTGCGCGGATTCATCTTTATAGCGTCAAAGTCGCAGGAGATTTCGCAGTCACCCTGACCCAGACATCCATATCTGCAATCTGTATCTCCGGAATAGAGATTTGCCATAACCGCACAAGAGGTATAGCCGTCATAATTGCTGGATTTTGGTCTGCTGTCACAGTTACCGTTACACCTCACCACAGCAACCTGCGGAGCTTTGTCTGCAACGGTTACGCCCAGATATCCGGCAACTTTTTTCATAGTATCGTTCCCTCCAACCGGGCAGAAAAGCCCGTCAAGAGAATCGGCCTTAACACAACCCTCCGCAAAGGCGCGGCACCCTGCAAATCCGCAGCCGCCACAGTTTGCCCCCGGCAGAATTGTCTCAACATCATCAATTCTTGGATCCTCTACAACTTTGAATTTCTGAGCTGTAAAGTAGAGAATCAATGCCAGCACAAGCCCCAGCAATGAGAGGCTCGCAATGGTAAAAATAATTGTAGTAGTCATTATTAGTTCAATTTTTCAATTGTAAACACATACTCTTTTTTGAATTTGTCCCTGAAGAGATAGACACCCGAGTAATATAGAGCAAGTCCTGTGATAACTGCAAGCCCTGTAACCAGTTCGTCCGTTCCCAAAGCCGACAAAGATAGCAATATTACAACCAGTATCAAAAGCGGTATCAGATATGATATGTAAAGTGCTTTAAATCCGAGACTTTTTTTCAGAAGCACATTTACACTCTCCCCTTTTTTATAAAATTCATACCCGTTGTTTTCCACCTCAATAACCTTTGCCTCAACCTCACCCATAGAGCAGGCACCTTTTGCGCTGCAGGAAACACATGCCGCCTTGTTCATGATTTCCACGGTAATATATTCCGGCGTTATGTCCAGAATATACCCCTGATGTTCAATAGTATCCTCTTTTTTCATTTATTTAATTCTGCTTGTTAGTGCATATTTAAGATTCTTAGTCGCCTTAAGCCTTCCGTAAACCTTTCCCACAATAATCTCCATTTCGAATGTCAGCGGAATTTTATTGGCGTCGTCTGTTACCCAGATTATCATCTCCTTATCGCCTCTGAAGACAGTACCGGCAACAAGTTTGGCAGCAAACTTAATTGTTGTGTAAGTCCCCATGCCGGGAACCTTTTTGACCTCTCTTCCCAGATAGCGGTAATATATATCAAAGATCTCATCATCAATTACAAATGAGATTGACTGCTTCTCTCCCGGAACTGCCCTTGAAAAGTCGATATTTCTTGCATAGTAGAACATTGTAAGAATATCGTAAGTGCAGCGGGTACCCCTGAGCAGAGTATCCTTCTGAGGATTATCATACTTTTGGGTTACAGACCTTAACGAATAATCCGGAAACCATGTAAAGGTGTTCTTCATCCTGTACTTCCCTTCGTTCACATTCCTGTGGAAATAGAATGGCCGCACATCTGCAGCATAGAACTTAGATTCGTAATGGTCCCTCACCTTGAAGAACATGTCAAAAAATTTATAAGTGTTTCCCTTTACAACAGCATGAAAATACGGGCTGGTAGCACCATCCCCCACAAATCTGAGCGATGTCTGTGCCTCTCCTACTTCGGTAATAACCGAGCCCCAGTTGTAAATAACCGAATAGGAAAGCGACTCACCGTCTGCAAAAGGGAGATCCTTTACTGAAGTAACAAGTATGGGAGGGCAATTCTTCTCCTGTGAAAAGAGAGAAAATGATGATAGCTGAAAAATTACCAGTATGAATAAAATTCTTCTCATCACTGTTATCAGGAGTCAAAATCTGAATTCGGAATAAATTCGGCGCTTCCGTTCAGTTTTGAACTGTATGTCTGTACACCTCCGTGCGATGCAATACCGGAAAAATCCGGATCGTTCATATCAACAAACTTAACCTCTGAGTGTCTGAATCTCATTGGAACATCACACACAGCACCGTTACGGTGTTTAGCAATTATGACATCTGTCACGCCGGCCTGCGCAGGATCTTCAGTTAATCCGTAGTAGTCCTGGCGGTGAATGAAGATAACAATATCTGCATCCTGTTCAATTGCACCAGATTCACGAAGGTCACTAAGCTGAGGGCGTTTGTTTCCCCCTCGGGTCTCTACAGCACGGCTAAGCTGAGAAAGTGCTATTATTGGAATATTGAGCTCTTTTGCAATTGCCTTAAGTGATCTGGAAATTGCAGAGACCTCCTGCTCTCTCATACCCCTGAGTTCCGGAGGACCGCTCATAAGCTGAAGGTAGTCAATAATGATTGCCTTCACACCTGCATTAAGCACCAGTCGTCTGGCTTTGGAACGAAACTCGTATATAGAGAGGGATGGTGTATCGTCAATATATAAAGGCGCTTTGATAAGCTGGGCAAGTCTGGTATTGATCTGAGTCCACTCATAGTCCTCCATCTTTTTACCACCCTTTATCTTGTCTGAAGACAATCCGGTTTCGCTTATCATAAGACGCTTAACAAGCTGCAGTGCCGACATCTCAAGTGAGAAGAAGGCAACAGGTATCTGATGGTCAACAGCCATGTTCCTTGCCATGGTGAGGACGAAAGCAGTCTTACCCATTGAAGGACGGGCCGCAAGGATAACCATATCGGAAGGCTGCCAGCCAAGAGTAACCTTGTCAAGTCCGGTATAACCCGAACGGACACCTGAGAGTCCGTCTGAGCGGAGCTGGTTTGTATGAAGCTCCTCAATTGCCTCTTCAATTACTGACCTTACAGGCCTGGTTTCGCGTTTAATATTTCTGTCGGTAAGAGTAAAAATCTTCTGCTGAGTTGCATCAAGAAGATCATCTACCGGAATGTTATCATCAAATGAGTCCTTCTGAACATCATAGGAGATTGAGATTAGCTCCCTCTGAATATATTTTTGCAGCAGCAGCTTTGAGTGGTACTCAAGGTGTGCTGCCGAGCTGATTCTCATGCTGAGCTGAGTGATGAACGCATTTCCCCCAACCATCTCAAGGTCCCCCATTCTCTTGAGTTCATCAGAAACAGTGAGAAGGTCCACAGGATAGTGTTTATCAGAAAGAGACTTTATGGCATTAAAAATCTTTCTGTGAGACTCCTTGTAAAAGCATTCAGCATTAATAATCTCAAGCGTTTCAGGAACTGCGTGCGGTTCCAGCATAAGGGCTCCAAGTACCGCCTCCTCAATATCAAGTGCCTGAGGTGGTTTCTTACCCATATCCAGGGCCAGGGAATCTATGTTCTTGTCCTGGTTTTGCTTTCCCTTGTTGTTGTATGTTTTTGCCATATATCTTAAAGTCTGTCGAGTGCTCTCTTTATTCCTTCAGTTGACATCATTATCTCCTGCTCTGTGATTGAAAGAGGAGGTGCAATTCTGAACGATGTCGGATTAAAAAGGAACCAGTCGCTCATTATACCCTCTTCCAGAAGCAGAGGAATAATCCTTCCTGCCGCCTCACTCTCTCCCAGGTCAACTGCCAGCAGTAACCCGGCTTGTCTTATCTCTCTCACTTTAGGATGTCCCTCCAGCTCTTTTTTATAAATCTCACCCTTTCTGCAGGCATCATTAATCCACTCTTCCCTCAGCAGAATTTTGAGGGCAGCAAGTGCGGCAGCGCATGAAACCGGATGACCGCCAAAAGTAGTAATATGTCCGAGTACAGGATTCGATTGCCAGAGTGACATCAGTTCTGCCGATGCCACGAATGCACCAAGTGGCATTCCGCCCCCCAATGCTTTCGCTAAGGTAATAATATCAGGAATAACTTCCCACCTGATACAGGCAAAAAGTTTTCCACACCTCCCAAAACCGGTCTGTATCTCATCAAATATCAGGATAGTCCCCGTTGCAGTACACCTCTCCCTTAAAGCCTTCAGATAACCATCTGCAGGGAGAATAACGCCCCCTTCACCCTGAACAGGCTCAATAATTACAGCTGCGGTGCGGGTTGTTATCTTCGAAAGATCTTCAAATGAATTAAAGGAAATATGATTTACATCCGGGAGCAGAGGGCGGAACGAACTCTTGAATGTTTCGCTGCCCATTAGGCTGAGTGCACCATGAGTACTTCCATGGTAACTGTTATAACAACTTATAATCTCTGTCCTGCCTGTCTTGCGCTTTGCCAGTTTTACAGCCGCTTCATTTGCCTCACTTCCTGAGTTGACATAATATACAACATCCAGATTACCGGGGAGTGACTCTGCCAGGAGCCTTGCGTGCTCAACCTGCGGCTGCTGCACAATCTCTCCGTACACCATCAGGTGCATGAACTTTCCGGCCTGATCCCTGACTGCCTCAACAACCTCAGGATTTGAGTGGCCAACATTGGAAACAGAAACTCCGGATACAAGATCAATATATTTTGAGGAGCCGGGGCCATACATGAACACCCCCTCCGCCCTTTGAATTTCAAATCCCAAAGGTGAAGGGGAAGTCTGACCTACATGTCTGAAAAATAGCTCCCTTAATCTATAAGGTTCGCGGGACATTACTCTTTCTCGAACTCAGCATTCACAAGAATACGGCCGCAATATTCGCAGACAATGATTTTCTTGCTTGAAGCGATATCCATTTGTCTTTGAGGCGGAATCTTGTTGAAGCAGCCGGCACATGCATCTCTTCTTACAGTAACAACTGCAAGTCCGTTTCTAGCATTTGAACGAACCTTCTTGTAAGCAGCAAGCATTCTGGCATCAATCTGAGCCTGAATCTCCTCGGAAATCTTAACAAGCTCCTCCTCATCCCTTGCAGTTTCGGCAACAATAGAATCAAGTTCTTTCTGTTTGTTTTCAAGATCTTTCTTTCTCTCTTCAAGAGCTGTGAGAGCAAGAGCATAAGCAGATTTTTTCTCTGCAAGAGTAATTGTATTCTCTTTAATTCTCTTCTCAGAAAGCTCTGCCTCGAGACCCTGGAATTCAATCTCTTTGGTAAGAGAGTCGTACTCACGGTTGTTCTTTACATTGTTTTGCTGAGCAGTATATTTCTCAATAAGGCTCTTTGAGTTTTCAAGATCCATCTTTTTCTGATAGATAAGTTTCTCAATATCCTTAATCTCTGTCTGAAGGTTTTCTGCCCTGGTCTTAAGGCCTTCGATATCATCCTCAAGATCTTTAACCTCTAAAGGCAACTCTCCCCTTAACAGGTGAATTTTGTCAATTTTGCTGTCTGCCTGCTGAAGCTTGTAAAGCAAACTAAGCTTTGTCTCCATGCTAAGGTCTCCCTCATTTGCGCTCTTTTGCAGAGAGATGAAGGTACCTCCGTCAATAGGAGTCTCTATTAATTGTTTTTGTTTTGTTGCCATAACCCTCTTAGTAATAGTATATTAAATTATTATTGTTATCTGAAATGCGAACTTCAAAGTTAACTAATTTTTTTAACAGTACATCTTTAAGCAAATCGAGTACCTCTCTCTCGCTTTCAAAATGTCCAATATCCATGACCATGAATCCCTCTTCACACAAAAACCTGTGATAAGAGATGTCACCTGTAACAAGCAGCTGAGCTCCGCTCTTCATTGCAGCAGAAATAAGAGAGCTTCCGCTTCCTCCGCAAAGTGCAACTCTGCTTATCTGCCCCTCAACCGGTTTAGAGCAGCGGAGAGATTTCAAAGAAAACCTGCTTTTCACAAGATCAGAAACCTCACTGAATGACACAGGCTTCACAAAATCTCCAACAACACCCAGTCCTGTATCACCTCCCTCCTCCTTGTCCAGTATCTCAACATTTACCAGCCCAAGCCTTGCTGCCATAAGACCGCTCACACCGGGCAAAACCTTATCTGCATTTGTATGTGCAGAGTAAATAACTATATCATTCTTAATTGCAGTCTCCACCATCCGCTCCACAACATTCGACCCGGCAATTCTTTTAAGCGGAGAAAAAATAAGGGGGTGATGGGTAATAATCATGCCTGTTCCCCTCTCCACCGCCTCCTGCAGAACCTCCGGGGTACAGTCCAGGGCAAGCAGTGCCGAATTCACCTCCCTGCCGGCACCGCCAACAGTAAAGCCTGAGTTGTCCCAGCTCTCCTGAAGATGTCCCGGAGCAAGCTCCTCTATTATTGCTGCAATCTCTCCCGCCTTCATTTTAAAGCATGTTCGAGATTTCTGTAAGCCTCTCCTTAATACCTGTCAGAGACTCAATAACATCAACACGGCGGTCAACACCCTCCTTGTTGTCCTTCATCCTTTTGGCCGCGCCCTCAAGCGTCATTCCCCTCTCCTTTACCAGATAGTAAATCAGACGAAAGTTCGAAAGATCATCTGCAGTGAAGAGCCTGTTTCCCTTTTTATTTCGGGCCGGTTTTATATACTCAGGAAACTTCTGTGCCCAGAATCTCACCAGTGAAGTGTTTTCGCCAATTATTTCGGCCACCTCGCCAATTGTGTAATAAAGCTTTTCCGGTTTATATTCTTTATAAGGCATAATGCTGGAAATTTAAAAAGTTTCTTAATCTAGTGACTGTCCTGTATTGAGTGCAATCATGAGCATCTCTCTGTACTGAGCCGGGGTTATGTCGGCAAAAAAATAGTTAACAGGTTCAACTGCTCTTCCGTTTAGCAATACCTCGTAGTGCAGGTGAGGAGCAAATGAGAGACCTGAATTTCCTACCCGTCCTATAACTGTTCCCTGTTTTACAGGCTGAGACTTTCTCACAAGTACATCCCCCATATGGGCATACATGGTTCTGTAACTGCCCCAGTGCTCAATTATTACCTGATTTCCCCTTCCCCTGTCTGATCTGATAACATCCACAACCACTCCGTTTGCAGTTGAAACCACTTCTGTACCTATAGGTGCAAGCAGATCGATTCCCGTATGGTCCGTTGTAGTCTTGTAGAACGGATGAATTTTCTTTCCAATACTGGCACCTGTCTGATTTACCGACATCCCTTTTATAGGCATTATTGACGGTATATCAGTGGAGTTCTCTGCTCCCTTAAGTTCGTTGTATATCAGTTCAAGCTTCTGTCCTGCAGTTTTTGTCATTGACTCCAGTTCACTCGCCATCTTCACAGAAAACTTAACAATCTCCATATCTCCAAGTGAATCGAGCTGACTGTAAACCTCGGGGTTATAACCAGAAGAGATTAAATCCGGAGGAGATGCCTTAAAGATACTCATATAAATCTCACGGTCCCTCTCCTGAAGGTCTGAGAGCACATTTTCCAGGAGGTCAATCTTTTCACTCACATTCTTGTACTCCTTCTCCATAAGCTCTCTCTCCCTCACAAGCCTCTCCTCCTCCCTTGTATTGAAAATCAGGGCTGCAATGATGTAGTAAAAAATTGCCAGCAAAATACTCACAAGCAAATACTTCAGAACAATACCCAGTTTGCCCTTCAATCCCAGCTTGTCCTCTACAAATCTCAGCTGATCCTTGTTGAATTTATATTTACTCATACAGATTATCCTTTAGGTTGAGATTTAGGCTCTACCAGAGCCAGAAACTCCTGGGAATCGATATCTCTGTTGTAGTAATTAAGCGGATTAACAGGGCGGTTTCTGTAAATTACCTCATAATGGAGGTGATTTCCCTTAGAGCGGCCTGTATTTCCCATATTTGCAATATGCTCACCCCTCTGAACTTTTCTGCCCATGGAAACAAGTGAGGATTTAAGGTGTGCATATCTTGTCTTGTAACCAAATCCGTGGTCTACGATAATAAAGTTTCCGTAACCAAAGAAGTCGTAACCTATTTCTGTAACCTTTCCGTTGCCGGTAGCATAGATTGGCTCGTTAACCGGGCCGGAGAGGTCAATCCCCGTATGCATCCTGTAAGCACCGTTGAACGGATCCGGTCTGTAACCGAATGAACTTGAGAACCTGATTTTTCTTGAAGCAACATTAACAGGAGGAATTGCAGGAACGCAGAGAGACATCTCGTCTGCATTCTTTGCAAGCTGGGCAACCTCATCAAATGACCTGCTCTGAATGAAAGCCTTTTTGTAAAGCTGATCAATACTCATTACCGTGCTGGTAAGAATACCCGAGCGGTCTACGGTTTCCAGGTATGAATATCTGTTGACTCCGCCAAAGCCGGCATTTCTGACCTCCTGAGAGATCTCTTCCATACCAAAGATTGGCCTGTATACATAATTATCTCTTATCTGAAGAGAGTTGAGGGTGCGGTTTGCAGCCTCAAATCTGCGTTCAAGCAGAGCCAGCTTATTTGCAAGTTCTGCATTTTTACTTCTGATACTGAGCATTTTGGGAGTTTCCATTCCAAAATATCCTGTATAGATAAAATAATATCCAAAAGAGACCGCAATGCTCACCAGAAATATAATAAAACCCTTGGAAAACCTGGCCTTTACAGAGATTTTATGAATCTCGTAGGCAAGTGTTTCCGGATTGAATTTATACCTTTTATTGTTTGACATTGGGGAAATTTAACCTTAAATTCGTGCAAATGTAAATATTTTTAATAAAAAACCTATTTTTGTGGTTCATTTAAAA
>PHDP01000037.1 GCA_002842655.1 Bacteroidetes bacterium HGW-Bacteroidetes-14
TGGATATTGCTGTGTACATAATAATTATGTGTTGTGTTTGGTCTTTAACTCTTTAACAAGGGAGGCAAAGTAAACACTTTTTTCCGGATATAGCAAAATTAGTTTTGCGTAAACATCCAGAGCCCTTTTGTAAAACCCTTGCTCTGTATAGATTTTTGCCAGTGTTTCTGTATAGAATCCCGAATCCTCAAACATCTCAGAGGTATCTATCTCTGCCGGTGACGGATCTCCATCCTTAACATAGGGAGAGTCTGCCTTTGGCGAAGAGGTTGTTGAAGCCCTGAGCAAAGATGGTTTCTCTACAATAAACTTGTCAAGAGGCTGCTCCCTGTCAAGTTCAAGTGTCTCCAGCTCTACCCTTGAAAAGTAATCCCCGCCTGCAAAAACAACCCGCTGCTCAGTTACCGGCTCATCATCTGTATCAGGAATAAATTCAAAAAAATCATCCTCCTCTTCCAGATCAGGAATGAGCTCTACTACATCTGCTTCTGCATCAGCCCGGGTATCCGGTTCCATTACTTCAGGCTCCTGACTCAGATCAAAAGACTCATTTTCTGTATGCACTTCGCCCCTGCTATGGTCAGATTTTGGGAAAGCCAGATCATACAGTGTCTCCCTTGAGTACAGATAAGCAGCTGCCTTTCTGAGATAGGCATTTCTGTGGTCCTCCCCCAGCTCGTTCATTCTTTTAAAGAACTCAAGGTGTGCCAGTGAGTACCATGGGTACTTCTCGATAGTCTGCTCCAGTGCGCTCAGGTCTGTCTCTTTCATATTACCAGTTTGCTACAGTGGCGTTAAAAATTGCTTCAGTCATCTTCTCAAGGATTGCATCTACCAGCTGCGCCTCAACAGCGTCAAGCGATGATGTAGAAGGATAGTCCTCAAACTCTGCAAAAGAGCGCTCGAAGTCCTCCTTGGGATATTTTTTATTGGTATAGCGAATTTTAACGGAAATGGTCAGCCTGTTCATGGAGGCCACCTCGTTTGCAGTTATCGCCAGAGCCGTTGTCTCGTATGATGTAATCTCACCCTCCACAATAAGGTCTCCGCCATCCGGTTCAATTGACAGCTTGGTGAGTTTTCTGTATTTCTCCTTAAGGGCCTCAGTAAGCTGATTGCTTAATGCCGGATTTACCCTCATCGCCTTGTTCTCTATTCTCTCAACAGAAATAGTCTTCACATCCGGCTGAATGGAAGTTCCGGAGAAGGAGTAGATTCCGCAAGACTGCGCAAGCAGGGCAACAAAGGCTATAAATATATATTTTCTCATAAATTCATGTTAGAGATCAAGGTCCAGCTCCTTAATCTTTCTGTAAAGTGTCCTCTCGGAAATTCCGAGCTCTGCCGCAGCAAGCTTTCTTTTGCCGCCGTGTTTCTCAAGTGCTTTTCTTATTAGCTCTGCACTCACATTCTGAATTGAGAGTGTCTGCTCCTCCTGCTCATCCTTCTCTCCGGCCGCAGCATCTACATCATAATCAACAATCGCGTCGGTATCTGAAAAACTGCGGGTGAGGTCAATGTTGCCGGAAAAGCGCGGAGGTGCAACTGTTGCAGGAGCTTCAACCTCCTTGTCACTAACCCTCTTCTTCAGCTCCTCAACCTCATGCCTGAGCTGATACAGAATTTTATAAATAATATCTCTGTCTGTAAGATAGTCTGCATGATGTCCCTCAGTCTTTACAGGCAGAAACTCAGGCCCCTCTGCAGGCAGGTATTTTGCAATTACCTCAGGACCTATTTCCCTGTTGTGTTCAATAACAGATATCTGTTCGGCAATACTTTTGAGCTGTCTGATATTTCCCGGCCACCGGTAATTCTCAAGCAAAACTCTTGCTGCATCTGTAAGTCTGATTGAGGGCATTTTGTACCGCTCTGCAAAATCTACAGCAAATTTCCTGAACAGCAAATATATATCCTCTCTCCTTTCGCGCAGCGAAGGGATTGAAATTGGAACTGTATTTAATCTGTAATACAAGTCTTCGCGGAACTTGCCGTTTTCAATAGCCTTGATAAGGTTTTTATTGGTAGCAGCAACAACTCTCACATCTGTCTTTTCAACCTTTGACGAACCAACCTTAATAAATTCGCCTGTCTGAAGAACGCGAAGCAGCCTTACCTGAGTTGAAAGAGGCAGCTCGGCGACCTCATCCAGGAACAGAGTACCTTCGTTGGCAACCTCAAAGTAACCCTTTCTTGTCTCAACAGCACCGGTAAATGCACCTTTTTCGTGCCCGAAAAGTTCTGAATCAATAGTGCCTTCAGGAATAGCACCACAGTTTACAGCTATGTACTTTTTATGTTTCCTCGGGCTGAATGAATGAATAATCTGCGGGACAACCTCCTTACCTACACCGCTTTCTCCGGTAATGAGCACAGAGAGGTCCGTTCCGGCGACCCGTACAGCAGTTTCAAGAGCCCTGTCAAGCGCAGGATGGCTGCCAATAATATCGAATCTTTGTTTTAAACTTCTCATGTCCATAGCTGCAAAAATAGACAAAAAATGATTATCTTTGCGGATTAGCTAACGAAATTAACAACAAAACAGAGCAATAATGAAACAGAGCATTCTTAAGATTTTCTCTTTTGCGGTACTCGGATTTGCACTCATTTCCTGCAGCAATCCATCGAAAATGGCAAAAGAATCCGTGCTTATTGGCGTAGACGGAAACCCAAAAGTCCTTGAAGTAGTAGCTGACGAGATTACAGCTTCATATTCAATCACTTTCCCTGAGGGATACTTCCACCCTAAGGCCATCCTTGAGGTAGTTCCTGTACTGGTTTATGAAGGCGGCGAGGTAGCTGCTCCAACCCAGAAACTTCAGGGCGAGAAGATAACTGACAACTTTAATGTTATCCCCGTGGCTGGCGGAAAAGCAAACAACACCGTTAAATTTGCCTATGTACCAGGCATGGAAAAATCACACCTTGAACTCAGAATTGCTGTTTGGAACAAACTTAAGAAAATTGACTTCCCTGCAGCATACAAAGTGGCAGACGGAGCAAACATCACATACAAACTTGTTCACAGAACAGGAATGAGCTCTCCTCTTGCACAGGATAACTACAAAAAGATTATCTCAGAGAAGAAAGAGACTCAGATTCTTTACACAATCAACAGCGATAAAGTTCGTCCAAAAGAGCTTACCAAGGCAGAGATTAAGGAGTTTGAGAAATTCCTTGCAGATATCAAAGCAGACGAGCGCAGAGAGATTGTAGGAACAGACATCGTGGCATACGCTTCACCGGATGGTCCTGAAACTCTTAACAACAAACTTTCAGACAAGAGAAGCTCAAGTGCACTTAAGGCTTTTGAAAAAATTACCAAGAAAAACCCTGTTGGCGCACCTGTTAA
The DNA here is from genome assembly GCA_002842655.1 of Bacteroidetes bacterium HGW-Bacteroidetes-14. GTDB lineage: Bacteria > Bacteroidota > Bacteroidia > Bacteroidales > UBA932 > Bact-08. Next base: position 3,353 of record PHDP01000037.1, read on the forward strand.
TGTTTCTACAGTAGCAGAAGACTGGGAAGGCTTCCAGGAGCTGGTTGCTGCATCTACAATCCAGGACAAAGAACTTATTATCCGCGTACTTTCAATGTACAACGACCCTGCAGTTCGCGAGAGAGAGATCAAGAACATGTCTAAAGTATTCAAAACACTTTCGGACAAGATCCTTCCTGAACTCCGCAGAGCAAGATTCATTGCAAATGTGGACTACACAAATTACAGCGACGAGGAGCTTGTAAATCTTGTAAACACAAACATCGAGATTATGGATGTTGAGGCTCTTCTTTACACAGCTACACTTGTAAATGATTATGCAACCAAGGTTAAGATTTACACTAAAGCTGGCGAGAAATTCAGCTGCGACCGTGCTTACAACAGCCTGACTTCAATTCACCTTGACAACAACAAGCTTGCAGATGCAAAAGCTTCTATTGCAAAGGTTACAAATAAAACTACAGCAACTTACCTGAACAACGCAGGTGTAATTGCTCTTCGCGAGAAGAACTACAAAGGCGCTTCAGAACTGTTTGCAAAATCAAACATCAAAGAGGCTAAACAAAACTCAGCAATCATTGACATCCTTGACGGCCGTTACAAAGAGGCTGCTGCAAAACTTGCAGGTACAGGCGATGATAACGAAGGTCTTGCATATATTCTCACAAACCAGCTTGACAAAGCTCTTCCTGCTCTTACACACGACTGCCCTCACGCAGCCTACATGAGAGCTATCGTTTATGCTCGTCAGGGCAAAATGACAGAAGTTGCACAACAACTTACCAAGGTTTACGAGAACGAGAACTTCAAAAAACGTTCTGAGAAGGATATCGAATTTGCCAAATTCAGAGAATAAATCTCCCGGTAAAGTCAGATTTACATTAAAAACAGAGGGTTGCACAATTGTGTTACCCTCTTTTTTATTTTGACGGCAGAAAATATTATTATCTTTACTTTCGTATAAAAATCTTGCATTTATGCTGCCAAAAAGGATTCTCCCGGTACTTCTCCTAACCCTCCTGCTACCACTGTTTTCAAATGCCCAGACTGCTCCTTCGGACACTGCTTTTGTGGACGAAAGAGAGAAGCTCTTTATCCATACAGACAGGGATGTCTACACATCCGGAGAGAAGATCTGGTTCCGGGGGTATCTGGAAAACCAGTCTTACAACTCAGCTGCTCCGGTAAGTGCATATATCTATGTTGAGCTATACGCAGACACTCTGGTTTCACGGGTAAAAATCCGCAACGCACCGGGAGAGGGATACTCCGGATTTATTCAGCTTGGCGACAGAATTGACCCGGGAAGCTATATCCTCAGAGGATATACCCGCAATATGGAGAACTACCCAAGGGATGAGATGTTTCACAAAAGAATTGAGATTGTAAGCAAGCGAGCAAAACCTGTTTTTGAGAGTGCGCCGGAAGCAAGAGAGTTCGATATCCAGTTCCTACCCGAGAGCGGGCATATGATAGCTTACAGACCTTCAAAGATTGCGTTCAAGGCAGTGGGTAGTGACGGATTTGGTATAAGAGCAAGTGTGTTGCTCTATAACTCTGCAGATTCCCTGCTTGGAATATATGAAACAAGACACCGCGGAATGGGGCTGATTAACATTCTCTCGGCAGATCCCCGCGGCTACTACGCAATAGTGAGGGATTCAGCAGGGGTTACAAAGCGTTTGAATCTTCCGGCGGTTGAGTCTGCCGGTGCCACTATTGCCCTCACCAGAATCAATGACCGCTTCTCTGTAAGGGCCGAAATCTCTTCCGGCTATGCCGCCAGAGTAAACGGAGGCAAAGGGGGTAACAATGTATATCTTGAAATTAAAAACTCATCTGAAACTCTTTACAAAAAACAGATTTTGAATGAGTTTTCGCAGCAGTCACTTACAGAAACAATTCACCTGGCACAGATGCCTGCAGGAGTCAACTCAATACAGATTGTAACGGAAAACGGAATAATTCTGGCAGAGAGACTCTTCTTCACACACCGCAAGTTCAAATCGTCTGTTTCAGTAAAACCTTACAGCCTTTTTGATATATCAGAGAGTAATCCTCAGGAGACAGTATACAAACCAAGAGATCTTGTTCAGCTTAGAATAGCAGTAAAGGACACTGCGGGAAGACCTGTTCCTGCAGATTTCTCAGTTTCAGTCACCGACTCTGCGCTTGCACCGTACAATGTTAACAGAAACAATATTCTGAGCCACCTTGAACTCTGCAGCGAACTAAAGGGCGAAATTGAAGATCCCGGTTACTACTTCAACAACCAGACACAAGAGAGCGAACGCTACCTTGACCTGCTTATGATGACACAGGGGTGGCGCTGTCACACCGTGAGCACAGGAGAGAGCGGACGCGAATACAGCATGAAGATATCTGGCTCAGTTTCCGGTCTCTTCAGAAAAGAGGCAAAGAGAACTTATCTGATGGTCTTTTGCCCTGAAATTCAGCTTACAAACGCATTCTACCTTGACCAGCTGAGCAAGTTTACAATGGAGGGTATTCACTTTCCGGACAGCTCAAAGTTTCTCTTTGGAGTGGCCGGAAGACAGGGCGGACAGCTTTACGGGGTTAACATTGAAAAGGAGAAATTTCCTGCATTCTCCTTTACTAATAAAAGAGCTCCCAAACTGACAGACAAAACACTATTTGTAGCTGCGGCAAAAGAACAGACCAGCATCTCAGGAGAATTTATGGAGAGAAAACTGGAAGAAGCTGTTATAGTCGCACCTGAAAAGACAATTCTTAAACCAAGATACAACCCCTCTCCATTCCTGGAATCATTTTCGAGGGGACAGCTCAAAGAGAGGGAAGAACTCCAGAACTACGACCAGATGCAGGTGCAGGACTATCTGATAATTGCATATCCAAATCTGCATATAGAGAGTGACAGCCAGGGTAACAGAAGGATTATCTCTCCGAGAAATGTCTCTATGTCCGGACCGGGCGAGCCTCTTTTGTATGTAGATGGTCTTAAATGGGACAGTACCTCTTTGCTGGATCAGTACAGAATGACTATCGAAGAGATAGAAAATGTTGCTTACCTGAGCGGAACTGCCGGCGCACTGTACAATACTGTAGGTGGCGTTATCCTTATTACAAGCCGTAAAACAGGAAAAATTATTGAGAAAAATGCTCCAAATGTGGCCAGGGTAACTCCTCTGGGATATCAGAAGAGCGTGAAATTCTATGCTCCGGCATATGACAATCAGCTTAAAAGAAACAATCCTCTCAAGGACCTCAGGACAACCCTCTACTGGAGCCCTTCGGTTAAGACAGATGCAGAAGGAATTGCAAAATTTGAGTTCTACACAACCGACAGAAGCGGCAAAATGAATATAGATATACAAGGAATCACCGGCTCAGGTGAACCGGTGATTTCTAAATATTCTATTGATGTAAAACGCTCTGAATAGAAGGGACAGTTATCTCTGCTTAAAGATTAATCAAGCTTAAGAACGGCCATGAAGGCGCTCTGTGGTACTTCAACATTACCTACCTGACGCATTCTCTTCTTACCCTTCTTCTGCTTTTCAAGAAGCTTTCTCTTACGGCTGATATCACCTCCGTAGCACTTGGCTGTTACATCCTTGCGGACAGCCTTAACGGTTTCGCGGGCAATAATTTTAGCCCCAATCGCTGCCTGAATTGCTATGTCAAACTGCTGGCGCGGAATAAGCTCTTTTAGCTTTTCGCACATTCTGCGGCCAAAGTCGTATGCGTGGTCTTTGTGAATAAGGCTCGAAAGGGCATCCACAGGTTCTGAATTAAGAAGGATATCCAGTTTAACAAGATCTGCCTCCTTGTATCCCACAACATGGTAGTCAAATGATGCGTAACCGCGGGATACCGATTTTAGTTTGTCGTAGAAGTCAAACACAATCTCTGCCAGTGGCATCTCAAAGTTGAGCTCTACCCTCTCGCTTGTAAGAAAGTGCTGGCTCAGGAGAACTCCCCTCTTGTCCAGACAGAGTTTCATAATCACTCCAAAGTATTCAGATTTGGAGATAATCTGTGCCCTGATATATGGCTCTTCGATATAGTCAATGAGTGTTGGTGAAGGCAGGCCGGAAGGGTTGTGAACATCATTCATCTCGCCCTGTGTGGTGTAAACCTTGTATGACACGTTGGGAACAGTAGTTATCACATCCATGTCAAATTCCCTGTAAAGGCGCTCCTGAACAATTTCAAGGTGGAGAAGGCCAAGGAATCCGCAGCGGAAACCAAAGCCCAGCGCAAGCGAAGACTCCGGCTCAAATACCAGTGAGGCATCGTTTAGCTGAAGCTTTTCAAGCGAGGCGCGAAGGTCTTCGTACTCGTCGGCTTCGACAGGGTATACACCCGCAAATACCATCGGCTTAACCTCCTCAAACCCGGCAATTGAATTTTTGCACGGTCTGTCAATATGTGTGATTGTATCTCCTACGTTAACCTCTTTTGCTGTTTTGATTCCGGAAATAATGTAGCCCACATCTCCTGTGGTTACCTCTCCGGTTGGGACCATCTTAAGGCGGAGCAATCCCACTTCGTCTGCGACATACTCTTTGCCTGTATTGAAGAATTTAACTTTATCTCCTTTTTTGATTGAACCGTTCTCAACCTTGAAGTATGCAATGATACCCCTGAATGAATTGAACACAGAGTCAAAAATGAGGGCCTGAAGCGGAGCCTCAGGATCGCCTTTTGGTGCAGGAACACGGGTAATGATTGCATCAAGAATCTCCTCTACTCCAACTCCTGTCTTGCCGCTGGCAAGCAGAATCTCCTCATCTTTGCACCCCAGGAGGTCAATAATCTGATCCTTTACGGAGTCAATCATTGCCGCATCCATATCTATTTTATTGAGAACCGGGATAATTTCAAGATCGTGGTTAAGTGCCAGATACAGGTTTGAAATTGTCTGGGCCTGTATTCCCTGAGTAGCGTCTACCACAAGCAGGGCACCTTCGCATGATGCGATGGCCCTTGAAACTTCATACGAAAAGTCTACGTGGCCGGGGGTGTCAATAAGGTTAAGTGTGTAACTCTGACCATTCCGGGTGTAGTCCATCTGAATTGCGTGGCTCTTGATGGTGATTCCCTTCTCTTTTTCGAGATCCATCGAATCAAGCACCTGCGCCTCCATGTCCCTTTCTGTAAGGGTATGCGTGAACTCCAGCAGCCTGTCTGCCAGGGTGCTCTTGCCGTGGTCAATGTGTGCTATTATACAAAAATTCCTAATCTGCTTCATGGCTGCAAAGATAAAAATATTTAACAAATGCGGCAGAATGGTTTATCTTTGTAGATTAGTATTAAACAGATAATAATGACAAATAACTATTCTTTAAGCGACATCGCTTCGCAGGTGCGAAGAGACATAGTGCGCATGGTGAATATGGCAGCCTCCGGCCACCCGGGCGGATCTCTCAGCAGTACAGACATTCTGACGGTACTGTTTTTTGCTGAGATGAACCACAATCCTGAGGCATGGAGAAGGGACGGAAAGGGCAGCGATATGTTCTTCCTCTCTGCAGGCCACCTTTCGCCGGTATATTATAGTGTGCTTGCCAGAAGCGGATATTTTCCGGTGAGCGAACTGGCAACATTCAGAAAACAGGGATCAAGACTTCAGGGTCACCCTTCAATCGAGAGGGGTCTTCCGGGAGTACATGTGGCATCGGGTTCACTGGGACAGGGCCTCTCTGTTGCATGTGGTGCTGCGGTTACAAAAAGACTTAATGGTGAGGAGAATTTTGTATATGCTCTTTGCGGAGACGGAGAGAGTGAAGAGGGGCAGATATGGGAAGCGGCTATGTTTGCTGCCCACAACAGACTTGACAAATTAATTGCAATTACAGACTGGAACGGACAGCAAATTGACGGCCCAACAGATTCTGTAATGAGTCTTGGGGATCTTGAGGCAAAATGGAGAGCATTCGGCTGGGAGGTAATTGTTACAGACGGACACAATCTGGACGAAATTTCGGCTGCATACAAAAAAGCAAAGGCCGGCTCGCAAAATGGCAAGCCAAAGATGATTCTGATGAAGACAGAGATGGGTAAGAGCGTGGACTTCATGCAGGGAACTCACCACTGGCACGGCAAAGCGCCAAATGCAGAGCAGACAGCAAAAGCACTTTCACAACTCAAGGAAACAATAGGAGATTTTTAGAATGAGAGAGAAATTCGAAAATACAGGTAATAAGGATACCCGCTCAGGATTTGGCGCGGGACTTCTGGAGGCGGGAAGAAAGAACCCGGATATTGTTGCACTTTGTGCAGACCTTACAGGCTCCCTCAAAATGGACGCATTTGCTGCTGAATTTCCTGAAAGATTTATTCAGTGCGGAATCGCAGAGGCCAATATGATTGGTACGGCTGCGGGACTGGCTGTTTCTGGCAAGGTTCCTTATGTTGGATCGTTTGCAGGATTTGTAACGGGACGAGTTTACGACCAGGTTCGTCAGGCAGTTGCCTATTCAGATACTAATGTAAAGATTTGTGCATCTCACGCAGGTATTACCCTCGGAGAGGATGGTGCAACTCACCAGATAATGGAGGACACCGGACTTATGAGAATGCTTCCGAACCTTACAGTTATCAATCCTTGCGACTATAACCAGACAAAGGCTGCCGCTGTTGCAATAGCAGAGCACCATGGTCCTGTTTATCTCCGCTTTGGAAGACCATCAGTTCCAAACTTCACTCCGGCAGATCAGAAGTTCGAAATTGGAAAGGCCATTAAACTAATAGAAGGCATCGATGTGACTATTTTTGCAACCGGCCACCTGGTTTGGGAGGCAATCACTGCTGCAGAGCTTCTGGATAAAGAGGGAATAAGCGCAGAGGTTATAAATATCCATACGATTAAACCTTTGGACTCGAAAGCAGTCATAGAGTCAGTTGCCAGAACAGGCGCAGCTGTAACCGCAGAAGAGCACCTCATAGCAGGGGGAATGGGAGAACTTATCTCCGGCCTGCTTGCAAGAGAGCTTCCTTCTCCGCTTGAGTTTGTGGCAGTGGACGACCTCTTTGGACAGAGCGGAGACCCTGCAGAGCTCATGAAGCTTTACAGGCTGGATGCACAGAATATTGTGCTGGCTGCGAAGAGGGCTATATCACGCAAGTAGACAGAAATAAAAAATGAGCGATAGGGAACTCCTGGAACTGTACCACGAGGAAGGCAAGCAACATTATGCCTTCAACCTTATCGTTAAAGCATACGGCGAGAGATTGTACTGGCATCTCAGAAAGCTGGTGGCGTCACACGATGATGCAAACGATCTTCTTCAGAACGCATTTGTAAAGGCATGGGACGCCCTTCCTGGTTTCAGGGAGGAGTCCCGTCTTTATACATGGCTGTACAGAATAGCAACAAACGAGGCACTCACCTTTCTGAAAAGAAAGAAGGCAAGGGCTTTTCTCTCTCTTACAGACTACTCGAAGCAACTTGAAAACAAGCTTGAGGCCGATCCCTATTTTAATGGTGACGCCACGCAGAAGGCTCTTCACAAGGCGATACTTAAACTGCCGGAGAAGCAGAGGGTTGTTTTTAACATGAGGTATTTTGATGAAATGAAATATGAAGAGATATCTGAAGTTCTGGGAACATCAGTGGGTGCGCTTAAGGCCTCATACCACCATGCTTTTCAAAAAATTCAGCATAGTTTGGAGGAGCAACTTTAATCCTTTTGAGATTTTTATAGTCAAATATATATGAAACAAATTTTAAACACAGACCAGCCTCATCTCAGAGAGAACCCATATACGGTTCCCGAGGGCTACTTCTCTGCAATGCAGGGCGAGGTCGCAGAGAAGATTTCTGCCAGGGTGCACAAGCCCGGGTTCTGGGCTCTGGCAAAGCCTCAGGTTGCACTTGTGTCTACATTTGCAATAATCTTCCTGATTGCTTTTGCAACAATCAAGATTTTTTCTCCTCAGGGGGAGAGTCTCAAAAATGAGGCTTTTGCCACAGGTTCTGAGTACATAGACGGACACTACATTGAGAGCAGTTTTGTTGATTTTTACGACACTACCGCAGACACATCGATTCGGGCAGAGGAGATTGACCCGGAAGAGATTGTGGAGTATCTTAGCTCAAGCACAGGTTTAATATATTTAGCATCACTTGAATAATCAATTGTCATGAAACAGATTATCACAATTATAGCAGCAGTGTTTATCTCGTCTCTTGCAAGTGCCCAGATTACATTATCTGAGCCACAGGAGAGAAGTAATATGCCGTCTGAGAGGGTACATATTGTTGTATCACGCGACAACAACCAGCAGGGACAGTCCCGATACGAGCAGATACAGAGTGCAAAAATTGCATTCTTTACTACAGAGCTGGAACTTACCCCAAAAGAGGCAGAGGATTTCTGGCCGGTGTACAATAAATACTGGAAAGAGCGCGAAACTGCCTACAGAAAAATCCAGAGCAATCTTAAAATGATTACCAAGGCTGTAACTGGAGAAACCAAGGTTACTGATTCTGAACTCAAAGTTCTTACTGAGAACTATGTTGAGGGATTCGCTGCAGAGGGAGAGATTCAGAAAGAGTACTTTGCAGAGTTTTCAAAAATCCTTCCTCTGAGAAAAGTTGCAAAACTCTACAGAGCGGAGGAGATGTTCAGAGTTAAAATGATACATCAGCTTCGCAAAGGTGGCGGACAGGGCCCGGGTCCGGGAAGCCGCTAACATCTAGCGAAGAAGATTATGAAAAATGCCGGAAACGCCAGCCGGCTTGTACTGACCCCCAAGTCCAAGTTAGAACTTTAGGTAGAGATCGCCGGTTAGCCGGCTATACTCGTTTGTATAGGGTCCTCCTGCGCTCTCCTGAATGGCAATGGTCTCTCCGGCAATATTCACGCCGGCGGCCTCCGCTGCAGCTTCCGCTGCACCTCCGGCCGCAGCCCGCTTCACAAACTCCATCATCACCCTTTTTACTTTTCCACCTCTTACTGTCTCTACCCTGCATATCCGCATCATTCTGAGAGCAGACTTCTTTGCAAGCGAAGCAAACTGCATCCCCTCTGCAAAAGGAAGGATAACAGAGAGTATTCCGCCTTCGCAAAGCAACTCTTCAGATCCGGAAATGATTGTTTCAAAAGGAAGGTCGTCTGTATGCCGCGATGAACTTCTGCGCGGGCAGGGAGCCTTTAGTGAATTATTAAAGTAGGGAGGATTGGAGGCTATAAGGCTGAATGCTCCTCTTTGCTCCTTTGCGGCAAGCTCAGAAAAGGAGAGAGAATCGGCCTTCATAAAACTGCTCCAGGGGGAGGCAGAAAAATTGAACCGCGCCTCCTCTGCCGATGGCTCGTCGGGGTCTATTCCAAGTATTTCTGCAGGCATGCGGGTGAGAGCCTGCTCCTGCGGGTGATTATTCATGGCATTGACCGCGGCCAGCCGCTGGGCAATAATGAGGGCAATAACTCCTGTGCCTGTGCCCAGGTCAAGGATGCGGAGTTTCTGAGATTGTTCAGAGTTATGATCCTGCTCTTTTCCCGAATAAATATCTGAATGGGGCTGGCCGCCGGGCACAGTAAGCCACGCGCCAAGGAGAACACCATCTGTATTAACCTTCATGGCGCTTTTTGCCTGTCTTACACTAAACTGTTTAAAGCAGAAACTCTCCATCTTTCATTTCAAGAACGCGGTCGCTCATTGCAGCAAGATCTCTGTCGTGAGTCACAATAATAATCGTCTGCCCGTATTTTTCACGAAGGTCAAAGAAGAGTCTGTGAATCTCCTGTTTAGTAACGGTGTCGAGGTTTCCCGATGGTTCATCTGCAAGAATGACACTTGGATTATTTATGAGCGCCCTAGCTATAGCAACCCGCTGTTGCTCGCCGCCGCTCATCTCGGATGGTTTGTGTGTCATCCTGTCCCTGAGTCCAAGGAATGTGAGCAACTCTGCCGCTCTCTCCCTCGCTCTGCCCATACTCTCCTTTGCAATGAGTGCAGGAATTGCCACATTTTCCTGAGCCGTAAACTCCGGAAGCAGATGGTGAAACTGGAAAACAAACCCAATCTTCTTATTTCTGAAATCTGCCAGTGCATTTGACTCCATAGAGAAGAGGTCTGTGCCGTCAATGGAAACGGTACCTGAATCCGGTCTGGACAAGGTACCAAGAATTTGGAGCAAACTGGACTTTCCAGCCCCGCTTGCTCCAACAATACTTAGTACTTCAGCCTCCTTAGCCTCGAAATTTATTCCTTTGAGAACCAGAAGGCTTCCGTATAATTTTTTAATATCGGTTGCCTTTATCATCAATAATATTATTCCTCTTTGTCGTTCGCTTCGTACTCCTTGAGCAGCTTGTCCTGAACCTCGGCAGGCACCTGCTGGTACTCTGCATAAGTCATGGTAAAGGTAGCTCTTCCGGATGTAAGTGAACTAAGAGTTGTAGAATACTTGTTTAACTCTGCAAGCGGAACTCTGGCGCGAAGCACTTCGAATCCCTTATCGCTGCTCATACCTTCAATCATAGCCCTGCGGTTCTGAAGGTCACTCATAACATCACCCATACAGTCGCTTGGTACAAGAACCTCTACATTATAGATTGGCTCCATAATCTTTGGACCAGCCTTTTTGAAGGCCTCTTTAAAGGCGTTTCTGCCGGCAAGTTTGAATGAGATTTCGTTTGAGTCAACCGGGTGCATTTTTCCGTCATAAACGAATACACGGATATCGCGGGCGTAAGATCCTGTAAGAGGACCCTCCTCCATTTTCTCCATGATTCCCTTAAGAATTGCAGGCATAAATCTGGCATCGATAGCACCTCCAACAATACAGTTGTAGTACTCGAGCTTTCCGCCCCAGTCCATTGTGAACTCCTCTTTACCCTTGAGGTTAAGAACAAGCTCCTTGCCATCAATCTTAAACTTGTTGTTGGCGGCTACTCCCTCAACAACAGGCTCAATAAGAATGTGGACCTCACCAAACTGACCAGCTCCGCCGGATTGTTTTCTGTGACGGTAGTCTGCAATAGCAACCTTGGTAATTGTCTCCCTGTAAGGAATCTTAGGAGGGAATAGATCTATCTCAAGTTTATGAGTGTTATTTATATGCCACTTAAGAATGTTGATATGGTGCTCACCCTGACCGCTCAGGATAGTCTGCTTGAGCTCTTTTGAATACTCAATTTTAATAGTCGGGTCTTCTGCATGTGCGCGGTTAAGAATCTCTCCGAGCTTTTCCTCGTCTTTCTCAACTTTTGCCTTGATTGCAGTACGGTATTTTGACGGAGGGAAAACGATAGGTTCAAAAACCCACTCTTTGTTTCCGCCGTTGAGAGTCTGATTGGTCTTTACAGATTTTAGCTTTACAGTACATCCAATATCTCCTGCAAGCATCTCTGTGCATTTCTCTTTTTTCTTTCCGGCAACTGCATAAATTGCAGATAGTCTCTCCTTTGAACCGGTCTCGGGATTAACAAGATCCATTCCCTCTGTAATCTTTCCTGACATAACACGGAAGAAAGAAACCTCTCCAAGGTGCTGCTCAACTGCAGTTTTATATATAAATACAGATGGCTGTCCGGCTGCGTCGCAAGGAACTGTTGTGCCATCCTTAAGTTTCTGAACAGTCTTGTCCGGTGATGGTGCAACATTGATGACAAACTCCATAAGTCTCTTTACACCTATGTCTTTCTTTCCTGAAAGGCAGAAGAGAGGCATGATTTCATAGTTTGCGAGGCCAATTCTGAGACCTGCGCGAATCTCCTCCTCCTCAAGCTGACCTTTGTCAAAGAAAAGCTCCATGAGTTTTTCGTCATTTTCTGCAGCCATCTCTGCAAGTATCTGATGAAGTTCTGCTGCCTGATCTGCGTGTTCTGCAGGAATCTCCATTTCAACTCTTGTTCCGTTATCGTCCTTGAAATGATACATCTTCATTTTAAGAACATCAATAAAGCTGTTAAAGCCAGGACCTGTTTCAACAGGGTACTGAATAACAACTACTTTCTTTCCGAAGGTCTGCCTGATTGACTCAAGCGCACCTTCCCAGTTTGCCTTCTCATGATCCAGCTGGTTTACACCCAGAATGAGAGGCTTTTTGCATTTTTCTGCCTGGCGGGCAAATATTTCGGTTCCTACTTCAACACCTTGCTGTGCATTCACAATCATAACGCCTGTATCTGCAACCTTGAAGGCAGAGATAACACCACCTATGAAATCGTCGGAGCCCGGAGTATCAATGATATTGAGCTTATGATCCATAAACTCTGTATAAAGCAGCGTGGGATAGATCGAACGCTGATAAATCTGTTCAATTTCGGCATTGTCACTCACAGTAGTTTTTGCTTCAACTGTTCCTCTGCGATCAATAACTTTGCCTTCAAACAGCATTGTCTCTGCAAGCGTTGTCTTCCCAGACTTCGTGCCTCCAAGCAGGACAATGTTCCGAATGTTTTGGGTAGGATAAACTTTCATATTAATTACCTGATTATATGTTAATTATAGTTAATTAGGCCATGAGGTATCAAATTTAACATTTATTTTTGAAACGACAATAAGGAGAACCCTTGCAGAATCCCAATCTCTGACATCACCTCTGAGACCTGTATAACATCATAATCATATCCAGGGTAAGCCCTGTAGTATCTTCGAGCCGTCTATCAAGCTCATCTGCAGAGCATCCGAAGCTTATGGCCACTTTTTCAGGCGACAAGCACCTCTTTTTGCAGATTTTCTCCTCTTCGAAGAGTTTGTAGAAAAGGTTGCCAAACTCTTCCCTGGACAAGTTTTTCAAAGGCGTTTGCATTGCATCTGTCAATTTTGTTTTAGAAATCATAATATCAGTTTTTAAGTTCAACAATTCTGTTTTATAGTTTTAAAAGTTCCGTTTTAGAGATTAAAAATTCATTTATATATCTCAACTTTTTATTTCTTGAGTTTGTCTATCTAATATTTTCATCAGAAATTACACACTAAAAGTATGCTAAATCATCAAGTCAATTTTGCCCTCAGGTGCATATTTTTATGATTATAGATTTAATTTTTCTGAATTTAGATTTTACACAGATATAATACATACTATTTGTATCTATTTATGGCACTTTTTGAGGTTACTATTGTTGTGAAACAAGACCTATATTTGTTTTTATGAATATGGTCAAAGCAAAGGAGACTATTGGCAGGCTAAGGAGAGAGCTCAGAATTTCACAGGAGAAAATGGCCGGTGAAATTGGAATGTCACTCAACGGCTACCGCAAAATAGAGGTTGGTGAAACCTCTCTCATTCATCCTAAGTTGGAGTCCATTTGCAAGATTCTTAAAACAACACCGGAAGAGATTATTGCCAGCGATTCAACAGCAAAAGCATTTGAGAAGATTGCAAATCTGGAAGCAACTATTGCAGATCTCCTCAGCCAGCTTCGCGAATGCGAGGCAAAGAGCAACCTTATGAAAGCAGAATACGAGGGTAAAATCGAGGAACAAATTGCCGCTATCAATACCCGAAACAATCTTATAGGAATTCTCAAAGATCAGATAGCTCAGTACTCAAAACAGGATAAGTAACCTGCGGCTGGAGCGGGCGACGAATCTGCGCCGCAATTTCTGTTAACGAATTAAATTACTGACACTTACAAAAGACAAACTTTTAGAATTGAAAAGTTTGTCTTTTGTTATAATCTGTATATCATGGTGTTAACAGAAATTGCGGCGCAGATTCGTCACCACCACCGGCAGCAAAGCTGACGGTACCTTTTTAACCAACATGTCAGCCTAATTTACATGTATTTGATTATGTTTGTTTTAACTAATGCAATGTTTAGGATTTTCCAGAATCATAAATCACAATCAGTTGATATATAGCGGATTGTAAATCAGGCTGACAGGTGCTAAAGTTTCCCACGTGCAACCCACCTGCCAGCCTAATTTGTATGTTGCTAATATTTAGGTTGTTGAAAATTACAAATCTCTGGTTTTCATTAATCAGAGATTTGTAAAGCGCTAATAATATGGTGAATGGAAATTAGGCTGGCAGGTGTCAATGCGCTTGGTATTTTACCCCTGGGGAAAAGTGTCAGATTTCTTATAACCAGCACATTACACAAATCTGCACGTTTTTATAACACGCTGTATATGTGACGTTTGACACTTTTCCCCAGGGGTAAATTGCACGTGGGAAACTTTAGCAGGTGGCAGGGTCCTGGATTCTTTTACCCCTAGATCCAGCACAAAAAACATTATTATCTTTACCGCATTATTATTCAATTATTGCTGATTTGTTATTGCCATATCATATAGCTGGTGTTGCTGAGGCGGGTTGTGACGAGGCCGGGAGAGGTTGCCTTGCAGGGCCGGTGTTTGCGGCGGCGGTAATTTTGCCGCCCGATTTTTATGATCCGCTGCTGAATGACTCAAAACAGCTTAGGGAGAAGGAGCGTGACCGGCTCAGGGAGGTTATCGAGAGGGAGGCTGCAGAGTGGGCGGTGGCAAGTATGGACAATACAGAGATTGACAAGCTGAACATTCTCTGGGCATCTGTTGCATCTATGCATAAAGCTCTCGATATGCTTAAGACCAGACCTGGTTCTGTAATAGTAGACGGGAACAGGTTCAAGCCATATAATAAGGTTCAGCATACCTGCTTTGTAAAGGGAGACGGCAGATATGCCTCCATTGCTGCAGCATCTGTACTGGCAAAGACACACAGGGATGAATATATGCGGCAGATTGCAAAAGAGTTTCCGCAGTACGGATGGGAAAGAAATATGGCCTACCCTACGCGTGAGCACCGGGAGGCCATT
>PHDP01000146.1 GCA_002842655.1 Bacteroidetes bacterium HGW-Bacteroidetes-14
TGATAAGGGAAAATTAGTTCGTTACTCGAAAAAATCGGGAGAGGAGATTAAATAATGGCAAGTACTAAACCAGGCGCTGCGCCAAAAGCAGCAGGCAAAGCAAAAGCAGAAAAGGCTGCAAAAACTGAGGGTGCTCAGGTAGTAGCTAAGGGATATGTTCCTAATCTGCAGAAGATGTACAAGGACGAGATTGTTGCAAAACTTATGAAGGAGTTTGGCTACACCTCTGTAATGCAGGTTCCGAAACTTCAGAAGATTACCATTAACCAGGGTGTTGGCTCAGCAACTGCAGACAAGAAACTGGTGGAAATCGCCCAGCAGGAGCTTACAACTATTACAGGTCAGAGAGCAGTTCAGACATATTCTCGTAAGGATATCTCTAACTTTAAACTCCGCAAGGGAATGCCAATTGGTGTTAAAGTTACTCTCCGTGCAGCCAAGATGTATGAGTTCCTCGAAAGACTTATTGCAATCTCTCTTCCACGTATCAGAGACTTCAAAGGTATTAACGAGAAGTTTGACGGTAAAGGAAACTACACTCTGGGTATCAAGGAGCAAATCATCTACCCTGAGATTGACATTGACAAAGTAACAAAGATCCTCGGAATGGAGATCACCTTTGTTACATCAGCCAGCAAAGACGAAGAGGCATTTGCTCTACTTCGTGAATTCGGCCTGCCTTTCAAGAATATTAAGAAATAATATAAAGAGATAGATAATGGCAAAAGAATCAATGAAGGCACGCGAGGTAAAACGCGCTAAGTTATGTGCCAAATATGCAGAAAAACGCAAAGCTCTTAAAGAGGCCGGCGACTATGCTGCTCTTGACCTGCTTCCAAAAAATGCCAGTCCTGTACGTCAGCATAACCGCTGTTCGCTCACAGGCCGTCCAAAAGGCTACATGCGTGTTTTCGGTATCAGCCGTATCCAGTTCCGTGAGATGGCCAGCAAAGGTCTTATCCCGGGCGTTCGCAAAGCCAGCTGGTAAGAGACATTTGTGGCAGGGTGCCACAATTACATATTAAATTTATTTATTGGATATCGGGCGCAGTAAAATTGCGTCGAATCACAAAAACAAGTATTAACAATGACTGATCCAATTGCAGACTTCCTGACCAGAGTAAGAAACGCATCTCTTGCAGGACACAAAGTTGTTGAGATTCCATCTTCAAAGATGAAGCTCGAACTTACCCGCATTCTCCATGAGAAGGGGTATATTCTCAGCTACAAACTTGTTGAGGGAACACCATTCAGCACAATTAAGATAGCACTTAAGTATCATCCTGAGACTAAAAAATCTGCTATCAAAAAGATTTCAAGAATAAGCTCACCGGGCCTCAGACAGTATGTTGGTGTTGAAAAAATGCCAAGAGTACTCAACGGACTCGGAATTGCCATTTTATCTACATCCAAAGGGATTATCACAGATAAAGAGGCTAAAGACCTTAATGTTGGCGGAGAGGTGATCTGCTACGTTTATTAAAAACAAGTATTTATTATAAACAATAATTAATAATGTCACGAATAGGAAAATTACCTGTAAACCTTCCGGCCGGTGTAACCCTTGTGGTTGAACCAGGAAACGTTGTTAAGGTTAAAGGCCCCCTTGGTGAGATGGTGCAGAAAGTAGATGCAGACATCACAGTTACCGTTGAGGGGAGCACCGTAAAAGTTACCCGTCCTACTGAGCAGCCACGCCACCGTTCTATGCACGGTCTTTACCGTTCACTTATCCAGAACATGGTTACAGGCGTATCTCAAGGCTTCACAATCAAACAAGAGTTTGTGGGCGTTGGTTACCGCTGCGAAGTGAAAGGTCAGATTGTTGAGATGAGCCTTGGTTACTCTCACGATATCCACCTCGAGCTTCCAAAGGAGATTAAGGCAACTGCAGAGGTTCTGAAGAAGGGTGCTAACCCGATACTTACTCTCACCAGCTACGACAAGCAATTGTTGGGCATGGTTGCTGCCAAGATACGCTCGCTGCGTAAACCTGAACCATACAAAGGAAAAGGTATTAAGTTTGTTGGTGAACAACTTCGTCGCAAAGCCGGTAAGTCGGCCAGCGCTAAATAATAAGGAGAGGATATATGGCTTTAAATAAAATAGAAAGAAGAAAAAGAATACAGCACCGCATACGCAAGGTGGTGAACGGAGTGGCCGAGAGACCAAGACTGGCTGTGTTCAGAAGCAACAAACAGATATATGTTCAGCTCATCGACGATGTTAAGGGAATCACACTTGCAGCTGCAAGTTCACTTGACAAAGCTATCGTTGAAGAGTGCAAAGGCAAACCCGCAATTGAGGTGGCAAAGCTTGTCGGAAAACTTGCTGCAACACGTGCAATTGAGAAGGGTATTTCAGAGGTATCATTCGATCGCGGAGGTTACCTGTATCACGGAAGAGTTAAAAGTTTGGCAGAAGCCGCCCGCGAAGGTGGTCTTAAATTCTAGTAACTGACTATGGCAAATATAAACGTAAAGAAAGTTAAAACAACCGATCTCGAACTTAAGGACAGATTGGTGGCAGT
>PHDP01000038.1 GCA_002842655.1 Bacteroidetes bacterium HGW-Bacteroidetes-14
TCCTTTTTATATTCAAAATGCTTTGCATTGAGAAGTAGGATATTATTTTTGACCGAGTATTTCGAGAAGTCAATCAAATCATTGGGGTTGATTGGATTTCCAAGGTACCTTGTCTCAAAGTGAAGATGATTTCCGGTTGAACGTCCGGTGCTTCCGCCAAGTCCAAGCAGTCCGCCGGACTTTAAAGTATCTCCCGGATTAACAAGGATTCTGCTCAGGTGGGCGTAAAGAGTTTCAAGGCCGTTCATATGTCTTACCAGAACATAGTATCCGTAATCACGGGCCCTTTTGGTAATTCTTACTACACCATCAAAGGCGCAGTAAACACTGTCTCCTTTATCAACTTTAAGGTCAATTCCGTAATGGTAACGCCACTTTCTGAAGCCAAAATCTGAAGTCACCTGTCTTGAACCGGGATGTGAAAAGGTACTTAGATCTATGAGAACTGTGTCCTTCATATTTACAAGATCGACCTGATACGGATTAACCTTGTTGTCGCTCCAGATGTCGTACTCTTCCGGCATGTCAGTGAATTCGACATTTCTCATAAAGTCGAAAATTTTTGGAACCGGAGTGGAAAATGTCGGTTTGAAAATTGGGGAGTTGTAATTCGCCGCAAGAGGCGGAATATTTAGTTTAAATGTGGGGATATTGATTGCCGCTCCTGCAGATTCATCTCTTCTTTTGGGTGTCCCGGCTTCTGCGGGTGTGCAAAAATAAGCGATGGCTGCAACAGTAAAGAGGGCAAACGATAATTCTCTAAGCATCAATATTTGCGTATTTAGCGTGTGTTTCAATAAATTCTCTTCTTGGAGGAACTTCATCTCCCATTAGCATTGAGAAGATTCTGTCAGCTTCGGCGGCATTGTCGATTGTAACCTGACGAAGTATCCTTGTCTCAGGATTCATAGTGGTATCCCAAAGCTGAACGGCGTTCATTTCACCGAGACCTTTGTACCTCTGAACACCAACTCCGGACTCTTTGCCGCCTCCTATTGCGAGAACAGCCTCTTTCCTCTCATCTTCAGTCCAGCAATAGCGCTCCTGTTTACCCTTTTTAACGAGGTAGAGAGGAGGAGTTGCAATGTATACATAGCCGTTTTTAATAAGGTCAAGCATATGTCTGAAGAAGAATGTCAGAATAAGAGTGGCAATGTGACTTCCGTCAACGTCGGCATCGGTCATGATTATCACTTTGTGGTAGCGGAGTTTTGAAAGGTTGAGCGCCTTGCTGTCCTCTTCGGTTCCTATTGTCACACCAAGCGCAGTATAGATATTTCTGATCTCTTCACTTTCGAATACTTTGTGTTCCATTGCCTTCTCAACATTCAGAATCTTACCCCTGAGCGGAAGAATTGCCTGGAACATTCTGTCGCGGCCGGTCTTTGCAGTACCACCCGCTGAATCTCCCTCAACCAGAAATACCTCACATTTTTCCGGGTCTCTGTCGCTGCAGTCTGCCAGTTTGCCTGGAAGTCCCGCTCCTGACATAACTGTTTTACGCTGAACCATTTCACGTGCTTTTCTGGCTGCGTGTCTGGCTGTTGCTGCAAGAATAACCTTATCTACAATGTTTTTAGCATCCTTCGGATTCTCTTCAAGATAGTTTTCAAGAGCTGCGGTTGTAGCCTGAGATACGGCAGCCATAACCTCTGAGTTACCGAGTTTGGTTTTGGTCTGACCCTCAAACTGAGGCTCCTGAACCTTAACGGAGATAATAGCAGTAAGACCCTCACGGAAGTCGGCAGCATCAATTTCAAACTTCAGCTTAGTAAGCAGTCCGTTTTTATCTGCGTAATTTTTGAGAGTTGTTGTAAGTCCCCTGCGGAAACCGGAAAGGTGAGTACCCCCCTCAATTGTGTTAATATTGTTAACGTAAGAGTGGATATTTTCTGTAAAACCTGTATTGTATTGCATTGCAATCTCAATAGGAATACCGCTTTTGTCTCCTTCCAGATAGATTGGTTTCTCTGTAAGTTTTTCGCGAGTTCCGTCGAGATATTTGACAAACTCCAGCAATCCAAGTTCTGAGTGGAATACCTCTCTTCTGCTCTTGCTTTCTGAGGCTTCGCCCTCTTCTGAGTTGTCATTGTCCCGCAAATCTTCAAGTACAAGTTTGACTCCCTTGTTAAGGTATGCAAGTTCTCTTAGTCTTGTTGCAAGAATTTCATAATTATATTCAGTGCCAAGTACAAAAATTTCGCTGTCTGGCTTGAAAGTAATTATTGTTCCTCTTTTATCTGAGTCTCCCACAACTTTTACAGGGTAGAGAGGAATTCCGCGCTCAAACTCCTGAATGAAGTGCTGTCCATCTCTGTGCACCTCTGCTGTCAGATGGACAGAAAGAGCATTTACGCAGGATACACCCACGCCGTGAAGACCACCGGATACCTTGTATGAATCTTTGCTGAATTTTCCACCTGCGTGAAGAACAGTAAGTACAACCTCAAGTGCAGACCTGCCCTCTTTCTCGTGCATGCCTGTGGGGATACCCCTTCCGTTATCCTCTACTGTAATTGAATTGTCAGGATTAATTTTGACTTCGATGTCTGTACAGTAACCTGCCAGAGCCTCGTCTATAGAGTTGTCCACAACCTCGTACACCAGGTGGTGCAATCCTCTGCTTCCAACATCTCCTATATACATTGACGGGCGTTTTCTTACCGCCTCCAATCCTTCTAATACCTGAATACTGTCAGCAGAATATTGTCCGCTGCCTGTCTGGGATCCATTTTCAATCATCTTTTTCCAATCTCTGTTTTAAGGTTACAAAGTTAATGAAAAGGGATAAAAAAACCTAATAATTTTCGAGAAATTATCAGGTTTTTAAAATGTTATAAAATATAGAATATCAAAGAGTTATAACAACGCCCGCCTTAGCATTTATACCTCTTTGTGCATAATTCATGTATGTGATTCCTTTTGAATTAAGCAAGTTGTTGATGTTCAGATAAAAGGCAAAGGTTTTATTGTATACATAGCTGGCATTCAGGTCCAGACGGGTAAATGAACGGGCGTAAACAACTCCCGGGTCAGATACCTTTACCGGGTCTGAAAACTTCTCCAGAACGGGAACCTTTGACCTGTGTGAAAGCCTTATTCCTGCAAAGATTCGTTCTCTCCAGTTATAGCTCGCATGCATCTTAAGTTCCAGCGGAGCGTAGTGATAAGAGGGGAGAGAGTCGCTTCTTGACCAGTGGTTGTACTCAGCACTTGCTCCTGCATCAAAACTGTCGGATTTCCACGAAATTTCGCCTCCGGCTGTAAATCTCTCCTGTTTTGCGTATGAGGTGCCAAATGCATTACGGATTCCAAACATTGTTGTGTCATCGTATGCCATGTAAAAGATCTGATCTTTATATGTGGCATAACCTCCGTACACATGAAACGATAATCTGTCTGCAAGCTGGCCCTTTAATCCGGCTCTGCCGGAAAAAGGAGTTACGGTATTTCTGATTGGAGCCTCTGCATCTACCCAGTTGTTCTGCTGCAACATCTCTGCGTATGTGCGGAAATTATTGCCTCCGTCTGCAATGGCATAAAACCAGAGTGAATTTTTAACAAGCTCTATTGAGGCCTTTCCGCTAAAGAAAAAATTAAATCCCTCATCGTATGGTTCCCAGAATTTATTGATTTTAATTCCTGCCTCCAGAACCCATCTTCCCCTTGTGAAAAGGTATCTTGGATGAACAGTGAGGGAGCTTCT
The DNA here is from genome assembly GCA_002842655.1 of Bacteroidetes bacterium HGW-Bacteroidetes-14. Classification (GTDB taxonomy): domain Bacteria; phylum Bacteroidota; class Bacteroidia; order Bacteroidales; family UBA932; genus Bact-08. The sequence goes on from PHDP01000038.1 coordinate 3,707, forward strand.
TCCAAGAGTGTCTGTTCCTGCACTGTTTGCGGTCTCAAATTCCACTCCGGCCAGAAATTTATGATCCTTTGCGAAGCTGGGACCAAAATCTGCCTTAGCCCTTATATGATTTTCCTTTCTGCTTTTCTCCGGAACAATTATGCTAAGCAGCGGATTAATTTCATAGGAATTCATATACGTTCCCCTGTCAGAAAGGTTGCTGTAATCCAGTTCAACGTTGTAATGAAATGCCTTTGGAGAGGCGTTTGCAGATTTAACGAAGAGTCCTCCTTTAAAAATATTAAAAGTTCTGGAGAGAGAATCAATCATATACCTGTTTGAGTACTTTGAGTGGTTTCTTATAGGGAAACCGGCCACAACTCTTATGTCGTCAAGAGGTGCAGGCATATCTTCATCTGTAAATCCGTGAAAACTCGCCAGATTGTTTTCGTAATTCAGCTTGATTCCGGCTCTTCCCTTGTTCCATGAATATCCAAACATTGTTCCTAAGTCATTTTTCCATGATGGGGCAGAAACATTATTTGCTGTAGTAAGTGCTTCATCGCCGGATACTGTTACGGACGGAAGTTTCCCAAACCAGGATTCGTGGCTGCCGTGAACCAGCAGTGACAGTCCTGTTGGGAGGTTAGGCTGATAATAAACCTTTGCCTGCGGTGAGAAGGGTGCTCCTGCAGATATGTCTGCCTGAAAAACCGGAAACTTTGGTTTGCCGCTCCTCTCAATCTGTGCAGAGGGGAGTGGAGAAAACTCATAAAGGTCTCTCACAGGCTTGTTGAAAATTGTATAGTCAAACGACAGATTAAAGTTTGCTATGGAGTCGGCAAATGAGGTATTCAGCCTGCTCTTCTGAATCTCCATAAGCTTTCCGTCAAATTCACGCTTAACCTCAAGTGTTGGGTCAATTTTCTGCTGAGCATCTGCTGAACCTCCGGTTAGCATTATCATAGCAGTAATTGCAGTGAATGAAGTCAGTTTTGGTATAATGTATTTTGTTTTCATTCTCATTATCTGTTTTGAAGTTTGCTAAGTCTCATCCTTATCTGGTCTGCGATGTCATCAGCCTCCCGTGGCTTGTAACTCTCAAGAATACTTTCGTAAGTTGCTTTTGCCTGCTCCCAGTTCTCCTTCTCTGCATAGGTGTCACCCAGGAGTATAAAACTTTTGGCCAGCCAGTATGTCTGAGGAGAACCGGAGTCAGAAAATGCAAATGTCTCTTTCTCAACAGTGGTAAAATCCCCGTTGTCAAAGGCATTTGAAATAAGCAGGAAGGCAGCCTCTGCGCCCTCTGCCCCAATCTTGTTTTTTGAAAGTTCTCTGAGAAGAGGAAGTGCCTCTGTTCTGTTGCCTGTAAGAAAAAGAGACTTTGCTTCAATATATTTCACCCGGCTCTTTTGTGTCTCAGACAGATTTCTGGTGTCAATTCTCTTCGATTCTGCAACGGCATTTTCCCATTGTTTATCCATATAGAATGAGTTAAGACGACCCATTTGTGCCTCTGTTCTGTTGTTCTCAAGTCTTGCAATTAGCATTAGCGATGAGTATCCCTCCAGAGCCTGTTTGTAATTTTCAAGCTGATAGGAGAGTCTTGCATAATTGAGTGTGGCTAGCTCAGTAAATGAACCTTCACCTGTCTCCATTACCTTCCTGTATGAGTCAATTGCAAGCTCAGGTTTTCCGGTCCTGTTGTAAGAATCACCCATGTAGAACCAGGCCTGCGCCTTTTTGCTGCTGTTGGGGTGACGGGCCAGGAACGATGAGAGAGAGCTAAGGGCTCCGGGGTAGTTTCCTGAGAGGTAAAGCTTCTCTGCAGATGCAAAGAGAATCAGCTCCCGGTCGTCTGTGCTTCTGGCTTTAGAGAGTCCTGTATTATCCAGGTAGCTGAGGAACTCCTCTGCATCTCCTCTCTCCTGATAGATATTTTCAAGTCCGGCTATTGCATCCTGTGCCTCCTGTGACTGTGGCGCAACCTCCAGTATCTGCTTGTAGTATCCAATTGCCTCTTCCTGGGAGCCGTTATTGAGGGCTATAAGTCCAAGCTCAAGAAGCGCTTTTGGAAAATAACTGCTCTCCCTGTGTCTGTTCGTTAACTCCTGAAAATATCCTTTTGCTCCTGAGTTGTCCCCTGTCTGAACCAATGTTCTGCCAAGTTCATAAACAACTTCTGGGTGCAGCCTGCTTCTCTCTCCCGACGAAGCAAGTGATTTAAGAATTGAAATTTTTCCGGCATCATCTCCCATAAGTCCTCTGGCAACAGCAGTCTGGTATCTGGCATAAGTATACGCGTTAATGTCTGAAGAGGAGACCTGAGAAAAATAGTCACTTGCTGCCTGATATTTGCGCTGCATAAACAAGGCGTCACCAAGCCTTAATTTTGCTTCTGATGTGTAGCCTGTATTGCCCGGCGATGCGATATACTTTAAAAACCACTGCTCTGCCTGGGCAAAATTGCCATTCTTGAAATAAGAGTATGCCAGATTATAGAGTGCAAGAGGGTATTCAGGTGTTTGTCTGAATCTGCTGTTATTTGCCAGTATCAGGTTAAGCTCGGCAGATTTTGAAAACTGATTGTCTCTGTAGTATGCCTCTGCAAGCCAGAGTCTGGCAAGATCTCTTACAGGCTGATTGTAATTTCCGTTGTTCACTGCCAGTTCCAGATTTGGGACGGCATCTCTGTATGCCCCAAGTTCAATAAGCTGCATTCCCCTCAAAAAAGCAGCTTTCTGAAGATTTACCATGTCGCGCTGCTGCGGAAACCTGATGAGCCTTAAAGCCTCTATGGCTGCCTTGTAATCTTTTGCAAGCAGTGAAGCTGATGCTATGTAATTCTGAATTTCGTTATACTTTGAATCTGCAGGTGAGAATTCAGAGAGATACTGCCTGAAAGCTGTAATGTCTGAGTTTAGGTCGAATGAGAGCTTGGCATAATTGAACATCGCGTCCTCCCTTATTGCAGGGTCAAAGGTGTATCTTGACGCATTTCTGAAAGCCACAAGAGCACTTTGTTTGTTTTTGGTCTGAATATAGCTGTGACCAAGGTGGTATTGTGCGTTCTGACTTATGGTATCATTGCTTTCTCCCAGTTTATTGAAGGCTGCGATAGCCTGCGGAAAGTTTTTCATTGAATAGGCGATGATTCCCGAATAGTACATGTCATTGCGGCTAAGATCGCGGCTGGCAAAAGAGAACTGTTCAAAGTAGTAGTTTGCCTTTTCAACATTGCCGTTTGCAAAAAATGCCTCAGAGAGAATTCTGGCAGCCTTTGTGCGGAATTCCCCCGAAAGTGCCTTAAACTGGAGCTCTCCCTTAGATGTGACATACTCATAATCCTTGAGCATAAATCTGGATTCGAGCGAGTAATATGATGCCAGAACAGAAAAACGCGGGTCTCCCTCAATTTTTGAAAAGAGTTCGATAGCCTTGCGGAAATCCTTTTGCATGTAAGCTACATAGGCTATATAGTATTTTGAGGGGTTAGTGTAAGTGCTGTACGGAGCCTTAATAACCTCTCCAAACAATCTTCCCGACTCATCAAGTCTGCCTGTCCTCATGTGGCAGTATCCTAGCCTGAAGTTGAACTCTGTCTTCTGGGCAGAGGAGAGGCTATTCTGGTTAATTGAGGATAAAATTTCAAATGACCTCACATAATCCTGAAGATTGAAGTAGTATGCAGCCTGTCTGAGGAGAATTGTCTCCTTTTCACTGGAATATGGATATTTGGTAAGATATTCACTTACCAGCCCCTCGCTGTTTGGCATTTGCATCTCAATTGCACATAGAACGGCAAGTGCCTCGGCGTCTGCATATTCAGAGAGAGACGAGGAGCGTGCTTCTGAGAGTGCTTCTGTAATCTCTTTGTATGATGCAGGGTAAAGTGCTTTGTCGTAAAGTTGTTTAGCCTTTTCTATCTTGCTGCGGAAGTCCTCTCTCTCCTGTGAAAAGGCTGCAGGTGTAATCTGAGATACAAGTACAGCCATGACCGCAATGGTCTGCAATAACCTTCTGTTTATAATCATTTCTGATTTCTTTTTATGAATAGAGCAAATTTAGTAAATTTGCATGAATTAACAGTCAAATATTATGCCGACAGAGCCTTTTGAACCTATAATATCCATTAGCGGTGCAGACATCGTCAAAGAGGAGAGCCTGATAGTTTCCGAGCTTAATCTTAAAGTGAAAAGGGGAGAGCTGCTCTATATCATTGGAAGGGTGGGAAGCGGAAAGACCTCAATCATAAAATCTGTGATTGCTGAGATTCCGCTGACAAAGGGAGAGGCAACTGTTGCTGGTTTTGACCTGAGAAATATTAAGCAGAAAGAGATTCCCCTGCTGAGAAGAAAGATTGGAGTGGTTTTTCAGGACTTTCAGCTTCTTACGGACAGAAGTGTATATGAAAACCTTAAGTTTGTCCTTCAGTCCACAGGCTGGAAAGCTGCACACGATATAGATTCCATCATAAAGTCAAGACTTGAAAGTGTGGGGATGCAGCTTAAGGCGCACAAAATGCCACATCAGCTTTCCGGCGGTGAGCAGCAGAGAGTGGCAATTGCCAGAGCTCTTCTTAACAATCCTGAAATAATTCTGGCAGATGAGCCAACGGGTAATCTAGATACAGAAACGGCAAACGATATAATGAACCTTCTTATGAAGATTCACCGGGAAGAGAGTCCTGCGATTATAATTGTAACACACAACCGGTCAATTGTCAAAAGGTACCCGGGAAGGGTTATGATGTGTGAAAACCTTACCTGTACAGAGATTGAAGCAATGCAGGAGATTGATATGTCTCAGCTGCTTGAGGAGGGTATTCTGGAATAAGTTTTTTTTATAATGAAAAGAGAGGAGAGATACGGCAGAGTGCTTGAGTGGTTTGCCCAAAATATGCCAGTTGCAGAGACGGAGCTCCATTTCAGAAATCCCTTTGAACTAGTAGTTGCCGTTATTCTCTCGGCACAGTGTACAGACAAGCGGGTTAATCTCGTAACTCCAAAATTGTTTGAAAAGTATCCTGATGCCAGGTCCATGTCTGAGGCTTCTCAGGATGAGTTGCTATCTTTAATCTCTTCAGTTACATTCCCCAACAATAAAAGCAGGCACCTCTCAGGTATGTCCAGAATGCTTGCAGAGCGCTTTGGATCTGTAGTGCCGGAGGATCCGGAAGAACTTCAGCTCCTCCCCGGAGTCGGAAGAAAGACGGCCAATGTTATTGCATCTGTGATCTACGGAAAGCCTGTTATAGCTGTTGATACACATGTCTTTCGTGTTTCACGCAGGTTGGGTCTCTCCAGGGGCAAAAATGTTCTGGAGGTTGAAAATGACCTGACCAGAAATATTCCGGAGCACGAAAGGGCAATTGCACATCACTGGCTGATTCTTCACGGCAGGTATGTTTGTGTGGCCAGAAAACCAAAATGCACCGGGTGCGGCCTCAGTGCATTTTGTAAATATTTTTCAGATAAAAAAGAGTAACAGGTTTCTCCTGTTATGATATCATTCTCTCTACAGTACTGATTTCTATGAAAGAGGCACCTGCCTGCACACCAAAGCTGCCGGCGAGTACTCCAATCATATCTGATGTAGATACCATCTTCTCATCAAGAAGGGTTTGAGCAGACTCCTTTACAAAATCGTCCTTGGATGGTGCAGGTGAGACAAAGTAGCTGTATACTCCGTATGACAGGGCCAGCTCTCTCATAACATAAGGCTTGTAGCACTTTGAGAAAATCGGAACCTTTGGTCTGAATGCAGATACATAACGACCGGTGCGACCTGTCATGGTGTCAATTACAATAGCCTTAATTGGTAACTGACATGTTGCATATACAAGTGACCTTGCCAGGACCTCTGCGGTATGCCAGGTTACATTTTCAAGTTTAATGTCAGTAGAAGGATTAATTTGCTGTTCAATTTCGAGAGCAATGTTGGTCATAGTCTTAACTGCTTCTACCGGATATTTCCCGTTTGCAGTCTCTCCGCTGAGCATAATTGCATCTGTACTCTGATAAATAGCATTTGCCACATCACTTACCTCGGCCCTTGTTGGACGGGGGTTGTCAATCATAGTGTGCAGCATCTGTGTTGCAATAATAACAGGTTTCTGCTTGGTGTGCCCTTTTCTGATTATACTTCTCTGAATAACCGGAATTTTTTCTGCCTCTATCTCCACACCAAGGTCGCCCCTGGCAACCATAACTCCGTAACAGTTGTCCAGAATCTCATCAATATTGTCCACACCCTCTCTGTTTTCAATTTTGGCTATCACCTTCAGATGGCTGTCGTATTTCTTTATAATTTTGTTTACCTCGTCCAGGTCTGCTTTGCTTCTGACAAATGAGTGAGCAACAAAGTCGAGGTCATTCTCAATGGCCCATACAATAAAATCATGGTCTTTCTGAGTAACTGACTGAAGTTTAATGGAAACATTAGGCACATTGATGCTCTTTTTGCCTTTAATAACGCCGTCGTTTTCTACCAGGCACTTCATCTTTCCGTTTTTCTTCTCGATAACGGTCAGCTTGATTTCACCATCGTCAATAAGAACATTTGCACCTGTTGGCACATCCTTTACAAAGTCGCCATAATTTGTGTAGAGAAGGAAATTTCCAGAAATTCCCTTTATATCATCTGCAAAGTAAACAATATCACCAGCCTTTACCCTGAATCCTTCAGGAGGGTTCATTTCAGTAATTCTAATCTCAGGACCCTTGGTGTCTATGAGGATAGCTATCTTGTCGGAAACTTTCCTTGTGTTCTTTACAATCTCGAGAGAGGAGTTCAGTGTAGTGTGCGCAGAGTTGATTCTCACCACATTCATTCCTTCATTGTAAAGGGACTCAATGAATTCGGTACTGCAATTCCTGTCGGAAACAGTACAGACAATTTTTGTTTTCTTTTGCACCATAATTCTCGTTAAATTTGCTGCAAAAGTAATTCAATTTTATTTGAAAAGCGACAATCGTAACAATTTGGCAGCAGAATTCTGCTTATACCTCCGTTTGGAAAGGTCACTCTCTTCAAACACTATCTCTGCATACAGGTCTGACCTGGAAAAGTTCGTGATTTACTGTTCAGAAAACATATCAGAGGGCTTCTCTCCTGAATATGCAGACAGCGGCCAGATTTCTGCATTTTTGTCTGAACAGATCTCAAAAGGGCTGTCAAAAAGGTCGCAGGCAAGGCTTATCAGCTCGCTGAGGGCTTTTTTCAAATATCTGGAGATGGAAGGAAAGATTCAGAAAGATCCAACTGAGCAGATAGATCCGCCCAAGATTCAGCAATACCTTCCATCTGTGCTTTCGGTAAAGGAAATTGAGGATATAATTAACTCGGCAGATTTGTCGGCTGATGAGGGGCACAGGAACAAAGCCATAGCAGAGGTGTTATACTCATGCGGGTTAAGGGTTTCTGAGCTTACCGGACTGAGAATTTCGGATCTCTTTTTTAATGAATCATTCGTGAGAATTACCGGTAAGGGGAGTAAGCAGCGGCTTGTGCCGATAGGTGCTCCGGCAATTGAAGCTGTTAACCTTTATATGGGAAAGAGACGCACTCAAAATATTAAAAAGGGATGTGAAGACATTCTTTTTCTGAACAGGAGGGGAGGGAAACTCTCAAGGGAGATGATCTTTATTCTGGTTAGAAAAATGGCTCTGAATGCAGGTGTAACCAAAGAAATTTCACCTCATACTTTCCGTCACTCTTTCGCTACTCATCTTGTGGAAAACGGTGCAGACCTCAGGGTTGTACAGGAGATGCTGGGGCATGAAAGTATACTTACAACAGAGATTTATACCCATGTTAACAGTGAAAGGTGGCGTGAGGGAATTCTGAGAGCTCATCCCCGCGGTTGATTGAAAGGAATTGTTATATTTGCATTTCAAACACCTGAAAACCGATGACCGAGAAAAGATCCCGATTGTTCGTATACCTTCATCTGTTGCTTCCTGTTTCAATAGCGTTAGTCTCTGAAACTTCGTATGCATCTTCCGAAGATACCATAAAATTCCGCAATATAGATTCAGCCGTTGTTACTGTTACCAAGAGCGTAACCAACCGCAGGCTGGTACCCAATACAATTACCGTTGTTCCGTCTGTAAGGCTTGAGGCAACTGCAAATTCTGCACTTCTGCCGGTGGTTTCCCGTGAAGTCCCGGGGCTGTTTGTTACACAGAAAGGGGTAACAGGCTTTGGAGTCTCTGAGGGCTCAGCCGGTATTGTAAATATCAGAGGGGTGGGGCAGGGTAATAAAGTTCTGCTTATGCTGGATGGTCAGCCTCAGTGGGCCGGGATATTCGGCCATGCACTGCCGGATTTATATGTCGCTTCTGATGCAGACAGGGTTGAGGTGCTCAGGGGGCCAGGTTCTCTTATTTACGGATCTAATGCTGCGGGAGGGATTATCAATGTAATTACCCACAGTCAGGATTCTCCCGGAAGTGATACAAGAGTCCGTTTAATGTATGGCTCTTACAATACTCAGAAGTATCTGGTGAGCAATGGCTGGTCAAATGGAAAATTCTCCTCTTTTGTATCTGTCAACCACGACAGAACAGACGGACACAGAGAGAATTCGGCCTTCAGAATAACCAATGGTTTTGCTAAAGCTGCGTGGAAATTCAGCAATAAATTCCGACTGGTTGCAGACCTTTCCCTGGCAAAGACAAAAGGTCAGAATCCCGGACGTACAGATAAGCCAATTTACGACAATACCATAGATATTCTCCGCGGCTCAGCTTCGGTTGCACTTGAAAACAGTACCGGCAAACTGTCCGGAATGATTAAGGCTTATTATGGTTTTGGTGATCACCTGATAAACGACGGTTATTTTGCCGGAGGGACTCCGCGGAATACTCTCTTCTCCTCTTTTGACCACAATATGGGCGTTATGCTTTATGAAAGTTTCTCTCCTTTTAAGGGGAACAGGATAACAGTTGGCGCAGACTGGAAGAACTGGGGCGGAAAGGCTTCAAATGTTCCTGTGCCGGAATCCTCTGCCGTTGCTGTGCAAATTGTGGATAAAAGTGTTTCAGAACTCGCTGCATATGCAATTGTTCAGCAGGAGTTATTCAGCATCCTTACTTTAAACGGGGGACTCAGATATGAAAACAATTCCGTATTTGGAGGTGAACTCATTCCGCAGGCAGGGGCAACACTCAGACCGCTTATGGGAAGTACTGTAAAGTTTATCTTATCTAAAGGATTCAGAAGCCCTAACATCAGGGAGATGTATATGTTTCCTCCTCAGAACCCGGGCCTGAAACCGGAAAGGATTCTTAACAGAGAGCTCTCTTTTATTCAGAGTATTGCAGAAGGAAGATTTTCTGCAGAGCTCGCACTCTTTCTGATTACAGGAGATAATTTAATTCAGGTTGCGATGGTTGACGGCAGACCTGTTAATACAAATACTGGTGAGTTTACAAATAAAGGTTTTGAAATTGAGGCGAAGGCGGGAGTTCTTGCAAATCTGGTGCTTTCATCAAATTACTCTTATCTCAAAACAGACAAGCCAATGCTTGCAGCACCTGAACATATGTTCAACCTGAATGCAGTATATGCTCCCGGAACCTTCAGCTTCTCTGCAGGTATACAGTATACAGGTGGCCTTTATGTTTCACTTCAGCCAAATCCTGTTGCTGAGGAAAACTACATGCTTGTAAATGCGTCGGCATCGTGGAACCATAAGTTCGGGGCAATTGCAACAACACTCTTCATTAAGGGTGATAACCTTGCCGGTGAAAACTATACTATCAATTACGGATTTCCAATGCCCGGACGGCTCTTTTCTGCCGGGATTAATATTAATTTCTAACCCATAAAACAAATTTCAAGACTATGAAAAAAGCTCTATTGATTCTTGCCTTTGCGGCACTTTGCGTATCATGCGGAAACAGAAACACAGAAGAGGTTGCTACTCCTGCAGCTGATTCAACCAAGGCTTGCTGTGGTGATTCAACTCACACACATGCAGATTCTACAAAAGCATGCTGCGATTCAACAAAAGTTAAGTAGCAGAGACGGGAATTATTCCCATTCTATTGTTGCAGGGGGTTTTGAAGAGATGTCGTATACGACTCTGTTCACCCCCTTAACTTTATTTATAATGTCATTGGAAACCTTAGCCAGAAACTCGTATGGCAGGTGAACCCAGTCTGCAGTCATACCATCTGTTGATGTTACAGCCCGTAATGCGATGGTGTATTCATAGGTTCTTTCATCTCCCATAACTCCAACTGACTTGATTGGCAATAAAATTGTAGCTGCCTGCCACACTTCATTATAAAGTCCGCTCTCTCTGAGAGAGTTGATGAAAATTGCATCGGCCTCTTTTAAAATGGCTAATTTCTCTTCGTTAATTTCGCCCAGAACTCTTATACCAAGACCGGGGCCTGGAAACGGATGTCTGGAAATAAGTTCAGTCCTTATGCCCAGTGCTCTCCCAACTCTTCTTACCTCATCCTTAAACAGTGACCTGAGTGGCTCAACTATCTTCAGTTTCATGTAATCCGGGAGCCCTCCCACATTGTGGTGGGACTTGATTGTTGCTGATGGACCGTTTACAGAGACTGACTCAATAACATCCGGATAGATTGTACCCTGTGCAAGCCAGCTGACATTTTCGATTTTATGAGATTCGGTATCGAATACCTCAATAAAGGTTTTACCTATTGCCTTTCTTTTGAGTTCAGGATCTGAAACTCCCCTGAGAGACTCCATAAATCTTGCGCCCGCATCAACTCCAATTACATTCAGCCCCATATCCTTGTATGAGTGAAGTACAGATTCAAATTCGTCTTTTCTTAGCAGGCCGTTGTCAACAAAAATACAGTAAAGATTGCTGCCAATGGCTCTGTTGAGGAGCACCGCAGCGACAGTTGAATCAACACCGCCTGACAGACCAAGAATCACTCTGTCATTTCCAAGTTTATCCTTAAGCTCTTTTACTGTTGTTTCAATAAATGAATCGGGTGTCCAGTCACCTGTACAGCCGCAGATATTCATTGCAAAGTTTCTGAGGATATTGCTTCCTTCGGTTGTATGGTATACTTCCGGGTGAAACTGAACAGCGTATGTCTGTTCTCCTTCAATTCTGTATGCTGCATTTTTAATGTCACCTGTTGATGCAACCGGAACAGCTCCGGTTGGTAGTGCCGTGATAGTATCTCCGTGCGACATCCATACCTGTGAACCTGATTTTATTCCGGCAAAGAGAGGGCAGCTGCTGTCGTCAATTGTAAGCATTGCTCTGCCGTATTCTCTCGCAACTGAGGCATTAACATCTCCTCCGAAATGTTTTGCAAGATATTGTGCCCCGTAGCAGATTGCCATAAGCGGCATTTTTCCCTTAATTTCTGAAAGATCTACCTGTGGAGCATTTGACTCCCTCACAGAAAACGGACTTCCCGAAAGAATTATTCCTTTTACGCTTTCGTCCGGTTTGGGAATTTTGTTAAACGGAACTATCTCACAGTAAACGTTTAACTCGCGAAGTCGCCTTCCAATAAGTTGTGTAAACTGTGATCCAAAATCAATAATAAGGATTTTTTCGGTCATGAGATGGGAGTTTTTTATGAAATCGGGGGCAAAAATAATATTTTATATCTACTTTTGCGGCCACATTATGCAAAAAATAAGAAATATTGCCATCATCGCTCACGTCGATCACGGCAAAACCACACTGGTGGACAGAATGATTCTCCAGGCAAAGATATCCAGAGAAGCAGAAAAGCTGGGAGAGCTTATAATGGATAGCAATGACCTTGAGAGAGAGAGGGGTATTACAATTCTTGCCAAGAACGTATCGGTACCTTACAAGGATTACAAAATCAACATTATTGACACTCCGGGCCACGCCGACTTTGGCGGAGAGGTGGAGCGTGTTCTTAACATGGCAGACGGTGTTCTGCTTCTTGTTGATGCGTTCGAGGGCACTATGCCCCAGACCAGGTTTGTACTTCAGAAAGCTATTGAGATGGGCAAAAAGCCCGTTGTTGTTATTAACAAGGTAGACAAACCAAACTGCCGTCCCGACGAGGTGAACGAGCAGGTTTTTGACTTGATGTTCAGCCTTAATGCCACAGAGGAGCAGCTGGATTTCAAAACAGTTTACGGTAGTGCTAAACAGGGATGGATGTCTCTTGACTGGAAAACTCCAACAAATGATATCACAGCACTGCTTGATACAATCCTTGAAGTTGTACCTGAGCCGGAGGCATATGAGGGAACACCTCAGCTGCTTATCTCTTCTCTTGAATACTCTCCATATGTGGGGCGTATTGCAATCGGAAGACTTCACAGAGGTGCGCTAAGACCGGGTATGAATCTTACTCTCTGCAAAAGAGACGGAGTGACATTTGAAAAGGTACGGGTTAAAGATGTAATGATCTTTTCCGGACTTGAAAAGATAAAGGTAGATGAGGTTATAAGCGGAGACATCTGTGCAGTTGTTGGTATTGAGGGATTTGAAATTGGGGATACGCTTGCAGATGCCGAGAATCCTCAGCCACTTCCTCCAATCGCAATTGATGAGCCTACTATGAGTATGCTATTTACAATCAACGATTCACCGTTCTTTGGCCGCGAAGGTAAACTTGTAACTTCAAGACACCTCAAGGAGAGGCTTGAGAAGGAGCTTGAGAAGAATCTTGCGCTCAGGGTTAAAGAGGGGCTTACTGCCGATTCATTTGTGGTTTACGGACGCGGAGTACTTCATATTTCGGTTCTGATTGAGACAATGAGGCGCGAAGGATTTGAGCTGCAGGTTGGTCAGCCTAAGGTTCTTGATAAAACAATAAACGGACACAGATGCGAGCCAATTGAGCATTTAACCATTGACCTCCCTGAAGATATGGTTGGACGGGCTATTGAGATGGTTACAAGACGCAAAGGCTCACTTCTTCATATGGAACACAGAATGGAGAGGGTACACCTCGATTTTGATATTCCTTCAAGAGGACTTATTGGTCTGAGAAGCAATCTTATGACTGCAACTCAGGGCGAAGCAGTTGTATCTCACCGCTTTAAAGCTTACGAGCCATTCAAGGGCGAAATTGAGAGAAGAAACAACGGCTCCCTGATATCTATTGATACAGGTACAGCAATTGCATACTCAATGGACAAGCTCCAGGACAGGGGTAAGTTCTTTATTCACCCGGGTGATGAGATCTATGCCGGACAGGTGGTTGGTGAGAATTCAAGAGGTGATGATATGGGTATTAACCTTTGCAAAACCAAGAAACTTACAAACGTTCGTGCTTCGGGTACAGATGACAAGGCAGTTCTTGTTCCGCCAATCATCTTCTCACTTGAGGAGGCTCTTGAGTACATTCAGGAGGACGAACTGGTTGAACTTACTCCAAAATCTATCAGACTTAGAAAGATATATCTTGATGAGAATGAGAGAAAAAGGAGAAAGGCTCAGTAATCTGTTGGTATTTTAGAAAATTAGATTAACTTTGCAGGCTCATTTTGCTTATGAGTAAAGTTGTACATAAAGATTTTGTAATACCCATAAAGGGCTTGTCGGTTGGAAAGCATGAATATGCCTTTGCAATAGACTCCGCCTTTATTCAGGAGTTCGGGGAGACTCTTATTTCTGAAGCTGCCCTGCAGGCAGATGTGGTTCTGGAGAAAGAGGCGACATGGATCAAAATCTCGGGTACTGTAAAGGGTAAAGTGGTTTCAGAGTGCGACAGATGCCTCGAAGACCTTGAAATTCCGGTAAATACTTCTCTTAATCTTATAGTTAAGTTTGTGAGAAGCGTTGGAGAAGAGGAGAGTGATGATGTCATGATCCTTGATCCGTCGGAAGCTGAACTCGATTTGAGTCAGTTCCTGTACGACTATATTTGTCTGAGCCTGCCGCTTCAGAGGGTGCACCCAAAGGGAAAATGCAACCCGCTGATGTTGAACAAGCTTAAAGATCTGGGATCAGGAGAGAGTGCAGATAAAAAAACAGACTCTCCGTTTGAAAAGTTGAAAGATTTATTGAATTAATACTGTTAAATTTTATAATAATGGCACATCCAAAACACAGAATTTCCAAGCAACGCAGAAACAAGCGCAGAACTCACTATAAGGCTGAGTTGCCTACACTAGGCACATGTTCAAACTGCGGTTCGGCAGTTCTATACCACAGAGTTTGTCCTGAGTGCGGTTTCTACAGAGGTCGTCTCGTAATGGAGAAAGCAAACGCCTAGTGCAGATGA
>PHDP01000039.1 GCA_002842655.1 Bacteroidetes bacterium HGW-Bacteroidetes-14
TATAAATACTCTATTTGTTTATAACTATCATAATTTTAATATAATGAAAACTATAAAATTTTTTCTGATTGGATTATTTTCAATCATAGCGACAAATATTGTTGCTCAGTCACATAATCATATTTCTGTATCGAATTTACAAACCGTTACTTTTAAAGTATCTGGTGTTTGTGAAATTTGTCAGGCCGCTATTGAAAAGGCAGCTAAATCTGTTGGTGTAGCAAAGGCTGTCTGGAATAAAAATACTAAAATCCTTTCAATCTCATATAATCCTGCAATTGTAAAAGTTGATGATGTAAAAAAGAAGATTGCAGCGATTGGTTATGATACAGATAAATTCAAAGCGCCTCAAAAAGCTTACGACAGTTTGCTCCCTTGTTGTAAATATGAAAGATAAGAAGGCATCTTCTTAATCTACACTAGCACTGAACAAAAATCTTGTTTAGTATATTGTTTCATAATTTACACAAAATCAATTAATATGATTAACAAACTTGTAAAATACTTTCTTGAGAATCGGCTTATCACATATATCGTTCTCATTTCATTTATTGTGTTAGGTGTAGTATATGCGCCTTTCAACTGGAATACCGGATATTTACCAAGAGATCCTATTCCAGTTGATGCAATACCTGACATTGGAGATAATCAGCAAATTGTTGCAACCGAATGGATGGGGCGTTCTCCAAAAGATATTCAGGATCAGGTTACTTATCCACTTACTACAGCATTGCTGGGTATTCCCGGAGTCAAAACAATCAGGAGTACCTCAATGCTAGGGATGTCATTTATATACATAATATTTGATGATGATACCGAATTTTACTGGAGCAGGTCACGGATTCTGGAAAAATTGAACTCACTTTCTTCGGGCTTATTGCCTGAGGGAGTTACACCCACTCTCGGACCAGATGCAACTGCGCTGGGACAGATATTCTGGTACACTCTTGAAGGGAGAGATCCTGAAACAGGAAAACCAAACGGAGGATGGAATCCTCAAGAGCTAAGAACTATTCAGGATTTCTATGTGAAATATGGACTCTCAACTGCTCAAGGGGTTTCAGAAGTTGCATCAATAGGTGGATTTGTAAAGGAGTACCAGGTAGATATTAATCCAGAGGCTTTGAAGGCATACAATGTATCTGTCATGGATGTCATGAATGCTGTGAGAAAAAGTAATCTGGATGTTGGTGCAGAAACGATTGAATTGAATAATGTTGAGTATATTATCAGAGGTCTTGGTTATATCAAAAACATTGAGGATCTGGAAGGTTCTGTAATTGCCGTCAGAAATAATACCCCGGTGCGAATTAAGGATGTTGCAATAACATCATTTGGACCAGCTACAAGAAGAGGAGGACTGGATAAAGCGGGCTCAGAAGCAGTAGGAGCTGTAGTTGTTGCCCGGCATGGTTCCAATCCAATGGATGTAATAAATAACGTAAAGAAAAAAATTAAAGAAATTGATGCCGGTTTACCACAAAAAACGCTTGAAGATGGAACTGTATCTAAGGTCACGGTTGTCCCATTTTATGACAGGACTGGTTTAATAAAAGAGACTATTGGTACACTGGAATCTGCATTGACTCATGAAATCATAATAAGCATTATTGTAATAATAATTCTTGTTGTTAATCTGAGAGCATCGTTGATTGTTGCAGGGCTTTTACCCCTTGGAGTATTGATGACCTTTATATTTATGCATTTCTTTGGGGTTGATGCAAATATAGTAGCACTTTCAGGGATAGCAATTGCTATTGGTGTCATGGTAGATGTGGGAATTGTGGATGTTGAGAATATTCTACGGCATCTGGAAATGCCTCAAAACAAAGGAGTGAGAGGGAAGAAGCTATTGAATGTTATATACTTAGCTACAACAGAGGTAAGGGCAGCTGTTGTGACTTCCATTGCTACCACAATAGTAAGTTTTTTACCTGTGTTTGCTATGGAAGCAGCAGAGGGAAAAATGTTTCATCCTTTAGCATTCACAAAAACATTTGCTCTCTTGTCTGCATTCATACTGGGTATAGTTGTTTTACCCACTTTAGTTCATATTTTCTTTAATTTCAATCTCAACTCAAAGAAAATTAAAAGTTTTCTGAACTGGGCTCTAGTCTTTCTGGGTTTAGTCGTTTTAGCAATTTTTCAAGTATGGCCTGCAATTGCCTTAACAGCTGTTGGACTTAATAATCTTTATGCAAATAGATGGCAAGAAAAATGGAAAGAATATCCGAATAAAATTACTATAGCCATAACGGTGTTAACAGCATTATATTTTTTAACAGTTGAGTGGTTGCCGCTTGGTGCACACAATAGCACTTTTATTAACTATATTTTTGTTTCAGGGATTACCGGTGTATTTCTTCTTGCTTTATTGTCCATGGTGAAATATTATGAACCGATACTCAGGTGGGCTCTTAAAAACAAAGCGAAATTCCTGATCCTTCCCTTAGTAACACTAGTTTTTGGCATACTTTCCTGGAGAAGTTTTGGTAAGGAGTTTATGCCATCTTTAAATGAAGGTTCATTCTTGCTTATGCCTACAAGTATGCCTCATTCCAGTATTGAAAAAAATCTTGAATATATAGAAGTGCTTGATAAAAGGCTTTCTTCAATACCAGAGGTAGAAATTGCAGTAGGTAAATGGGGACGTGTTAATTCAGCTCTCGATCCTGCTCCTGTACAAATGTTTGAAAATACAATCAATTACAGATCTGAATATATTCTGGATGAAAATGGTCACAGAATGCGTTTTAAAGTAGATAAAGAGGGAAATTATTTACTAAAAAACGGCACAAGTTTTAATCCTGAAGTTAACGACTTTAAAAGAATCTCTGTCGATTCACTAATCCTGGATAAGAACGGAGAGTATTTTAGGCAGTGGCGCCCTCATATTAAAAATCCAAACGATATATGGGGCGAAATTGTAAAGGTTACTAATGTTCCGGGTTTAACATCAGCTCCCAAACTACAACCTATTGAAACAAGACTGGTGATGCTTTCTACCGGAATGAGAGCTCCTATGGGTTTAAAGATTTATGGCCCAGATTTGGAGACTATTGAAAAATCGGGAATGGCATTTGAACAGGCTTTAAAGGATGTTAAATCCATAAAGGCTTCATCTGTTTTTTATGACAGGGCGGTTGGAGCGCCATATCTTGAAATAAAACTGAATAGGGAATCCATGGCCAGATATGGAATGAGTGTAAGTGATGTCCAGGAAATATTGCAAGTTGCAATGGGCGGAATGTCATTAAGCAGTTCTGTCGAAGGAAGGGAGAGATTCCCGATACGTGTCAGATATGCAAGGGAATTAAGAGACAATCCAGAAGATATCTCTCGTATTCTGATACCATCTATGGAGGGTGTTCAGATACCGCTAAGTGAAATTGCAGATATTCAGTATGTCAGAGGTGCTCAGATGATTAGGAGCGAGAATACCTTTTTGGTAGGATATGTTATTTTTGATAAAATTGATGGAATGGCAGAAGTGGATGTTGTGGAAGATGCTGCTAAAGTTTTAAAGAATAAAATTGATTCTGGAGATTTGACTCTGGAGAAAGGTGTATCTTACAATTTTGCAGGGAATTACGAGCAACAAATACGCGCTACTAAAAGATTGGCAATTATCATTCCAATATCTCTTTTATTAATATTTCTCCTTTTGTTTTTTCAGTTTAAAACAATTACAGCTTCACTTATACACTTTTCCGGTGTGTTTGTGGCATTCGCAGGAGGCTTTATAATGTTGTGGCTATACGGACAAGACTGGTTTATGAATTTCTCAGTTTCTGGTATAAACATGAGGGATATGTTTCAGATACACCCGATAAACCTAAGTGTTGCCGTATGGGTAGGATTCATAGCATTGTTTGGAATTGCTACAGATGACGGAGTACTTATGGGATCATATATTCATCAGACTTTTGAAGAAAAAAATCCAAAAACAGTAGAAGAAGTTCGCGAGGCGGTAGTTCATGCCGGCTTAAAAAGAGTTCGCCCTGCAATGATGACTACAGCTGTTGCTGTGATTGCATTATTGCCAGTTCTGTCGTCAACTGGGAAAGGATCTGATATTATGGTACCAATGGCAATTCCAACTTTTGGAGGAATGATAATTCAAATAATGACAATATTCGTTGTGCCTCTTTTTCAGGCAATCTGGAGAGAAAATGTAGTGAAAAAGAGTGCTGATAAACGGTTGAATTGAAAAATATGATTACAATAAATAATAAAGTAAATAGAATAATACTTTGTGTTATTGGCTGGATTAGTATTGGAAACTTTGCAGAGGCATTCACAGTAAAAGACTCACTGAGCCAATACATGGAAATTGCTGCAAGAAATAATCCGCTTGTAATTCAAAGATATTATGAATATGAAGCAGCCCTGCAAAAGGTTGCCCAAGTTAGTGCTCTTCCTGATCCTGAGTTTAATGCAGGGGTATTTCTAAAGCCTATGGAACTGACAGATGGAAAACAGGTTGCAGATTTTAAGCTTATGCAAATGTTTCCGTGGTTTGGCGTCATAAAAAATGGACGTGACGAAATGAGTCTTATGGCAAAAGCAAAGTATGAGCAATTTCTAGATGTTAAGCTGCAAATTAATTTTGATGTTCTAAGAACTTGGAACGAACTATATAAAATCAAGCAAAGCATAGAAATTTCAAAAAAGAGCATTGAGTTATTAAAAACAATAGAAAGGCTCTCGATTGTAAAGTTCAAATCTTCAACTACAGGGACAGCTTTTTTGTCTAAGGATAATAATTCCATGCAATTAGCGAACAATCAATCTTCATCTACCGGAATGGGAAATATGTCATCGGGAGGCAGTAATTCAGCAAATACCCCGGGGACTTCCTTACAGGGAAATGCTTCTCAAATGGGAGGGAATTCAATGGGATCTCAATCAGGAGTATCCGGACTCTCAGATTTGTACCGAATTAAAATTGAGATACTTGAACTTGAGAACTCGATTGAATTGCTTAATAACACAAATAAAACGGTTTCAGCCAGATTTAACAGCTATTTGAACAGGCCTGTTAGCACTGTCGTGCTAACTCCTGATACTTTAGCACTTTTTTCTAAAGTAACACATGTTGACAGCAATTATGACAAAGTGGTTGAGAACAATCCAATGCTGTCTATGATTAAATTTGAAGAGCAGGCATATGAGGCAAAGGAGAAGATGTCCCGTGCAATGGGTTATCCAATGGTTGGTCTTGGGATTAATTACACTATAATTAATAAAAGTGAAATGTCATCATCACCAATGAATGGCAAGAACATGGTAATGCCAATGGTTTCTTTATCAATACCAATTTTTAGAAAGAAGTATGATGCTATGCAAAAGGAAGCTCAGCTTCTTAGTTCTGCAGCCAGGCAAAATTATATAGCGGTATCTAATACCCTTCAGACTGAATATTTAGAAGCAGTTCAGTTGTATAAAGATGCTGCAAGACGGCTTAAAATTAATACTGAACAAAGAGATTTGGCTAAAAAATCCTTAGAAATAATCATCAGGAATTTTTCTTCGGCTAGCTCCTCGTTAACAGATGTTCTTAGAGTGCGTCAGCAACTGCTGGAGTATGAGTATAAATCAGTAGAAGCATTAACCGATTTAAGCACATCTGCTGCTCTAATAAACAGAATAACCGCAACATTATACTAAAATTTAAGAAAGATGAACATTAAAAATATATTTTCTAAAGAGCGAATTTTTTACGCCTTATTTTTAGCAATCGGCTTACTAATAGGATGGATATTTTTTAATTCTCCGGAAAGTAAAAGTATTGAGCACGATCATTCCGAACATTCAGAAGAGGAAACTATATGGACTTGCTCGATGCACCCGAACATCAGGATGCATGAACCGGGTAAATGCCCAATTTGTGCTATGGATTTAATTCAATTAAATAAAAGTGATATAGTTGTTGATTCTGATGAAATTCATCTCACAAAGGAAGCAATAGAGCTTGCAAATGTGTTGACTTCAGTAGTTGCAAAACAAAAACCACTTAAAGAGGTTCGTCTATATGGCAAGATTCAGGCAGATGAAAGATTGCTATTTAGTCAGGTGTCACATATTTCCGGAAGAATTGAAAATCTTTTAGTTAGCTTTACGGGAGAAAGCGTAAGCAAAGGTCAGCCACTGGCATATATTTATTCGCCAGACTTAATAACTACTCAGCAAGAGTTACTGGAAGCAGCAAAATCAAAAAATAGTGAGCCTCAAATTTATGAAGCTGCCAAAGAAAAATTGCGTTTATGGAAATTAAGCGAAACTCAAATATCTGCTATTGAAAGTTCCGGAAAAATTAAAACAAGTTTTGAGGTTTATTCATCTACAACTGGAATTGTAACTAAGAGATTTGTCAATAATGGAGACTATGTATCTCAAGGCTCACCATTGTTTGAAATTTCAAATCTGTCAAAACTTTGGGCTCTGTTTGATGCTTACGAAAGTGATCTTCCTTTAATAAAAGAGGGGGATAAAGTTAATTTTACAGTTCAGGCATTACCCGGACAATCATTTGTTGGCAGAATTGCGTTTATTGATCCGGTTATTAATTCAGTCACACGTGTCTCGAAAGTAAGACTTGAAGTCGATAATAAATCAGGTAAATTAAAACCTGAAATGTTTGCAACGGGTGTAGTTAAAGCAAACTTAACTGACTATAAGGATAATATTGTTATACCCCGCTCAGCTGTATTATGGACTGGAAAAAGATCTGTTGTTTATATAAAACAACCATATACTGATGAACCCATTTTTAAGTTAAGAGAAATTGAACTTGGACCATCTTTGGGGAATAGTTATGTCGTTATCAGTGGTCTTGAAGTAGGAGAGGAAATTGTAATTCAGGGAGCTTTTAGTGTTGATGCTGCTTCTCAGCTTGAAGGAAAGCCTAGTATGATGAACTCCGCCGGAACAAGCAAGCCTGTTATTGTAGACCATTCAAAACATTAAAAAAATGGTTTTTGATGAATTACTGAATAAAGATGCTCTGTCAGTTCAAGACATAGTGTTCTTATTGCAATGTAAAGGGGACGAAGAAAAGAAATTATTTGCAAAATCTGAGAGCGTAAAGAAACGACACGTTGATAATATCGTGTATCTCAGGGGATTGATTGAGTTTTCGAACTTATGCCGCAAGGATTGTAATTATTGCGGCATAAGAAAATCAAATCTCAATATTGATCGTTTTAACTTAACTGATAATGACATTTTACAGGCTGCTGAATTTGCATTTAAGAACAGATTTGGATCCATAGTACTTCAATCCGGAGAAATTCAAAGTCTCGCTTTTACAAAAAGGGTAGTAAAACTTCTTGATAAAATTTTGAAATTATCAAATGGACAATTAAGGATTACTCTTTCTTGCGGTGAGCAGTCACGTGATACATTTCGGCAATGGTTAGAACATGGTGCCACTCGTTACTTGCTTAGAATTGAAACATCAAACGAAGACCTTTATTACAAAATCCATCCGCATGATAAGTTCCATTCTTTTGAAGAGAGAGTTGAAGCTTTAAACAATCTCAAGTTGTTAGGTTATCAGACTGGCACCGGAGTAATGATTGGATTACCATATCAAACATATGAAGATCTTGCAAATGATCTTTTGTGGATCAAAAAAATGGACGTAGATATGGTTGGTATGGGACCATACCTGGAACATAGCGGGACTCCGCTTTACAAGTTCAAATCGAATCTCATGCCTCAAACAGAAAGATTTCAGCTTTCTCTTAAAATGATTGCTATTCTCAGAATAATAATGAAGGACATTAACATCGCATCAGCAACATCACTTCAAGCAATTGATAAAATGGGACGTGAAAAAGCAATTAAAATAGGAGCTAATGTACTAATGCCAAATATTACACCTGGAATGTACAGAAATTCATACAAATTATATGATAATAAACCTTGTACTGATGAAAATCCGGAAGATTGTAAATCTTGTTTAGAATGGAGAGTGTCCATTACAAATAATATTATAGCCTATGGAGGATATGGAGATTCACAGCACCACAGTCATAAAAGAGGATCAACACTAAGAAAAATATAATTCTGTTGGTTAGGTATTATTCTTTATAAGAAATAATATTTAAATTTGATTTGAAAACACCTAATTTTCCTAACTATGAAAAGGATTTTGTTAAAGCGGACAGCAGTGCTGATTGTATTGTCTGTTGCAGGATTTATGTTTTACAGCTGTACTCCTTCAGGGGATGGTCCCGGTGGTGAGACTCCCAATCCGACAATACCGGTCGTTACAACAAATGATGTTTCCAATATTACTTATACTACTGCTGAGGTTGCAGGAATTATCGTTTCAAATGGGAATTCCTCTATTTTGAGAAGTGGTTTCTGCTGGAGCAAGAATCCTGTGCCAACTATATCTGACAATGTTTCTCTTGATGGTTCACCTTCCGGAACTTTTAAAACTAACATGCAAAATCTTGAAGAGGGAGTTGATTACTATGTAAGAGCTTATGCAACCAATATTGCCGGTACAGGTTATGGTGCAGAAAAGAAGTTTACTACAAATCTCTCATGTCAGACGATGGTAAGCAGACGTCAGGGTTATCAGGTATGGGCGGGCAATCAGCCTTACTATCAGCTGGCAAATCATTACGATTATTTTTACAGTATTGACAAATATTATACTCTGATAGGCGAGTCTACAACAACTCAAACATTTAATACAGGAACATACCTTTATTACGTGATAGTTTCAAAGTACTGGAACTGTCTGGATGCCATTCAGTTTAACGACGGAACCTATTACAATCATGGTCAGGGTTATACTCTTATAACAGGATTAGCAGAAGTTGCTCCAATTACTGGAGCTCCGGATGGTGTGTTCGGTAAGTTCGGCACAAAAGGAATTTGTCCGCCAAACGGAACAGCAACTTACAATGCGTATATTACTGATGACAAGACAATTACTTCAAGAGGAGGAGGGTTGAGAGTAATAGTAGGATCTGGTTGCCAGTAAAATATTTGAAAAACTATCCTTTTTCTGCGATAATTTTAAGTGTTTCCGGCTGGAGAATCTCGAGATTCCTGCCGGAAATATTTATTATTTTATCACGGTGAAACTCAGACAAAGTATTTATTATGCTCTCTTTTGAATAGCCCAGTGCAGCTGCCATTTCATCCCTTGTAAACGGTACCTGAAAGGAGTTTGATGCATATACTCTTGAAAGACTCAGCAGGAGAGTAGATAACGCTCCGTTTACATTTTTATGGCTAAGTGATATTAATGTGTGAACCACACCGTTTGTGAGCTCAGACATAAGCTTAACTATATAAACCGCAAATTTTCCGTTTTCTTTTATAGATTTTTCAAATACTTCACGGTCAATTATGCGGACAGTTGCATTAGTTATGGCAATTGCAGAGAATTCAAGCCTTTTCTGAACAAATGAACACATAAGTCCAATAAAATCTCCGTTTGTAGCAAAGCTGAATGTGGTGTCTTTCTCTCCCTCCATGAAGTTTAGCTTTGCCATTCCCTCTTCAAGAAACATAATATGAGAGGCAAGTGTTCCCTGCTTGATTATGGTTTCGCCTCTTCGAAATTTTAAGATTGCAGAGGAGCTTATTAATGCCTCTTTTTGATCCGGGGTCAGTTGTTCCATCCATGAGTCTGCTCCGCTTAATTCCTGTTTGGTATGTTCCATATTCCCCATTTTATATTTAATGCAATTTTACATCTTTTTACATTAAAAATTGCCTTGTCATTTATTAGGTTCAGCAATTATTCTGCCATACTTTTGTTAAAGATTAAAACTTTTTAATTACAAATCATTATGGCAGACATAAAATTCAGAGTAAAAGCTCATGGCGAAAATGCAACAAAAACAGTTGTTAAAGCAAGACAATTCGAAATTGTAATTGATGAACCTGCAGATCTGGGCGGGGCAGACGCAGGCCCTAATCCCGTTGAATATGTTCTGGCGGCATTTGCAGGATGTTTGAATGTTATGGCTCATGTTGTGGCCAAGGAGATGAATTTCGAACTCAGAGGTGTGGAGATAGATCTGAGCGGCGATTTGAATCCTGCCAGATTGTTTGGATTGAGCTATGATGAGCGTGCAGGTTACAAGCAGATAGTTGTGCGTATCAAGCCAGATTGCGACGCAGACGAAGCAACTCTTGCAAAATGGGCGGAGTCAATTGAAAATCGTTGTCCTGTAAGCGATAATCTCCAGCACCCTACTCCTGTTAAAATTGAGGTTAGAAAAAAATAGCATTCAAGCCTGAACGATATTACATTTGTGAAAATATCTAAAAATGTTCAGGACAGTTTATAAAATTCGCAAAATGGATTGCCCGTCTGAGGAGCATGTTATTCGCATGAAACTCGGCGGGCTTCATGTTATTAAAAATCTGTATTTTAACTTTGAACTAAGAGAGCTTATTGTTCATCATGAGGGAGAGCCAGACGAGATTACTTCCAGGCTGAATTCTCTTAATTTTGGCACCCTGTTAATTTCATCTGAAGAGACAATTGAATCAGGAGTTGTTTCAAATGAAAAAGGAGAGAGAAGTTTGTTAATTCAGGTTCTTTTCATAAACCTGTTCTTCTTTATCCTGGAGATTACTGCAGGAATTCTGGGAAACTCAATGGGACTGGTTGCAGACAGTCTCGATATGCTGGCTGATTCACTTGTGTACGGCCTTGCTCTGATTGCTGCAGGTGGCGCATTGTATATGAAAAAGAGAGTAGCAAAAGTGAGCGGATATTTTCAGCTGTTTCTTGCTTTACTTGGTCTTTCGGAAGTGATCAGGAGATTTGCAGGATTTGAGCAAATGCCGGTTTTTTCTTTAATGATAATTGTCTCTCTGCTTGCACTTGCGGGTAATACAGCATCTCTCTTTCTTCTTCAGAAAAGTAAAAGTAAGGAGGCCCATCTTCAGGCCAGCATGATATTTACTTCAAATGATGTTATTGTTAACATTGGGGTAATCCTGGCAGGGATCATGGTATATCTGACAAATTCAAAATACCCCGATTTGATTGTCGGTGTTATTGTATTTCTTATTGTAGTCAGAGGTGCATTCAAAATTTTGAAATTATCAAAATAATCTCTTCTTAATCTGTCATCTCTCTTTTCAATTTTGTATCTTTATACTGATTAACATTTGAAGAGATGAAAAAAATATTTATGCTGACGGTTATATTACTGTCGGCAATTCAGATGCTTTTTTCCCAGGAGCTCCTCAATGATAAGAAACTTTATCACGATAAATCTTTTCACGATTTTCAGTTTGGCTGCTCAGTTGCCAATAATTGCTATCTTTGAAAAACATCCCACTTAACCTAACTAAACTCAGTTATGAAACTTCTGCATTTACTTTCGGTTACCCTTCTTTTTACCGGATCGGTTTTAGCTCAGGAGAAGAGAACATCAGATTCTCCCTATGTTTTTAGCGAAATTATAAGATTACCTGCGACACCGGTGAAAAATCAGGCTGTAACAGGAACCTGCTGGTCATTTGCAACCATATCATTTCTGGAGTCGGAACTGTTAAGAATGGGAAAGGGTGAATTTGACCTTTCTGAGATGCATACCGTCAGGTACAATTACATTAACAGAATTGACAATAATTATCTGAGGGATGGAAAGGGCAATCTTACAGAGGGAAGTTTGTCACACATGCTCATTAATGTCGTAAAAGTGCACGGAATGGTTCCGGAGTCTGTGTACAGCGGAATAAACTACAACTCAAAAAGCCACAACCATACAGAACTTAACAGTTTTGTAAATGCAGTCGCAAATGTTGCTGTTGCCCAAAAGCAAAGGAGTCCTGAGTATGAAAAATTGCTGAACAGTTTGCTGGATATATATCTTGGAGTGGTTCCAAAGGAGTTTGACTATAAAGGAAAGAAATATACACCTGTTACATTTTTTGAAAGTCTGGGAATAAACCTTGATGATTATGTCGAAATAACCAGTTTTACCCATAAGCCTTTTTATTCTCAGTTTGTACTGGATATTCCTGATAACTGGGACGCGGGAAGGTTTTACAATGTACCTCTTGATGAACTGATGCAGATTATTGATTACTCTCTTAAGAATAATTATTCAGTTTGCTGGGATGGCGATATGAGTGAAAACAGCTATTCAGATATGATGGGGGTTGCAGTTATGGCAACAGCATCAGAGATGGCAGCAGAGCCTCGTCAGAAATTGTCATTCAGTAGAATTTACAAAGAGGATGTTGTTACTCAGGATAGCCGTCAGAGTGATTTTGAAAATTTCAGCACAACAGATGATCACCTGATGCATTTAATAGGAATGGCAAAGGACACAAATGGTACAACATACTATACTGTGAAGAATTCGTGGAAGCCGGAGATTAACAGATTTGGCGGATACAACTACCTTTCAGAAAACTATGTAAAGGCTAAAACTGTTGGAATTCTTGTTCATAAAAAGGCAATTCCGGAAGATATCAGGAAGAAACTGAATATTATCGTCCGCTAAAGTTGTAGCTGTTTACAAGCTCGCGAAGCTCCCTCTCAGGAAGTATTACATTGAAACTTCTCCAGAACTGAGGGTCATAAATGAAGGATGTCTGAGAAAAAATATCTCTGGTTGAGTATCTTTCGTCAGACGGAAACTTTCTTACATTATCTGTTTCCACTTTACAGTTAACCATTTCGAACCAGGCATGAAGATCGGAGGAGAAAATCCTTCCGCTTTTTCTGACCCTGAATGTAAGGTCCCCTCTTACATGGTTTATATAGTACAGCTCTCCTGAATTTCTGTAGGATACCTCATATACTACTTTAAGGGGAGTGACTGAGTGGCTGCGGCTTCTTTTTACTATCAGGTTATCTGAGCTTTTTCTGATGTGGTCCGGATGAATTTCAAATTTTGCCTTTATAAGGGCCATGTTCTCTGCATCAACATAGAGCTCGCCCTTAAACAGAGGTTCGATTACAAGTTCGTTCTGTTCAAATGAAAAGACATAAACTCTTCTTCCGTCAATTTCAGTAATGTCTGAATGTGTGTAGTTATACAGACTCATGCTCTCCGGAGTGAGAAAATCTGTCGGATTTTTTACAACATCAAGCAATAAAGATGCGTTAACACTCGACCTGATCCTTGCTACCAGAGTGTCCTCCTGGTCAATGTTTGTCATCCTGCGCATCTTAAGAATCTTGACCTGCTCTCCTGCAGAGCCGGACAGAACACCGGTCTTGTAGATTTTCATCACCGCCTCGCTGAGGCAAAGATTGTTTTTGTATTCGACACCTTCGCGGTAAAATGCCGTAATATATGACGGGTCTAGAGTGTAATTCTGAGCTCTTTTTCTGAGCATATCCCTTATAGCCGATACAGGGTCGACAGCTCTCACAATAACCTCCTGGAGCGGGATTATCTTCTGCTCCATGTAAACTGTTACATTGCCTGCAATTATAAGCTCTGCTGCTACTTCCCGGCTTTCATATCCAATGTGGGAAAAACGGATAATTGAATTTTTAAGCGAATCGGGCAGAATCAGCCTGAACGCGCCCTCAAGATTGGATACAATACCCACCGGGAGTCCGGGGACACTAACAGATCCGAATACTACAGGTTCTCCGCTTATTCTGTCCAGCAACTTTCCTTCAACAGCGAAGAATTTCTCAGAAGAGAGAGTATCTTCAGAGGGAATTACCTCAATTGCCCTCTCTAGTACCGGAGCATAAATGAGTGCATGTTTGCCTGTAATTCGTACATTAAGATTGTTATTTCCCGAGATCTTTCTTATTGCTTCTGTAATTGAATATTCACCTGCAGGCAGTTTTACCGTCTTTTCGTTGTCAAGAATCTCGCTGTCATAAATAAACATCAGGCCTGTAACAGAGGATATTTTCCCAAGTACCGTATATAATGTTCCGCGGCTCCTCTCCAGATTAAATTTCACTTCATCCGGAGTATCCTGTGCTTTGAGCGGAAATGAAAAAATCGCAACAATAAAAATTGTCGCAATTTTCATCAGGATAGTGCCGGCATGTCTCATTGTTCCGGTATTTGAAGTTTATTCGTAGATCTTAATTACTCCCTCTGCATAGGTGAATTTCAGTTCAAGCGCAGAGCAGATTAGCTCAACAAGCGAATCCGGTGATTCTTTTGCAAATGTTGCTGTGAGACGTCTTTCTGAGATAGCAGGGTCAATCTCAAGTTTAATGGATCCGAAGTTTCTGTTAATGACACCTGCCAGATTGCCAAGTTTCTCATCCTTGAAATGAATTCGGTTCATGTAAGTCTGGAAGTGATCAAGGTCAGAAGTGTATACTTTTCCCAGTTTTCCATCAGTAACAAATGCTGTTTCTCCGGCTTTAATAATCATACTCTCTCCGGATTCCCTTAATGTCATCTTCACACTTCCTGTCCTTACGGAGAGTGAAGGCTGATTCTCTTTGCTCCCCTTTATGTCAAAGGATGTGCCCAGAACTTCATAAACTGCTTTTTGAGTCTCAATTACAAATGGCCTTTCACTGTTTTTAGCCACTTCAAAAAATGCATTGCCCTCCAGGAATACCTCTCTTTTGCTTTTTCTGAAGTGCTCAGGGTGAGACAATGTAGTATTGCCCGCCAGGTATACAACAGAGCCGTCTTCAAGTGTTGCCATGAAAGAGGATGAGTTCTCATTGTTAGCCAGAATTTGCATTTTGGAATCTGATTCAAACCCTCTTATCAGAAACAGTGATGCAGTAATTATGAGAGCAAGGCCGGCAGCCCAGGCAACCATCGCAGGACGGAATACAACACGCACCTGTTTTGGACTTTCGCTGAGCAGCCCGTCAGACTCAAGTCTGGCGTGCAGCTTTTCCCATGCCCTGTCTGTTCTGTTATTTATCTCTTTTGAGTTCATTGTATACTTGTATGTAGTTCAACTTCTTTTCTGAGTGCCCTGAGAGCCTTTGTCATCTCTGCCTCTATTGTTTTAACCGATAATGAGAGCATCTGCGCTATCTCCTCATATTTCCGGCTTTCGAACCGATGCATCCTGAATATCTTCATCCTCCTCTCCGGCATCTTGTTCATTGTTTTGGTTATTATCTCCTCAAGCTCCCTGTACTCCATGCTCTCCTGTGCATCGCTCTCTGTTCTGTCAGTTTCCAGTCCCGAGACATAAGTCTCATCAAGCTTCCGTCTTCTGCAGTAAAGAAGGGATCTGTTGCGCACCGCGCTGTAAAGATACCCTTTCAAAGTTCGTGTAATCTGAATTTTCTCCCTGTCCCTCCACAGGACATAAAAGAGATCCTGGATAATCTCCTCTGCTATGTCTCCTCTTCCGGTTATGCCGGCAGAAAAGTAAAGAAGAGGGGAATAGTAGTGACGGAACACCGTTTCGAAACTCTTGATATCCCCCTCTTTTATCTTGATAAGCAGAAGCAGATCGTTTAGCATAATTTGAATTTACCTGAAAACTATTTCAAAGATACTAATTTGGTGCCTTTCTGTTATCTCTTTTCCTCTTTTCTGAGTCTGTTTACTGCAGATTCCAGTGATTCCTCAGGCTCTATGATATTGTAGTCTTCCCAGAAATTGATATCGTAGAAGTTAATTACCTTGTCAGAAAGTGCCTGATTGTCGTTGAAAGCAAGTTTGTATGGAATTCTTTTTGCCTTAGCGTCACTTGTGCCTGTAATTACAGTTTCAGATACAATTGTGTAGTTTGTTGAGAAGAGTCTCTTCTTCCAGTCACATTTGAACTGAACTTCACTTCTGATGTAGTTGAGGTGGGTAAGACCATCTCTCTGCTTGTAGTTAACCAGGAATGATATTAGTTCTGGCTTGAAATGCATTCCGTAAGGTTTCTTTTTAAGAATTGCCTGAGTTGCCTTATTGCGGTCGCTCATACTAAGGCTGAATTCTGCTCTTGAGAATGAGAGTGTCTCTTTGTCTATGAAAAGCTTACCGTTGTACAGAGCATAAGGCATAATAACCTGAGGCTTGAAGCTTATTACATAATGTGCGCGGTCACCTATCATTACACCCTCTTCAAAAGTGTACTTGTAGTAGTTAAGAGTTTCAGGATTCAGGATGAGATCCGGATTCTTTACTATATCAATATAGATTGACAGATTCGGGCCACCAAGAAGTTTCACCATCAAAGTGTCCTCGGCCTTTGGACTAACCAGTTTCCTTCCTTTATATATCTGAACCTGATCCCTGTCGACACCTTCGCTGTAAGGAGTCTTGTAAAGATCCACAATTGCCTCCGATACATTAATGTAGCTGCGTCTCTTCTTAACGGTCTCCCTGTAGAAAGCAGTGAGCATATTGTTATCCTTGCTGTAGTTGTCGGCAATTCTGGAAACAGCCTTTTCAACAACAACTGCGGGGTCAACGGCAACAATTGTGATTTCATCCAGAAGACTAGGCTTCTGCTGCATGTAAACGGTAATGTCAGCTGTCTCCTTTCCTGTTACGGGCACAAGAACTGTTCCGTATCCAAGGTGTGAGACCTCAAGGTGTTTTGCATTCAGTTCATCCTTGATTTTAACAGAGAATTCTCCGTTTGAGTTTGCGATGGTTCCAATATTTGAACCATGAATAGAAACTACTGCGTACTCGAGCCTCTTCTGGTTTGATTTGTCTTTAACGACTCCTCTCACTGTGTAGAATCCTTTTTCTGACTGCGACCACGCCTGGCTTGACAATGTCATGATAATAAGCATTATCGTAAAGCCCATGATTTGTTTGACAATTGTTTTCATATCCGTAAGATTTTAAAGTTTATTTGTCCTTCTACATTAAAGACAGCCAACTCTCATAATACCCTACGAAAAAAATCATGAGGTTCTGAATTATTGTATTATAAATTACACTTTGCCACTTTTTATGCTAAACTGAAATTAATTTATCTCTTTATGACGTGTGAGTTATATATTTATTTCATAACTTTACTCATCAAAATATTGTGAATCCTATTCACCGTCTTTAAGAGTATTTTGTATTTGACCCGCTGATTCGTGTACCAAATTATATATTTAAAACCCGACATCGGATGGAACCAATTACAAATCTTATCAAGAGCCTGGCCGACAGGCATGGACGAGACAGAAGCAGCCTGCTCCCGATTCTTCAGGGAGTTGTTGAACAGGAGAAATATCTGTCTGAGTACTCAATGATTGAGATTGCCCGCGAACTCGACTTACCGGCAACGGAAGTTTACGGAACGGCGACTTTCTATTCGTTTCTGGAGCATAAAAAAATGGGCAGGTACATTATCCGTATCTGTAAAACCATTACATGTTCCATGAAAGGAGAGAGTCAGATTTTACTGGCAATCCAGGACATGTTAAAAATTAAAGTAGGAGAAACCACGCCCGACGGGGCCTTCTCGCTTCTGCAGACTAACTGCCTAGGCTTCTGCCATAAGGCACCTGCAATGCTCATCAACAATGAAGTGTACACAGAACTCACTCCGGAAAAGGTCCGGGAGATTTTGTCAAGTTACCTGAACAATCAAAACGGAGGAGGTCAAAATGTCAGCTAATTACCTGTTAAAGAGAGCCGATTTCATTTTTAAAAATGACAACGACTGGGAAGAAGTGCTTAAAAAAAGCCTGAGCCGTACACCTAATGAATTAATTAACGAACTGATAAGTTCAGAACTGAAAGGCAGGGGAGGCGCAGGTTTCCCTACCGGCCTCAAGTGGAAGCTTTCATCGGAAGAAAAAGCAGATGAAAAATTTGTCATCTGTAATGCCGATGAGGGAGAACCTGGAACCTTCAAGGACAGGGAAATTCTATCGAGAGTGCCATTTAAGGTTCTTACGGCTAT
>PHDP01000147.1 GCA_002842655.1 Bacteroidetes bacterium HGW-Bacteroidetes-14
GCTGGGTATGGGACATGTGGGCTCGGCTCTTAAGCTTGGCGCAGAGAGCATGCTCTTTAACCCTGCGGGCATGGCATTCATGAACGGAAACGTAGACCTCTCATTCGGAGCAACTGCAATTTCATCAAAGATTACATATACTTCAGGAACATACAAAGCAGAGACTGATAACCCAATTGGCACACCGCTGTTTGGATATGCCGGTTTCAAGGTGTTCAAAAACCTCTATGCAGGTGTGAGCATCACTAACCCTGCCGGTAACTCACTGGTTTGGCCGGACAACTGGAACGGTGCAACTTTTGTTCAGAACATCTCTCTTAAGGTATTCTCTGTTCAGCCTACCCTCTCATACAAATTCAGCGAAAAACTGAGTCTGGGTGCAGGTCTTATGGTTGACTTCGGAAGCTTTGAGATGAACAAAGGGCTGATGCCTGTAGGAGCGCTAGCCGCTTTCCTTCCGCTTGTTCCCGCTCAGTACCAGTCTATCATTACCAACAACATGGATGTAACTCCGCTTGGAATCAACCTTTCGGGCAATTCAAAAATCACTTACGGCTTTAATGTGGGTATTCTTTACAACCCGACTGAAAAGCTGAGCATCGGTCTCTCATACCGTTCAAAAGTGATGATGAAGCTTGACGGCGGAGCAACAAATATCACTTACGGAGCCCCTGAAATGGAGCCTCTGTTCGCTCTTTTTGCAACTAACCCAAATGTCCCTGCATCTATCAAAGGTGCACTTGCGCTTGACGGCAAAACCTTCAACGCAGAACTTCCTATCCCTTCAAACACTAACCTTGGCGTGGCATATCAGGCAACAAGCAAGTTCCTGATCTCTGCAGAGCTTCAGTATGTAGGCTGGAAAGCATACGACACCCTCGCAATTGTTTTCCCTATTACTACAATGAGATCTCCGAAGAACTTCTCAAACACCATGATTTACCGTATTGGCGGTGAGTACAAGTGCAGCGAGAAATTTACTACAAGATTTGGTGTTGTTTACGATACTACCCCTGTTGATGTTAACCTTTACGGACCTGAAACTCCGGGTGCAAACAAATTCAGCGTTTCTGCCGGTCTTACATGGAAGCCAATCAAAGTTATGGCTGTTGACTTTGGTCTGCAGTACATTAACGGCGCAAAGACAAACGGCAAATTTATCCAGAACGGAGCAACCCTCTTTGGCGGCGATTTCAAATCGATTGCATATCTGCCGTCACTGGGTGTAAGATTCAACTTCTAGAAAAAAAGAGTACTTTTGCGTAGGGAAAATCTATGGCAAAAGTAATATCAACAGAAGAATTTCTGGAAAGAGCAAAGTCTCTTCCAATCATAGACGTAAGATCCCCGGGAGAATATGAGCACGCTCATATTCCCGGGGCTCTCTCTTTACCCCTCTTCTCAGATGAAGAACGGGCAGATGTGGGGACTATCTACAAGAAGCAGGGGAAAATTCTCTCGGTACAAAAGGGACTTGACTATGTTGGCCCCAAAATGAGAGGCTTTACCAAATTTGCACTCAAACTCAACACACCGGAAATACTTGTCCACTGCTGGAGGGGAGGAATGCGCTCTTCGTCCATGTCGTGGCTTCTGGAGACTGTGGGGCTGAAAGTCTTTATGCTCGAAGGCGGATACAAATCATACCGCCACCATGTGCTTGACAGTTTTTCAAAACCTCTTAAAATTGTTCTGCTGGGCGGATATACCGGCTCCGGTAAGACTGAGCTGCTTCAGGCGCTCAGAGATGCCGGCGAGCAGATACTCGATCTTGAAGGTCTTGCAAACCATAAGGGATCTGCATTTGGAGCACTGGGGCAAAAGGATCAGCCGTCAACCGAGCAATTCGAAAATCTTCTTTTTGATGAGATCTGCAAACTTGACACCTCAAGAGTTGTTTGGGTAGAGGACGAGAGCCGCAATGTGGGCAAGGTATTTCTGCCTCAGCCTTTCTGGGAGCAGATGCGCTCCTCACCGCTTATAAGAATAGACACCCCGTATGAAATCCGCCTTGAGAGGCTCATGAGGGATTATGCCTGTTTTGACACAGAGGGTCTCGCCGCCTCAATTAAGAAAATTGAGAAGAGACTCGGCTTTGATAAGTGCAAATTTGCACTTGAGGCGTGCATGAACGACAACAGGGAGCTGGCCGCGAGAATCTGCCTCGACTACTACGATGCTGCATACGGAAATCAGCTTGACACCCGCTTTGAAAGCAGGGAAAAGCTGCCTTCGGTTCCGATGAACTCGCTGGACAGCACGGAGACAATAAAGGAGCTGGTGGCTGTTGCAGAAAAACTCGAAATAAGATAAAAGTAAACAAGAAAACACACATACACATGTCAATCAAGGATATAAACAGCAAGATTGCGGTAATTATCAACCGTAACGGCATGGGAGATGCACAGCAGGAGCTCTCGCACACCCTTTTGAAAAACTACCTTACATTAATAGCTTCGGAGGGAAGAATTCCTTCATACATCTGCCTTTACGGAGACGGAGTAAAG
>PHDP01000040.1 GCA_002842655.1 Bacteroidetes bacterium HGW-Bacteroidetes-14
AGAACTAACGCTCTACTCTTTTATTGTACTACTTTAAATTGTACTTGTCTTCCATAATGTCAATGAACTTTCCCGTAAAAAAAACGGCGTTTAAACCGTCGTCCCGTTTGGGGAGTGCAAAGGTATGCACTTTTTTTAAATTCCCAAATTTTTATTCAATTTTTTCGAATTTTTTTTCAGATTTTTAACTCTGAAAATAGTTCTTTTAAATTTCAAATAACTTGTTCCGTTTGGGGAGTGCAAAGATAGACAGGAAATGGGATATTCCAAAAATAATATTCTAAATTTGTAGAAAACCTACTAACACTAAATAACTATGTATTGCAGAAATTGTGGTAACGAAGTATCTGACAAAGCGATAATATGTGTCGCTTGCGGTACTCATCCTCTGGCAGGCAACAGAATTTGTCCCAATTGCCGTGCAGCTACGCCGGAATCGGCTACTTATTGTACTAAATGCGGAGTCGCATTAACTGACAGATCAAATGAATCTGAATTTGACTGGCTTACTACATTGCTCTTGTGTGTATTTTTGGGTACATTCGGAATACATAGATTCTACACCAAAAGTACTGGTATTGGTCTTATCCAGCTCTTTACACTGGGCGGATGCGGGATCTGGGTATTAATAGACCTGATAATGATTGTTGTAGGCAGTTTCAGAGATGGTTATGGCAAAACACTGGTTAATAAGTCCAGAATTTAGAAAATTTACCTTGTTTCTACTTGCCGTTTCACCTGTTATCTTCTATTTCCTTCCTTCTGATAAGATATATTATGGTCATTCTGTATGTCTTTTCAGAAACTTGTTTGGAATTGAATGTTACGGATGCGGAATGGTGCGCGCCCTCTACTCGGCTATACACTTAAATATTACTGAATCAATATCGTATAACCCTATGGTGATTATTGTTGCTCCCCTGCTGTTCTATGTATGGAGCAAAACTTTATATATAGGTATTAAGTCTAGGAATTAATTAATACCTTTGCAAACCATACGTGATTAATACATTACAATGCAATCTGACAAAATCGTTATCATTCCTACCTACAACGAAAAGGAGAACATTCGGAAAATTATTGAAGCAATACGCTCATTAGAAGAAAACTATCATATTCTCATTGTAGATGATGGTTCTCCTGACGGCACAGCAGATATCGTTAAAGAGATGCAAATTAACTATGAAGACTCACTTCACCTGATTGAAAGAGTTGGTAAGCAAGGCCTTGGCACTGCTTATATTACCGGATTTAACTGGGCTCTGTCTCATCATTACGAGTATGTTTTTGAGATGGATGCTGATTTTTCACACAGTCCTAATGATTTGCCTAAACTTTATCATGCCTGTCTGAATGGAGCAGATCTGGCTATCGGTTCCCGCTATTGTAATGGTATTAGTGTTATCAACTGGCCAATTGGCAGGGTTATTATGTCTTACTACGCATCTGCATATGTACGTAAAGTATTGGGTATCAATATTTTTGACACTACTGCCGGTTTTAAATGCTACAGGCGTGCCGTGCTGAATACCATTGATTTTGAGAAAATCAGAATGAGAGGATATGGTTTCCAGATAGAA
This sequence comes from Bacteroidetes bacterium HGW-Bacteroidetes-14, assembly GCA_002842655.1. GTDB lineage: Bacteria > Bacteroidota > Bacteroidia > Bacteroidales > UBA932 > Bact-08. Next base: position 1,581 of record PHDP01000040.1, read on the forward strand.
ATGAAGTACAACACCCACCGCTTAGGTTTTACAATCAAAGAGGTACCAATTATTTTTGTTGACAGAACAGAGGGTACTTCCAAAATGAGCAGCGGAATTTTCGGAGAGGCTTTCTGGGGTGTTCTTAAGATGAAATTCCGGAGAATAAGACCAAGAGTGGCTTCAAATCCACAATCATAATGACAACTTTAATCAGGAACTGTACAGTTATTAATGAAGGAGTCTCCTTCAAAGGTGGTGTATTAATTGATAATGAGTATATATCTGAGGTTTTTTGTGAACCATGTAAATATCCTGAGGCAGATTCAGTAATTGACGGAAACGGACTATTGCTATTGCCTGGCATTATTGATGACCAGGTGCATTTCAGAGAGCCTGGCAACACTCATAAAGGCGATATTGAAAGTGAGAGCAAAGCTGCAATTCTTGGTGGTGTTACATCATTTATGGAGATGCCAAATACAAATCCTCCGGCAGTTACCCTTGAAGAGCTTGAAAAAAAGTATGATATTGCTGCACGTACATCGTATGCAAACTTCTCATTCTACCTTGGCGGTTCCAATGATAATTATGAAGAAATTGAGAAAGCAAATCCTCAAGATATTTGTGGCATCAAGCTTTTCATGGGATCATCAACAGGAAACATGCTGGTAGATAATCAATTATCTTTAGAACGCATTTTTGCTGGAACAAAAATGTTAATTGCAACACATTGTGAGGAGGAATCTGTTATCCGTTCAAACCTGAAAGATGCCTCTGAAAAGTATGGAGATAATATTCCTTTTTCTATGCATCCTGTTATCAGAAGCCGGGAAGCATGCATAGAGTCCACTAAAAAGGCTGTTGATTTAGCGCTGAGAAACAATTCGTCACTTCACATACTTCACATTTCAACCAAGGAAGAGATTGAAATAATTAAAGAGGCACAGAAAATTAATCCAAAAATCACCGGTGAAGTGTGCGTTCATTATATGTTACTTGACAGCACAAGTTACGGTCACTACGGAAGCAGAATGAAGTGTAATCCGGCTATTAAAGATGAAGAGGACAGAGTGGCCATAATATCTGCCGTTAAGAGCGGGATTATTAAGGTTGTTGCAACAGATCATGCCCCTCACACATTTGAAGAGAAGCAAAAAAATTACTCCGCAGCACCTTCCGGCCTTCCTCTAATTCAGCATAGTTTTCAAATAATGTGGAAACTACATCTGGACGGACATTTCAGCATATATGACATTACAGACAGAATGAGCCATTCACCTGCAGAAAGATTCAGGGTATATAAAAGAGGATACATCAGGAAAGGCTATTTTGCCGATTTATTTCTTGCAGATCCGTCTGTTAACGAGGTTGTAACAAAAGAGAGTCTGGCATATAAGTGTAAATGGTCTCCATTTGAAGGAGAGGTATTGCCTTCTAAAATTTTATATACCTTCGTTAACGGGGTACAGGTTGTTAAAAATGGTAAAGTCACCGGAGTTAGAGCCGGATCAAGATTAAAATTTATATATGAAGAATAGAGGCGAGGCAGTAATTGTATACGGTTCCATTATATCTGCCGTTATTTTCTGGGGATTTTCCTTTATCTGGACCAACTCTCTCTTAAAACAAAACTTTCCTCCCATTGCTCTTGTCTTTTTCAGGATGCTTTTTGCTGCAATCCTGTTATTTATAGTTTCATTAGCAGCAAGGAAAATTGAAAGGGTACACAAAAAAGATTTTGGATGGTTTCTGTTACTTGTTTTGCTTGAACCATTCATATACTTTATAGGTGAAACTTTTGGTCTTCAAATCGTGAATTCTCCAACCCTGGGCTCAATTATTATTGCAACAATCCCAATATTTGCACTAATTCCAGGTATGCTTGTATATAAAGAAAAGATAACTGCAATTAATGTTATAGGAGTATTTGTAACCCTGCCCGGAATATTACTTGTAGTGTTTGATAAAGGAGCAATATCTGTCGATCATTACTGGGGAATTTTTCTTCTCTTTATTGCTGTTTTCGCAGCTGTAGGATATTCTGTGGTCGTTAAAAGACTCGCCAGAACATATAACAGCTACACAATTGCAACATATCAGCATATTCTTGGCGCCCTTTACTTTCTGCCACTGTTTCTGATATATGACTATGATACATTTTCAGTAAGCATGTTCACTCCGCAAGTACTGCAGCCACTGTTGTTCCTTGCCATACTCTGTTCTTGTACAGCCTTTATTCTCTTTATCAATTCTATAAAGGCGCTTGGTATTGCCAGGGCTAATATCTTTACCACTTTGGTTCCTGCAATTTCTGCTTTTGGAGCATATATGCTGGGGCAGGAGAGCCTTAACCTGATGAAGATTGCTGGAATTACAATTGTAATTGCAGGCGTAATTGTTGCCCAGAGAGAAAAGAAATAACCTGCAGTTATGAAATATTCTTCATGCTGAGCTGAATTCTTCCTCTTTTTAAATCAACTTCCACTACTTTTACTGTTACTACCTGCTGTAATTTTACAACTTCAGAAGGAGATGAGACAAATCTGTCGCATAACTGGGAAATATGAACCAGTCCGTCCTGTTTAATTCCAATATCCACAAAGGCACCAAAATTGGTTATATTGGTTACAATTCCGGGAAGAATCATCCCAAGTTTCAAGTCGTCGATAGTATGAATATCAGGCGAGAACTCCATTACCTGAGCCAGCTTTCTCGGATCCCGTCCCGGCTTTGCAAGCTCATCCATAATGTCATTTAATGTGGGTAATCCAATATCTGCAGATACATACTTCTTAATATCAATCGATTTCCTTGCCGATTCATCAGCAATAAGTGCACTGGTTGATAGTTTCATTTCTGAAGCCATAGCTTCTACAAGTTTGTATCTCTCCGGATGCACAGCTGTATTATCTAACGGATTTTCGGCATCAGGAATGCGCAAAAAACCTGCACATTGTTCAAATACTTTATCTCCCAGTCTCTTAACTTTTAAGAGTTCCATTCTTGATTTAAAGGTTCCTTTTTCTTTTCTGTAATCAACTATGTTTTGAGCAAGTGAAGGGCCAATACCTGAAACATATGATAGAAGATGCTTGCTGGCAGTGTTTAGATTAACCCCTACCCTGTTAACACAGCTGATAACTGTGTTGTCAAGCATCTCCTTAAGTAAATTCTGATCGACATCATGCTGATATTGTCCGACTCCAATAGATTTTGGATCAATTTTTACAAGTTCTGCAAGAGGGTCCATTACTCTTCTTCCAATTGATACCGCTCCCCTTACAGTGACATCATAGTCCGGAAACTCCTCCCTTGCAACAGGAGAAGCTGAATAGACTGAAGCTCCATCTTCACTGACAGAAAATATCTGCACACCCTTTGGCATTGGTATTTTCTTAATAAATGCCTCAGTTTCCCGGCTGGCAGTGCCGTCCCCAATAGCAATAATCTCAATTTTGTATGACTCTACCAAATTTGAAATTTTCTTTATTGCATTAATTTTTTCATTGACAGGCGGATGCGGATAGATTGTATCGTTATGAAGCAGTTCTCCCTGAGCACTCAGACATACAACCTTACAACCGGTTCTGAATCCCGGGTCCAGTGCAAGTACTCGTTTCTGACCTGCCGGAGCAGCAAGTAGCAGAGCTGTTAAGTTTTCTCCGAAAACTTTAATCGATTCCAGATCTGCCCTCTCTTTAGCTGCTTTCAGAGCTTCGTTCTCAACAGACGGGTGAAGCAGCCTCTTATATGAGTCCTCAATGGCCAGCTCTATCTGCTCACTGCATGAGGCGGTTGGTTCTCCCCTCTTTTTATAAACAGATCTTCTGATGTAGTTGAGAGAATATTCAGGATCAACTTCAAGTTTTACAGACAACTCGCCCTCTCTCTCTCCTCTCAGGATTGCAAGAACTCTGTGAGCAGGGATGTTTGAAATGGCACCGGAAAATTCAAAATAGTTTCTGTACTTGCTCTCATCAGAAGCTGCTGAATCCTTATGAGGTTTTGAAATAATCCTGGCAAATTTTTGATACTGCCCCCTCAGAGACTCTCTTACGGAAATATCTTCACTAATCCATTCTGATATTATATCTCTTGCACCGGATAGTGCTTCCTGTACATCTTTAACACTCTCTCCGGTGAATTGTAACGCGTCTTTCTCCGGTGATTTTGACTCAAAACTGAAAATTTTTGAAGCTAAAGGTTCTAGCCCTTTTTCTTTTGCAATTGAAGCTCGTGTTCTCCGTTTAGGCCTGAACGGAAGATAAATATCCTCAAGCCTTTGTAACTCTACACAGTTTTCAATTTCATTTTTCAGTTCTTCTGTAAGCTTGTTTTGCTCTTCGATTGAAGTCAAAACAGACTCCTTCCTTTTGTCGAGATCCAGAAATTTTGTAAAGTAATGTTTGATTTCTGCTACCTGTACCTCATCAAGTGAGCCAGTCCTCTCCTTTCTGTATCTTGAAATAAATGGAATTGTTGCGCCCTCTTCAAGGAGTTGAATACAATGCTCAGCCTGCCATTTGTTAATTGACAGCAGTGAACAGATATGATTAACGTAAAGATTATTCATGTGAAACTTTCTGAAGTTGTTCCCGGTAGGCCGAGAAAATTTTTGATTTTGATACAAAGCCGGTATATCTTCCTGAAGAGTCTGCTACGGGTAAATTCCAGGTAGATGTTCTTTCAAATTTATTCATAACACACTCCATAGAATCATCAACTGAAACGATTTCCTGAGGAGTTTGCATTAATTCAGATACTTTGTCCTTTTCATAACGTTCTGTACTGAACATAATTTGCCTTATGTCATCCAGAAGGATAATCCCCTTTAAGAATCCCTGCTCATCAATTACTGGAAAAATATTGCGTTTGGATTCTCTAACCTTCATAATTAAATCGCCAAGTACAGAGTTCACGTTAACAGGAAGAAAATCTTTTTCTATAAGGTCAGATGTTTTAAGCAGAGTGAGTACAGCCTGGTCGCTATTATGTGTAAGCAGGGCTCCCTGCTTTGCAATACGTTTTGTATAAATCGAATATGTTTCAAATGCCCTGATTGTCGCAAATGATATTGCAGCTGTTATAATTAACGGAGTCAGCAACATATATCCACCTGTTATTTCTGCAATAAGAAATATTGCTGTAAGAGGGGCCTGCATAACTCCTGCCATTAATCCTGCCATTCCCACAAGTGCAAAATTGGCCTCTGGAACAATATATAGCCCTGTTAAATTGATTGACCTTGCAATTACAAAGCCGGCAACTCCACCAATGAACAACGTTGGACCGAAAGTACCACCAACTCCGCCTCCCGCATTTGTAAAGGACATTGCCCAAACTTTAAAAAAGATTACTGCCGCAAAGAACAGAGGTGTAAACCAGCCAATATTGAATAAAGAAGAAAAAATGCTTGGCCCGATTGCAGCCTCCGTATTGTTGTTTAGCAAATGAGAGAGTGATTCGTAGCCCTCTCCGAATAACGGAGGAAAAAGAAATATTAGCAAGCCTAGAGAAACAGCAGATATATACCACCTTCTGTAAGTTCTTTTTATTGAAGAAATCCTGTCTTCCAGTCTTAGTGTCATTCTGATGAAATAGAGAGAGACAAGTCCGCAGGCAACTCCAAGAATTATATAAAATGGAATATTTGCCATATTAAACGCTTCAATGCTGTTTGCAAATACAACTTTATCTCCCAGAAAAAGATAGGAAACAGTTGTTGCAGTTACCGCAGACACCAGCAAAGGAAGGATTGATGTCATTGAAATATTAAAGAGTAGAATCTCAAGGGTGAACAAAACACCAGCTAGCGGAGCCTTGAAAATTCCAGCGACCGCTCCCGCTGCACCGCAACCCAGAAGTATTGTCATATGTTTATATGACAATCCCATAATTCTTGCAGTATTTGAACCAATAGCTGCCCCTGTATATACAATTGGGGCCTCTGCTCCAACAGAACCTCCAAAACCAATAGTCAGAGAACTGGCAATAATTGATGACCAGGTATTGTGAGGCTTAATTTTGGACTCATTCTTTGATAGCGCAATCAGAACTTTTGTGACTCCGTGACCAATATTGTCTTTTATTACAAATTTCACGAAGAGCAGCGCAATGAGCATTCCAACTCCGGGATAAACAATATATAATATGCTTTCTGCAGGAGTATTAAACCATCCGGTGAGAGTCCATGCAACAAAGTGAATGGCATGTTTCAGAAGGACTGCGGCAAGACCGCTTCCTAATCCTACAACCAGTGCCATAATGAACAGCAATTGATTTTCCGGCAGTTGCCGGAGTTTGCAAAGCATGCTGTCCAATAATTTCCTGAAATTTCGCATACGCGAAAATACAAAAAAAAGGCTGAAAACTCAGCCTTTATTACCTCTTGATTAAAAAGATGTTATTCGTCAGTGTCCTCTTCCTCTTCAGTGAAACTTCCTGAAGAATCATCATCAGGGAATTCGTCCGGATCTGCTCCCTCTCCGTCTGAAGATCCGCCACCAAACAGTTCATCGGCAGCTTCTTCGTAATCATCAATTTTCACGTCAACTTTAACGAGGTAAATTGCATCTGGTACCTCGAGTGAAATTGCGTAAAAGAATGATCCATCCGGTTTGTCGACTTTAAATATCTCTCCCATGTAGTCTGCATAACCTCTGGGGTATCTCTCCTTGATGATTGCAAGAAGTTCGGGGCTCAGGTTATTGTAACTAACTACCAATCTGCGCTTGGACTGTCCCGGAGCGGTCTGGCCTGTTGATTTGTTTTTAGCTGTATTTGAATTTTTCTCCATATAGTTAAACTGTTCGATTTAGATTTCGGGCTGCAATTATAGTGCAAAAATTTAAGTTAATACAACCTTTTTCTACTTTTTATTTAAAAAAAATGATTTTTGTTTGAGTTTCATCTCAGGACTTTTTTCTACAAATATAGTTTTCAGGGTTTTAGGATCAATACCTGTACAAAAAATTATTGAGGATCTTGTTAATGGAGTTGGGGTAAAATCCTGAACCTGTTCTAATCTAATATCTTTAAGATAAGGATTTTGCGCAAGAGATTTCATATCTTCCATTGTGCATCCCGGGTGACTGGAAATAAAATATGGTACGATCTGGTATTTTAAACCCTCTTTTTTAATAATTGAGTCAAATTCCAGCTTAAGATTCTGAAATAAAGCAAAGGATGGTTTTCCCATACTTTTGAGAACATGTTCCTGTGTGTGTTCTGGAGCAACCTTAAATCTTCCTGAAGTGTGATTGACAATAACCTCCCTGAGGTATCTCTTTCCGGATTCATTTAAATATCCCTTATCATCAAGAAATAAATCATAACGAATTCCACTGCCTACAAAAGCCTTTTTGATTCCTTTTACAGCAGAAATTTTCTCGTACAGATTCAGCAGTGGGTTATGAGAAATATCGAGATTTTTGCAGATTGACGGATAAATGCAACTCTCTCTTTTGCATTTTACACACTGGTCTGTGTTAATACCCTGCATTTTATACATGTTAGCAGAAGGTCCGCCCAAATCTGATATATATCCTTTAAAGTCATCCATACCAGCAACCCTTTCTGCCTCTTTCAGGATTGATTCTTCAGATCTGGACTGTACAAATTTCCCCTGATGAGCAGAAATTGTACAGAAACTGCATGAACCAAAACATCCCCGGTGTGTGTTGATTGAAAATTTTATCATTTCATAAGCAGGAATGTGCTTATCCTTATACCTTGGATGTGGTTTTCGTGTATATGGAAGGTCGTAATAGGCATCGATCTCGCCAACCTCAGCTACAGGAAAGGGGGGATTAACCTGTACAAACTTCCCATTGACAGGCTCTGTCAGATGTTTTGAATAATAGATATTAGACTCCTGTTCGATAATCCTGAAATTTTCTGCAAGTGCAGTTTTGCTTTTAATACACTCTTCATAGGATTTCAGCTCAATTGTATCTTTGCGGTCGTTTAACGGTTCACTGGTTACATATGCTATCTGTGGGATTTTTCTGATCTGATGAACCGGGGTATATGATGCAATTGCAGCAGCTAGTTCAATAACTGGCTTCTCTCCCATTCCATATACAAGCCAGTCTGCACCTGATTCTATCAGAACAGATGGTTTAATTTTATCCTGCCAGTAGTCATAATGGGTGAATCTTCTCAGAGAAGCTTCCACTCCGCCTATCACAACAGGAATATGGGGGTAGATGCTTTTAAGTATCTGAGAATATACTGTAACAGCATAGTCTGGTCTTCTTCCTGCGGCACCATCTGGTGTATATGCATCATTGCTTCGAAGCCTCTTGTTTGCAGTATAATGATTAATCATAGAATCCATCACACCTGCGTTGACACCAAAAAAAAGCCTTGGTTCACCAAGTTTTTTGAAATCCCTTAAGTCGTCTCTCCAGTTGGGCTGGGGTACAATTGCTACTTTATAACCCTCATTTTCAAGTACCCTGGCAATAACTGCTGTACCAAATGAAGGATGATCAATAAATGCATCACCGGAGAAGAGTATTATATCTGCATAATCCCATCCCAGCAAATCCATCTCCTTTCTTGAAGTAGGAAAAAATATGTCACTTTTAACAGCCATCCTACATCCTCTCAGGCAGGGTAATACCAAGAATACCCATTGCCTTAGATAAAATTTTGGCTATGCTTTGAATTAAAACCAGCCTTTGATTTCTGATATCTGCATTCTCCTCTCTGAGAATTGAAACCTCATGATAGTAATGATTGAACTCTTTTGCCAGTTCGTATGCATAATTTGCTACCAGGGCAGGTGAATGTGCTTCACCGGCTTCGGCAATTTTATCCGGAAAAGTATTCATCAGCTTAATAATCTCTCTCTCTTTTGCATTTAGTTCTGCAGAATTGAAATGCGGATATATCCCCTGCTCTGATGCTTTTCTGAGTATTGATTTTATTCTGGCATGAGTATACTGAATAAAAGGGCCCGTGTTACCATTGAAATCAATAGATTCTTTAGGATCAAAAAGCATTGTTTTTCTTGGATCTACTTTCAGTATGAAATATTTAAGAGCACCAAGTCCAAGCATTTCAAAAACTGAGTTTTGCTCCTCAGGAGACATATTGTCAAGTTTTCCCAGCTCCATTGAGGTTTCTCTTGCAGTGTTAACCATATCTTCAATGAGATCATCGGCATCTACTACGGTACCCTCCCTTGATTTCATCTTTCCTTCCGGCAGTTCAACCATTCCGTAAGAAAGATGATATATGGAATCAGACCAGTTGAATCCAAGTTTTTTCAGGATAAGCTTGAGAACCTGAAAGTGGTAATTCTGCTCATTTCCAACAACATAAATTAACTCGTTGAATGTATACTCTGCAAATCTCTGATGTGCAGTCCCAAGATCCTGTGTCATATAGACAGAAGTTCCGTCAGCTCTTAGCAATAACTTTTCATCAAGTCCGTCCGATGTAAGGTCACACCATACAGATCCATTCTCTTTCTCTGTAAACACACCTTTTTTCAGTCCCTCTTTTACAAGCTCCTTCCCGAGGAGGTATGTCTGAGATTCATAATAGGTTTTGTCAAAAGAGACTCCCAGCCTTTTGTATGTTTTATCAAATCCTTCATATACCCATGAATTCATTGTCTTCCATAAATCTACGGTATCTTTATCTCCCCTCTCCCATCTTACCAGCATCTCCTGTGCCTCCTTAAGAATAGCAGCCTGCTTTTCTGCTTCCTCCTTATCAAATCCTGATGATACAAGTATTTCAATCTCCTTTTTGAGCATCTCATTGAAAATTACATAGTACTTTCCAACCAGATGGTCACCCTTCATCCCGCTTGAAACAGGGGTTTCGCCATTTGCTCTCTTCTGCCAGGCAAGCATTGATTTGCATATATGTATACCTCTGTCATTTACAAGATTTACCTTGACAACTTTGTGCCCGTTTGCCTCAAGAAGTGTGGCTACGGACCATCCAAGCAGATTGTTTCTGATGTGGCCCAGGTGTAGAGGCTTATTAGTATTTGGTGAAGAGTATTCAACCATTACTGTCTTTCCTGATTCAGGATGCTGTCCCCAGTCCGCCGACTCAGAAATGTTTTTAAATGTATTCAGCCAAAAGTTATCCGAAAGCGTAATGTTAAGAAAGCCCTTAACTACATTGAATGCTTTTACCTCCGGAGAATTTCCAGCTATATACTCACCAAGCTCCTGAGCAGTGGCCTCCGGAGATTTTTTTGACGTCTTAAGCAAAGGGAAGACAACAATAGTTATGTCTCCTTCAAACTCTTTGCGTGTTGCCTGAGTCTGAAAAAAATTATCTTGCAGCTTTTCTCCGTACAGAGCTTCAACCGCCTCTTTCAGCTTCAATGTTATTAATTTTTCAGGATTCATTGTTATTCAGTTTTGTTAAAGTAAATTTTCATCTCCTTTTTAACCTTTGGAGAGAGTATAAGTAAAGTAATCATTGTTGGAATTGCCATTAATGCATATGCGCTGTCAATAACGCCAACAACAACATCCAGTGAAATTACCGCTCCCACAACTAGCATTAAAAGGAAGAAATAATTATAGTAATGAGCATATTTTGCACCAAAAAGAAAATTGGTGCATTTTACTCCGTAATATGAATACGAAAACATAGTTGAGAAGGCAAATATTGTAGCCATCACAAGTAAAAGGTAATGTCCAAGACCGGGAATAGACATTTCAAATGAGTTCATAGCCATCTGAATACCTTGTAGCTGAGAAACTTCATACTGACCATTAATCAGGATAGCCAGCGCAGTAAGTGTACAAACCAGACCAGAATCAATTGAAGGACCAATCATTGCCACAAGACCCTCTCTTATTGGCTCCGTATTTTTAGAAGCCCCGTGCATCATGGAAGCTGTACCAACACCTGCCTCATTTACAAATGCAGCTCTTCTTGCTCCGATAACAATAGCAGATCCCGCAAGTCCGCCAAGACCGGCTTTAAACTGGAAAGCCTCTCTGAATATTGATGCAAATACTTCCGGTACAACACTAAAATTTGTAATTACTATATATCCAACAAGTAAAAAATACATTCCAACCATTGTGGGCACAAGTTTAGCAGAAACTTTTGATATTCTCTGAATTCCACCTAAAACAACAACAGATACAATCAGAGTTATTGCAATTCCAATTGACATTCTTAAAATAAATGAGTTTTGAATGCCCATAGGAGTAGTCACAACTGTAGTAATAGCCTCTGTAAGCTGATTTGCCTGCATTAGACAAAGGGTTCCTATAAGGCCGAAAACAGAAAAAAAGATTGCCATAGGTTTCCACTTTGGTCCGAGTCCTTTTGTAATCATATACATAGGACCACCCTGAGTCTCTCCTGCAGAATCTTTCCCCTTAAACATAATAGTCAGGCTGCCTTCAAAGAATTTTGTGGCCATACCCACAATCGCACTCACCCACATCCAGAATATTGTTCCCGGACCTCCCATCGTAAGGGCAACTGCCACACCGGAAATATTTCCCATACCTACAGTTGAAGCAATTGCGCTTGCAAGAGCTTCAAATGAACTGATTTGCCCCGGAGCATCATCCTCTTTCTTTTTTAAAGACTTTAAAGCTCTGCCATAATATCTGAATGGTACAAACCCCGAATATATCAGAAACCAGAATCCACCGCCAATTAAAAGAAGAAACAGGGGCATCCCCCAGAGCCAGTTGCCAAAATCAACAATCAGCTCTCCAATCGACTGCCAGAAGTTAGACATTTATTGTTATGATTAGATTTGTGGCAAAGATAATATTTAGAATTTAAAGAAATCATTCATCATCGGATAAAGAAAGCTTTCTGGCCACATAATTGACTGTTGTACCCTGAAAAAGTAATGAAACAATTGTAACGAAGAAAACTATGTCAAACATTAACTGTCCGTTTTCAATACCTGCAATTAAAGGATATGTTGCAAACACAATTGGGACGGCTCCGCGGAGACCTACCCATGATACATAATGTCTTGCATTGGCACTAAAGTTTCTGAATGGAGATAATGATATAAATACAGCAAGCGGCCTTGAGAATACAATAAGCGCAACTGCAATCAGAATTCCGGGCAAAGCAATTTTTATTAGCTCTGCTGGGTTAACAAACAAACCCAGTGTCAAAAACAGCACAAGCTGACTTAGCCATGCAATGCTGTCAAAAAAGGTATATGCAGTAGGATCACACTGAGTTTTACTGTTACCAATTACTAACCCGGCTATGTAAACAGCCAGAAATCCATTTCCGTGAAGCAAACCTGTAGCAGACTGAATAAAGAAGAGAGCCGCCAGAAGCAGAACATGATATAGTGACTTGTTATCAGTATCTAGCCGCCTTATAAAAAACAGTGTAGCTTTAGCAAAAACAAATCCGCATACAGCACCTACAGAAAACTGAATTAAAAACTCAGAAATAAAAGTCTCTGCCGAATAATTACCTGAAACAACCATATTCAGGAAAATAATCATGAGCATATATGCCATAGGGTCATTGCTTCCGCTTTCAAGTTCCAGAACTGGTTTCAGGTTCTCTTTAAGCTTTACGCCTTTCGATCGCAATATTGAAAAAACAGAAGCTGAATCAGTAGAAGACATTACTGCTGCCAGAAGCATTGATTCAGCAATTGTTAATCCTGGAAATCCGCTTAGCAGGTCAGTCACAAAATAAATAACGGTACCGGTAAATAAAGTTGTCAGTAAGACACCAAGTGTTGATAGTAATATACCTGGTGCAAGGACCGGTCGTATATCCTTAAACCTCGTGTCAAATCCTCCGGAAAAAAGGATAATACTAAGAGCGACATTTCCAATGAATTGAGAAATATAAGGACTGTCAAATTTAATCCCAACACCGTCACTGCCAAAGAACATACCTATAAGCAAAAAGAGGAGTAACAGAGGTACTCCAAATTTATAAGCAGCCTTTCCGGCGACAATACTGACAAAAATCAGAACTGAGCCAATCAGCAATATGTTCTCTGCCGTTAGTTGCATAATTGCAAATATACAAAAAAAGGCACTCTTTCATGAGTGCCTTTTTAAGAAATATTATGAATTTATTTTAATCCTCTGTTTTTAAGAAGAGCATCAATTCCCGGCTGAGCTCCCCTGAAATTCACATACAAAGTCATAGCTTCGTCCTGACCGGCACGGGCAAGAACCTCTTTTCTGAACTTGGCAGCAACCTCCTTATTGAAGATATCACCTGTCTCAACAAATGCCTGATATGCATCACTGTCGAGCACTTCTGCCCATATATATGAATAATATCCTGCTGTATAACCACCACCGAAAGTATGGCTGAAGTATGTACTTCTGTATCTTGGAGGAATCTGAGAAACAAGACCTCTGTCACCAAGCACCTTTGCCTCGAAAGCATTAACATCCAGATTTGCCGGCATCTCCTTAATAATATGATAATCCATATCAAGAAGTGAAGCTGCAAGATATTCTGTTGTAGCAAAACCTTGTCCGTATTTGCCTGCATTTACTATCTTATCGATTAGTGTCTGGGGAATTACTTCACCGGTCTGATAATGTTTTGCATACATCTTAAGAACCTGTGGCTCAAATGCCCAGTGCTCCATAATCTGAGACGGAAGTTCAACAAAATCTCTGGTCATTCCGCCAACTCCATAATAATGAACATCTTTAAGAAGACTAGCAAGTGCATGTCCAAACTCATGGAAGAAAGTTTCTGTCTCATCTGTGCTCAGAAGAGCAGGCTCATCACCGTTAGGACGGGTAAAGTTTCCTACGATGTTAACCAGTGGAGCAACTCTTTCACCATTTTTGTAGGTCTGTGATCGGAAACCGCTGCACCATGCACCGCCTCTTTTAGCACCCGGGCGTGCAAACATATCCATATAAAGAATACCAAGATGAGATCCATCTGCATCCTTACACTCGTAAACAGTAGCTTCTGCATGAGGCACAGGAACATTTTGAAGCTGTGTAAAAGTAATTCCGTACAGCTGATTAGCTACATAAAAAATACCATCTCTTACATTTTCAAGTTTAAAATATGGTCTCAGCTGTGAATCGCTAAGATCAAATTTCTTAGCCATTGCCTTTTCGAAATAGAATCTCCAGTCTGACGCCTCCAGCTGACCTGTAAATCCCTCTTCGGCTGCTATCTGAGACATATCAGCAAGTTCGCGTTTGGCTGCAGCAAGAGAAGGTGTCCAGAGCTGGTTAAGAAGGTTATAAACAGCTTCAGGAGTTTTTGCCATCCTGTCTGCAAGCTGATACTGTGCAAAATTTTCATATCCAAGAAGCTTTGCTCTCTTAAGTCTAAGGTCAATAAGTTTTTTGATAACCTCTTTGTTATCAAACTCATTGTTATTATTACATCTGTTAAGATATGCTGTCAGAATATCTCTTCTCAGCTCTCTGTTTTCTGATTGCTGAAGGAAAGGCATTATGCTTGGATTGTCAAGGCCGAATACCCATTTGCCAGTGTTTACAGAGTCTTTCTCACCTCTCTTAAGTGCAGAAGCTCTCATTGATTCAGAAAGACCAGCAAGACTTGAATCGTTATCGATAACAAGTTTGTATGAACCGGTTTCTGCAAGCAGATTCTGTCCGAACTGAAGCTGAAGTGCAGAAATTTCTTCATTTATTTTCTTAAGTTCTGCCTTCTGCTCTTCAGGAAGATCGGCACCGCTTCTAACGAAACCTTTGTACATCTCTTCAAGAAGTCTCATTTGCTCAGCATCCAGACCAAGTGAGTCTTTTTTGGCATAAACGGCTTTAACTCTGTTAAACAGTCCCTGATTGAGACTTATTTCGTTAAAGTGCTTACTTCTGAGAGGAGAAAGTTCCTTCTCCAGGGCAATTACCTCCGGATTTGAATCAGTTCCGCTAAGATTTGAAAATACCGGTGAGATCTTGTCAAGAAGAGCTCCTGCATTGTCATATGCAACAATAGTATTCTCAAACGTTGGTTCCTCCGTATTGTTAACAATTGAATCAATTTCTGCTTTATGCTGAGCCATTGCTTCAACAAAGGCAGGCATATAATGCTCAATTTTAATCTTCTCAAATGGAGGTATTCCAAAAGGAGTGTCCCATTCAGCAAGCAAAGGGTTTTCAGTACCCTTCTGACCGCAGGAAGTTACCAAAGCACCGGCTGCAATCATGGCAAAAAGAAATTTTTTCATTTAATATTCAGGTTATAAGTTAGTTGGTTATCCAAGGTAAGATTTGAGAAGTTTGCTTCTGGCACTATGCCTCAGCCTTCTGATTGCCTTCTCTTTAATTTGACGAACGCGCTCTCTTGTAAGGCCGAAGTGCTCCCCTATCTCCTCAAGAGTCATTTCAGTTGTACCAATGCCAAAGAAGTATTTAACGATATCTCGCTCACGTTCAGTAAGAGTAGACAGAGCTCTCTCAATCTCTTTGTTAAGAGATTCATTCAAAAGTCCCCTGTCTGCATTGGGCGAATCTGTATTTGGCAATACATCCAGCAGATTATTGTCCTCCCCGTCTACAAACGGAGCATCAACAGATACATGTCTTCCTGAAACACGCAATGTATCTGCAATTTTTTCACGTGGAATATCCAGTATGACTGCCAGTTCTTCCGGAGACGGGAGTCTTTCATTCTCCTGCTCGAATTTTGAAAGAGCTTTATTGATTTTATTGAGAGATCCCACCTGATTTAGCGGAAGTCTTACAATTCTTGACTGTTCTGCCAACGCCTGAAGAATTGACTGACGAATCCACCATACGGCATATGAGATAAATTTGAAACCTCTGGTTTCATCAAATTTTTCTGCAGCCTTAATAAGACCAAGATTTCCCTCATTAATCAAGTCGGGGAGACTAAGTCCCTGATTTTGATATTGTTTTGCCACAGAAACCACAAAACGAAGGTTTGCCCTTGTTAGTTTTTCAAGAGCCTCCTGATCCCCTTTTCTTATCCGCTGCGCTAATTCTACCTCGTCTTCTACAGTAATGAGTTCCTCTCTTCCTATCTCCTGGAGATACTTGTCAAGAGAGGCACTCTCCCTGTTTGTAATGGATTTTGTAATCTTAAGTTGTCTCATGTATACATATTATCTTGCAAAGCTA
>PHDP01000041.1 GCA_002842655.1 Bacteroidetes bacterium HGW-Bacteroidetes-14
GAAAAGGAGATAAAGGCTATATTTGCCATAAAAACAATCAATGGCAAAATACGGCACCGCTATCTGGATAACACTCCTGGCAGCAATATCACTTTTTCTGGCAATACCTTCTACCAGGGAGGTCTTTGAAAATGTAACAAAAATGCACCCATACATAATGGGTTTCGTGAAATTCGCCCTTCTCTCAACGATGGGTGAATTTCTTGCTTTAAGGCTGGTCACAAAAGAGTGGCGCGCAGTGAAGGGGGTATTTGCAAAGATGTTTGTCTGGGGTATCCTGGGCATTATGATAGTTGCAATGTTTGCAATATTCACAGCCGGTGTTAACGGTGCAATATCCAAAGGGCTGCTGTTGGCAGGTGAACCTTCGTTCTTTTCGAGACTGCTGACGGCATTCTACATATCTGCTATAATGAACCTTACATTTGCCCCTGTTTTTATGGCCTCTCACAGAATTTCAGATACCTGGATTGAAACCCGTGAAAACATAGGGGTGATAATCTCAAAAACAGACTGGGGAACCTTTATAAAATTCGTAGTGGGCAAGACAATCCCATTTTTCTGGATTCCTGCCCACACGATAACATTTATGCTCCCGGACCAGTACAGAGTGCTCTTTGCTGCATCTCTGTCCATTGTCCTGGGGCTTATTCTTTCTTACGCGAAGCTGCGTAAATAGAGGCTTCGCTTACCAGATTCCTGAAAATTCCGAGGAATGTATCATACCCGTTTGAGGTAAAGACTTCAGGGTGAAACTGTACTCCAAATACTTTAGAGCTGCCGGTTTTCTCTATAGCCTCAACTATCCCGTCCTTTGAACGGGCTGTAACTTTAAAGCCAGGTGCAACATCTTTAACAGCCTGGTGATGGAATGTATTTACTGCAACACTGTCCAGGCCAATCTGCTTGTTAAGCAAAGAGCCCTTTTCAATAATTACTGAATGAGTTCCGTACCATCCCGGTGCCTTTTGGCTGTGCTTTACAAAAGTACCCTTCACCTGCGAAGGTATATCCTGCCAGAGTGATCCGCCAAAGGCCACATTGAGCAGCTGATGTCCCCTGCAGATGCCAAGCAGCGGAAGTCCCTTGCCAACAGCCATTCTTATAAGGGCTATATCAAATGCATCGCGCTTTGGAGCAACCTCTCCAAGTGCGGGATGCGGCTCTTCTCCAAACCATTTCAGAGGGTCAATATCCTCTCCGCCGGTCATAATTACCGCATCTACCCTCTCAAGCATTGCAGCAAGCAGTTCAGGATCTTCAGTTACCGGAAGTACAAGCGGAACACCGCCCGCCCTTATAACCGAGTTTACATAGGTGATGGGAGCCTGTGTTGAGCTGCCCTCTCCCCATGTAGAGGAGATTCCTATTACAGGTTTCCTGCCGCCCTGAGCCAGAATGGCAAGGGAGATAAACAGGAGAAGAAACAGAGAAACTAACTTTTTCATTTTATTTAATGTTAAGACATTTAAGGCATATAAACAGGTCCGTCGAATCCAACCGGCAGACCAAGAAGCATCCACGATGTGAGGAGTACCAGCCAGACAAGCAGGAAGATTACAGTGTAAGGTATCATAAGGGAAATGATTGTTCCTATTCCGTTCTTCTCGTCATACTTCTGAGCATATGTTACTATAAGAGCAAAATAGCTCATCATTGGAGTAATCACATTTGTAACTGAGTCACCAACCCTGAATGCCGCCTGTGTAAAGCCGGGGTGATAGTCCAGCAGCATAAACATTGGTATAAATACCGGAGCCATAATTGCCCATTTTGCAGAGGCACTTCCCATAAAAAGGTTGAGGAACGCAGCCAGCAATACAAATGCTATAATAAGCGGGATGCCTGTAAATCCTACATTGCGAAGAAATTCTGCCCCGTCAATTGCAAGAACAAGTCCCAGATTTGAGTAATTAAACCAGTATATAAACTGGGCAGCAAAGAAGACCAGAACAATGTATCCGCCCAGACCCTTCATTGAGTGGGTCATATGTTTGATTACATCCTTGTCGTTTTTGATTGTACCCACAATTATTCCGTAAATCATTCCGGGAACCATAAAGAGAAGAAGAAGTCCCACAACAATCCCCGAAAAGAACGGAGATTTCAGAATCCCTCCGGTCTGCGGGTCCCTGAGCAGTCCGTTTTCAGGAATGATTGTCATAGCCATGAGCCCCATAAAAATAAGAGTTCCCCATCCGGCCCATTTAAGGCCCTTTCTTTCAAGAGGAGTAATCTGATCGATAGCAAGTGGTTTCTCCGTCCCGTGATAAGTACCAAGGCGCGGTTCAACAATTTTCTCGGTTATCCATGTTCCAATGAAGACTACCATGAAGGCACTGGCCACCATGAAAAAGTAGTTAACCATTGGATTGATATTCATAGAAGGGTCAATAATCTGCGCTGCAGATGTAGATAGTCCGGCAAGAATCGGGTCAACGGAACCAATCAGGAAGTTCGATCCGAATCCGGCACTTACTCCTGCAAAGGCTGCTGCAAAGCCGGCCATGGGGTGTCTTCCCAGAGCATGAAAAATCATTGCTCCAAGAGGTATAAGGATTACATACCCAACTTCTGATGCAAGGTGTGAAAAGATACCCGCAGCAACAATTGAGGCTGTAATAAGTTTTTTTGGCGCTCCAAGTACAAGCTGACGAACCAGAACCGTGAAGAGTCCGGAGCCCTCTGCCACACCAATACCTATCATAATCACCAGAACAAGGCCCAGTGGAGGAAATTTTACAAAATTGTGCTCAACATTTGTGTAAATCCATCTTATTCCATCTGCACTCAAAAGGTTTCTGACCTTTACTGCTTCTCCTGTTGCAGGGTGGATAGCTTCGAGTCCGGCTGCCGAGGCCCACCATGAGAGAAGGGCTACAAGTGCTGCCATCATAAAAAACAGGGTAGCAGGGTGAGGCAATTTGTTTCCTACTACCTCAATCGTGTCGAGGACACGCGCAAAACGGCTTTTTTTAGTCATTTTGTGATAAATTAATTATTTGGTTTTTAAATTATTAGTGCCGATTCTTTTCCACTCCCCAAAATTTTCGCCTCCGTCAAAATCGATATCAAGAGAGGCATCGGGACCGGTTTTAAATTTTACTGAAAATCTGTGTCCATCGCTGCGGAAAGCAAATTCATTTCCGTTTACATGGCTGAGTTTGTGTCTCCATCCCTTTGGCCCAACAGTAATATATGCTTCTCCGCCTTCAATATCAATAACTGCCTTTCCAAAAATCTCCCCTTTGTCGTAAGTCCCGGCAAGCATATTAAGTTCGGGAGCAGGCAATTTTTCCGGAGCCGGTGATTTTGCAGCCTTCAGGATTGATTCACGGGAGTTTTTGTTCCACTCTTCAAAGTACTCTTTGCTGTAATCCTTTGTGGGAACACCCATGTAAAGATCTATCAGCCTTCTCATAAGAGCATATCTCATATTGGAAGAGGCGTCTGAGTTAACAAGCACAATCAGGCCCAGGTTTAGTTCAGGAACAAATGCTGCCAGAGTGGTAAATCCCCAGGTTGTTCCGGTATGAAACCAGAGCCTGTATCTGTTATTCTGCTCCACAAACCAGCAGTGTCCATAAAGGGTTGTTCTTGTTGAATCCTGAGATGTTATTGTTTGACCTCTGTGAAGGTAGTTCATCCCTTTTCTGGTGATGAGCTGCTTACCATTAACAGACCCTTTGTTCAGGTGAAACTGGAGGTATTTGAGCATATCTCCGGATGTTGAGTTTACCGAGCCTGCAGGACCAACTACTGTAAGCCAGTGCAGAGCCTGCTCCTCACCCCTTAACGGACTTACTTTAACGGAGTCTGTCCAGGTTGAGTCGTTTACAACCTTACCCTTAGCATATCCGTAATCGTGAGGAGTAACTGAATTTGGATCTGCTGCAAATGCCTCTCCGTTGGCAGATGTGGCAGACATCCCCAATGGCTCCAGAATCCTGGAGCGAAGATTCTCCTCCCAGCTTTTTCCTGTGACCTTTTCAATGATTTTCTGAGCTATGATAAAGGTTATATTATTGTATTCGTATGCTCCGCGGAAACTGTAGCCAGGTTTTAAAAGCGGAAGCATTTTATAGACGTCGTCCCTTGAGTAGCCCAGATTAGGAATGTAAGTTCCCTGCTGACCCCTGAGGCCTGTTCTGTGAATCATGATATCCTTAACCTGAAGGTTCTCCTCAACCCACTTATCGTACATTCTGAAATCGGGGAGAATGTTTTTAACGGTATCGTCCCACTTAACCTTCTCTTCGTCTGCCAGCTGAGCCATAATGGTGGCAGTAAAAGACTTGGAAACAGAGCCAATCTGAAATACAGATTTTTCTGTAAGAGGTGCTCCGCCCGCTTCACTCACTCCGTATCCCCTGAGCAATTCAACTTTGCCGTCTTTTATAACTCCCACGGACATTCCGGGGATTTTCCACTCATTCACAACCTTTGTTGCGTATTCGTCGAATTGTTTAATAACATTTGGTGATTTGACCGGATGATTCTGTGAAAAAGAGGATGTGGCTGCTGCAAGAAAAAGCAATAAGCCGGCTAAACGGGGGTAGATTAGTTTGCTCATGGTATAGTTCATTTAAGACAAAGATAATTATATTTGTATAGTATAAAAGAGAGCAAGAATGGCCAAAGTGAAAAAAGCGTGGTTCTGCACATCGTGCGGGAATGAGAGTGCAAAATGGCTGGGCAAATGTCCGGCATGCGGAGAGTGGAATACGATGCAGGAGGAGCTTATCACAAAGGATAGCTCATCTAATGCCGGGGGGAGAAGTTCCCATATTCCCGGCAGGAGCCCAAGACCTGAACCATTATCTTCAATTAACTCATCTGAAGAGCAGCGAATCTCGCTGGGTATAGGGGAACTGAACAGAATCCTTGGAGGAGGTCTGGTTCAGGGGTCAATGGTGCTTATTGGGGGAGAGCCGGGAATTGGAAAGTCTACCCTCTCTCTGCAGATTCCCTTGCACAGTCCGTCACTTAAAACCCTTTATGTATCGGGTGAAGAAAGTACACGGCAAATCAAACTCAGGGCACAAAGACTCGGAGGCGATGACTCAAACTGTCTTATTCTTGGAGAGACTCTTCTTGAAAATATTATCCTTCAGGCAAAAGAGGTTCAGCCTCAGCTTATAATAATTGACTCCATTCAGACAATGTACTCGGAGGCACTTGAGAGCTCTCCCGGGTCTGTTTCTCAGGTGAGGGAGTGCGCAGCTCTTCTTCTGAGATATGCAAAGGAGACAAATACTCCTACAATTGTAATCGGACACATTACCAAAGAGGGGAGCATTGCCGGGCCAAAGGTGCTGGAGCATATTGTAGATGTTGTCCTTCAGTTTGAAGGTGATACCCGTCACTCATACAGAATTCTGAGAAGTATTAAAAACAGGTTTGGTTCTACTGCAGAGCTTGCAATTTTTGAAATGATTAACAGCGGGCTGCGTGAGGTTGAGAACCCCTCTGAAATGCTTATCCCTATGCACGGAGAGGAGCTCTCCGGAATTGCCGTTGCGGCAATGCTTGACGGAACAAGACCATTCCTGATTGAAACGCAGGCTCTTGTGAGTACGGCGGCCTACGGAACGCCGCAGCGTTCGGCCACCGGCTTTGATACAAGACGAACCAACATGCTGCTGGCGGTGCTCGAGAAGAGGGCGGGATTCAGATTATCTGCCAAGGATGTATTCCTGAACATGGCCGGTGGCCTCAAGGTAACAGACCCAGCATGTGATCTTGCAGTGGTTTGCGCTATCCTTTCATCCAACTTTGACCTTGCAATTTCTCCGGGATATTGTTTTGCCGCAGAGGTTGGACTTAGCGGCGAGATTCGTCCGGTGAGTCAGATAGACAGACGAATATCAGAAGCCGAAAAACTGGGATTCAAGAAAATCTTTATCTCTGCATACAACAGTCCGGAAAAGAGAGGGATCAAATCAGGCATAAAAGTTATTGCCCTCAGGGATATCCCCGAGCTTGTAAGAGCACTGTTTCAGCAGTAAATCTGTTTTGAGGCAGAGATTAAAGAAAGAAGAGCGACACTCCAACCACGCTAAGCACAGCACCGGCAACCTCAACCCAGGTAACCCTCTTTTTGTAGAAGAGAACATACGGAAGAAGTATGATTATTGGTGTAGTTGCCATGATTGTTGAGGCAACGGCCGTGTTTGTGTTCTGAACTGCAAGCAGGGAGAGTGAAACTCCCACAAAAGGTCCGAAGATTGAACCCATAAAGGTTACAACCATCGCCTTTTTATCCTTTACTCCGTCTCTCAGAATTTTTATTCTTCCGGTAAGAGCAATAATGAGCGCAAAGCCTATTGCTCCGCTTATGATTCTCATATGTGTTGCCGCAAAAGGGATATACTCAACAACTGATGTTCCCTCTGCAGAGATGGCGTAGTAGTTCATCCCAACCTTACTAAGAACTATACCAAATCCCTGTCCAAGAGCTGCACCAACGCCAAGCAGCACACCCTTCATGGGAAGATGCAGCTCTACATTTGGCATCATTTTGCCAACAAAACTCTTTTTCTTTTCTGCAGGAGATTCTGTTACGACCGCCATATGGCTTACGCCTGCAACAACTGTATTTTCTCCGTTTTTAGGCTGACTCTTCTTGAGTATAGATATGCCTATTCCAAAAAGTGTAACTGACATACCCACAAATCCCATAAAAGAGAGCTTCTCTCCCAGCAGAATCCAGCCGAAAAATGCTGCGAAAGGTGGTGCAAGAGTCATAAAGAGCTGTGCAAATCTTGCTGTTATTATGGTATATGAGTAGAAGAGGCAAAGATCGCCAAAGACAAATCCTACAAGTCCGGAGAGACTCATCCAGAGCCAGGTTGATGCGTCTGCGTGGAGAGGAAGAAATGAACCGGTGGTAAAGTAGAGCATTCCGCCTAACAGAAAAAAAGCAAAAAAGAGTCTGAGCAGGTTTACCGAGAGTGAACCTATTCGTTTACCCGCAAATTCAAAAAAGAGTGCGGTAAAGGTCCATGAGACAGCAACCGCTATTGATATGAGTTCGCCAAAATATTGCATAGTGAAATTATAAGGAGCGCAAAGGTATAAAAAAGAGAGAATAAAAAAGCCCGGGAGATTAAAGAATCATGTCCCGGGCAATTTTCAGAGTTTAGGATCGGTGCCGTACTGATTGTCACCCATATCTCCCTCCTTGAGGAAGAGAATGAGAAGCCAGATGAAACCAACTACAGGAATGAGTGCTACCAGAAGGAAAAAGCCTGTCTTGTTAATGTCATGGAGCCTTCTTACTGCAACAGCAATTGAAGGAACAATCATAGCCAGACCATAGAGCCCGCTTAACATGTTCCATGTCCCCAGAATCCAGTCCAGTACAGAGGCAAGTGCTGCAAAGAGAATATTGAACAATACAAACATCCAGTATTCAGTTCTCCGGGCCCTGCCTGTAAAGACAGCATAATTCCTTACTACTTTGAGATACCATTCCATAATGTTCAGGTTTTAGTTGTTTATACCCTTCAAATTTGGGAAAATTAAATGATACAAACAACAATATTACGGCAGAAATTCCTCATATGCAGCCATATCTAGCAATCCGTGACCGGAGAGGTTAAAGAGTATTACTTCGCTCTTCCCGCTCTCCTTAGCCTTTAGTGCCTCCCTGATTGTTGCTGCTATGGCATGGGTAGATTCGGGTGCCGGAATAATTCCCTCGCTTTGGGCAAAGAGTAAACCTGCCGCAAATGCATCCTTCTGCTCCACTGCGACGCTGTCAAGAAAGCCATCGGCCTTGAGACGGCTCACTATTCGCCCGCCTCCGTGATAGCGGAGACCCGCAGCATGAATCTGTTCGGGTGCGAAATCATGCCCCAGCGTGTACATCGGGATGAGAGGTGTCATTCCTGCAGTATCTCCAAAGTCGTACTCCAGCTTGCCTTTTGTGAGTTTTGGACAGGCGGCGGGCTCAGCAGCTATGAGCCTTAAACCGGCTGCCTTTGCATCTCCTGTTTCGGCAAGTTTGTGACGTAAAAACGGGAAGGAGATCCCGGCAAAATTTGATCCTCCGCCAAAGCAGGCAATCACTTTATCGGGAAATTCGCCTGCCATCTCCATCTGCTTCTCTGCCTCCAGGCCAATTATAGTCTGATGAAGAAGCACATGGTCGAGCACACTGCCAAGAGTGTACTTTGTACCCGGATTTGTAACGGCCATTTCGACCGCCTCAGAAATTGCAATTCCAAGACTGCCCCTGTTTGACGGGTCACCGGCAAGGAGTGAGCGTCCAAACTCAGTAAGATTTGAGGGCGAAGCATGAACATTGCCTCCGTAACTCTTGATAACTACTTTTCTGTACGGCTTGGCATCGTAACTCTGCCTTACCATAAATACATTCAGATCCAGCCCGAAGTGCCTGCAGGCTACGCTCATTGCTGAGCCCCACTGGCCTGCACCTGTCTCTGTTGTAATATTGGTAATTCCCTGCATCTTGTTATAGTATGCCTGAGGAATAGCGGTATTCAGCTTGTGAGACCCTACCGGGCTTACGCTCTCGTTTTTAAAATAGATTTTTGCCGGAGTATCCAGCACTCTTTCGAGACCATACGCCCTAACCAGAGGAGTGGGCCTGTAAATCTTGTACAGTTCAAGAACCTCCTCAGGAATATCGTGCCATCGCTGAGTCGAGAATTCCTGAGCAACCAGCTCCTTAGCGAACAATCCTTCCATCTCCTGAGGCTTAAGAGGCTCTCTGGTTCCCGGGTTGAGAAGAGGTTCGGGCTGATTCTTCATGTCTGCGGTAATGTTATACCACTGCTTTGGCAATTCACTCTCTGCGAGTACGATTTTCCTGTTCTTTTTCATTTTTTGAAAATCTTTTGGTTAATGAATGTTGAGTTAATAAATAAAAAAAAGGTCCGTTGCGTGAGCAACGAACCCTTATATTTGTCAATAAAAATAGTCTTTTACTACCTTATCATACACCTACGGTTATGCCCACAAATCGTTCAGACCTGTGCCACCACCATGCTTGTGTATTTAAAAGCGAATTGTTCATCTTCGTAAATTCCTTCTGCAAATGTACAATATTTTTCTCCCCGGCGGCAAAAAAATTATGGTCTGAGAGCTGCCACCATCCTCTCTCTGTCGTTAAGATCCCTGTTTACAGATATTTCTGTATACCCGTTATCTGAAAGAATTTTTGCTGTCTCACTTCCCAGAGCCTCATTTATCTCAAGAAAGAGCCTGCCACCTGGCTTTAAGAGATACAAACCCCACTCTGCCAGTGCCTTATAAAATAGAAGCGGATTCTCATCGGGTACAAAAAGGGCCCCTTCCGGCTCATAATCAAGCACATTTTTATGCATCAAATCTCTCTCACTCTGCCGTATATAAGGCGGATTGCTTACCAGAATATTCAGACTTCCGGCATTAATTTTATTTTGCTCAGATGCACTCCCGAGCAAATTTCCGTAAAATACCTCAGGTGCAATTACAGCGGAGTCGTTCCCCGCTTTTTGACCGCAAAGTGAATTAATGTTTTCTCCCGTTACCTGCAAAGCCGGCTCAGAAATATCACACATGTACACCTCACTTCCCGGCAGTTCGCATGCCAGAGAGATGCCAATACAACCGGAACCGCAAGCGGCATCCAGAATCCTGAGTCCCTTACCGGAACCCTGAGTCTGCCCTGCAGGCGCCATGCTTTGCACATAATTTTTCACCATCAGTACAAGCTCCTCTGTCTCGGGGCGGGGAATCAGAACACCCTCCCTCACTTTAAACTCTCTCCCGAAAAACTCCTGAACACCGGTTACATACTGGAGAGGCCTGCCTCTTTTAAGATCTTCTGCTGCCGCCTCCAGCACCGGAAAGTATCTCTCCTCAATCTCTGTGTCCGGGTTAGTTATACATGCATATTTAGACAATTTGCATACATCCTCAATGAGACGAAGAGCAACTGAGCGGGCCTCCCTGGCTCCGTACAGCGGCTCCAGTTCCTGAGTGAGCAGATTAATAAAGTTTTTAAGAGCTGGCATGAGTAATATTTGAACACAAAGGTAGATTTTTTTATAACTTGCATTAACATAAAACCTGAACCGGTTATGAAAACAAACATGAGGAAGTTTGCACGCGAACTTGCGGCAACACTTCTTGGAAATCCGGTGGAGACACTTCTCTCCATTGCCTTGTTAACACTGTCCGTTTTAACCTGGAAAGAGATTCTGGACACAAAACTGGGAGAAAATGTACTTCTTGCACCCCTCTTTTTCACTGTCTCATTTGTTCTTAACAGGCTGGGAAGAGAACGGAAGAGTATAAAGGTTCTGTACTGGATATCTGTACTTCAGGCAGTTCTGCTTTTTACCGTCAAGGCAGCATTCTGGGTAAGTTCACCTGCATATCCCGCTTCTCTCATAATTGCTGTGGCACTTGTCGCGTCCTATAATTTTAAAAGGGATAACACCTCTTTTGTCAGAAACTTCATTGCCTATGCAAGGGAAATAATTTTTGCACTTATAATTGCCACAGCAATATTTCTCTCCATCCTGGCAATATTTCACTCCATTTCATACCTTTTTGGAGTATTTGAAGAGAGTCTTAAGGATATTACATTCTATGCATCAACAACCTGCTATCTCTTAATTGCACCGGTAGCCTTCCTGCAACTCAACTCAAAGGCGGGAGAAGACGAGGAGAAGCGCCTGGGAATAAAGGTCTTCAGAATTTTTGAGCTGGTAATCAATTACATTCTTTCGCCGGCAATTTTCATTTACACTATCATTCTCTATGTTTACATTGCAGGAATAGTATTCGAGATGTCGCTCCCCAAAGGCAATCTCGCATATATGGTAATTGCATTTGTAATTTCATTTTTCGCAATCAAGTCAATTCTTCCCCTGCTGGAGAGACCCCTCTTTGTAAGAATTTACGAGTCTGCAAGTCTCATCTCAATACTCCCTCTGACAATTTTCTGGATAGGCACCATTTACAGAATTTCTGAGTATGGCTACACCGCCGGGAGGGTATACCTTATTGTATGCGGGCTGATTCTCTCCCTCTCTGTTATTCTATATCTTATCCGCCACATGGGCAGGCTGCTCTATGTTGCCTGGATAACAATAGTCCTTCTCTCCGTATTCACATACATAAAACCAATCTCGGCAAAGCAAACCGGAATTGATTCCCAGCTCAGAATTTTGAAAGAGCTGGCAACGGAGCTTGAGATATCCGGAGAGGACGGGAGGCTATTTGTACCGGACCAGCTGCACACAGACTCAGCAGAAGTGAAAAAATTTGACCGTATGTCAAATGTTTTCGACTACCTGGCTGACGAACTTGGTTATGACAAAATGAAGCAGATGTACGGCTACGGATCCCGGAGTGAACTGAGAACATTTGTGGGTGAGAAGTTCCGGATTACCTGTGCTGTAGAACAGTATGTGCTCGAGCGCACAAAAAATATTTTTCCGGTAGAGGGGTATTCAAAATCGTTCTTTGAGATAAGCTGCAGAATTGATAATGATTCTCTTTCAATCACAAATTCAAAGGACAGCCTTCTGCTCAGGATTCCAAACCACATGCTGGAAACATTATCTGCAACTGCAATTTCTAAAAGAGATTCGCTTCTCAAGGCAGGCATAAAACCATGCAACACAGTTGACTCTCTTCTTAACTTCAGTTACATGGAGTATATGCTCCCCGTCAACTACATGAGCATCTCTGCAGAGGGAACTATTACCTCTGTCTATGCAACCAATCTGCTGGTGAAATAGAGCCCGGCGTCAGATTTTAACAGCCCACATATTGCCTGCAAAGTCTGCAGCATACAGAATTCCGTTATCAATTACAGGAGTTCCCAGAACAGGCATGCCAACATTCAGCCTCCAGCGGAAAACACCTGTACGGGCTTCAACACAATAGATATAACCATCATTTGCACCAAAATATACATTGTCGCCCTGCATTACAACCCCACCCTCAACTGTCATCTGAAAATCCTTTGTGTAAGGTGCAGTGTAGAGAATTGACGGATTGGTTTTGAAATTCCACATCTCTCTGTACTCTCTCTTTCTGTCAAAAGCGGCAACACCCTTGTCTGCAGTACCGGTTATGTAGTAGTTTTCTGTTACAAGTGGCCTTGAATTGCTGTTGACAGTATAAGGAATTTTGTGTTTAAGCAGCTCTTCTCCTGTAACCGGATTTACCTCGGTAATGTAATTTGGCGAAGAGTAGAAAAGACTTCCTCCAAAAGCAACCGGAGAGTTATCTGCAATTCTTGTATCATCATCCCTTTTCTCCCAGAGAAGTTTTCCTGTAGATGCATCATGAGCAAACCTTCCTGTCCAGTATGCAGCTGTGAGAAGCACTCCCGAACCCTTTTCAACCACAGGAGTGGCAACAGTAGAAACGCCACCCTTCCAGGCCTCATTTACCCATAATACCTTACCGTCAGAAACCCTCAGGGCTGTAAGAAATGCCCCCTGGCCGGCATATAAAACTCCATCATGAACAGTCACTCCCTGAGTGTACACCGGATGTATTGAATTGCTTCTCAACTCCCTCGACCACTTGAGCGTTCCCCTCTGCATATCAAGCGCGTAAACCCTGCCCTCGACATCTGCGGCAAAGAGAACACCATCCCAGACAGCCATAGAATTTTTCACCGAATTAACCGTTCTGAACGACCAGACTGTTTTACCGCTCTTCTTATCAAGAGCCGTAATTGCAGCAACCTTTGAACTGTCATCGTCAGTAGTGGCGCATATAACAAGTGACTCTGAAACAACCGGCGAAGTCATGAATACCGGTGCTCCAAGGTTTGAACTCCACATTATCTCAGGTACCATGGAACCGGCACCGGTCGCATTGGCAAATGCAATATCGGCAGGCTTTATAATCTGACTGCCGTCAGAAAAGTTTGCCTTTACAGAGAGAGACAACTCCTCACCTTTTTTGAATGCAGAGCCCGGAATGGTTGCAATCCAGGTGAAAGTGCCTGTTTTGGTTAGTTTGTACTCCTTTTTTCCCGCTAACGCCCAGGCGGCTGTAACATTTGAAGGGGTATCATAAAGAGATGCAATAACCTTTATGCCTGTTCTCTCCCCGCCGAACAGTGTCCGTCCCTGCTGCGTACTCTCCCTGAATGCCGTAGCCCTAATGTGCTTGTCAAGGGGAGAATATACAAGCTGACTCTTCAGGTCGCCTGCCGGGCTGAATGTAATAAGTCTGAAAGATGAGGGAGAGTGGTCAATTCCGCCTTTGTTTGGCGACATTGTTGAGATTGTGGCCACACCCCCTTTAAGAGTCTTGTGATAAAGATTGGTGTGATAATGGCCATAGAGATATGCCTTAAGGTTATATGCCATCAGGTCGAGCTCCATTTTATCTGTTTTGAGAACAAAATTTGTTTCAAACCCAACCAGGTGGTGGTCAAAAATTACTACAGGAGTACCCGGTGCAACCGCCTCAAGATCCTTCTTTAGCCATGAATAAACATCATCTGCCGTATAAGAGGTTTTTCTGTCACCATAAAGAACAGGAAGGTTTACAAAGTGAACTCCTCCCGAATTGAATGAATACCATACCGGTCCGAACAACTTCTCGTAAAGTTCCTCACCGCTGGCACCATCAACAAGGTCATGATTTCCCAGAGTGTAGACTGTTCTTACTCCAAGGTTCTCAGACATGAGCTCCTTTGCGTGAAAGCGCATCCCTTTCTCATAGCAGATATCACCGTTAAATACAACAAAGGCCGGTTTCACATATGAGACACAGCTCTTGAAAAGAGTCACCCAGTCTTTGTAAACACTTGCTTCCGTATCACTCAGGTGAATGAATGTATTTGGAGTTTTCTCAATCTTTACAAGAGTGAAATTATACTCCGCACCCTCTCCTATCCTCTGATAGAACGAGCCTTTATGGTCATGGCCATAAGGAGTAGAGACAAAAATAAACTTTGCCTTTGGATTGGTATCAAAGAAGTAGCTGCCGGTGGCATCGCTCTTTACAACTGTATAACCGTCGGAAACCACAACACCCTCTATCCCTGCCCCCTTAACATCCAGCACTTTTCCGGTTATCCACTGCTGAGCTCCCGCAAACGGAGAAATTAAAAGTAATGCAAATAAAAGGGCCCTGAACTTCATGATGATAAACTTGTTTCCAGAATTTTAGTTAAGAACTCCCCTATGGTCATGCCTGCGGCCCTTACCTGCTGAGGAACAAGGCTCATCTCGGTCATGCCGGGAACGGTATTGATTTCAAGGAAGAAAATCTCCTCCCCGCGTATAATGTAATCTACCCTGACAACTCCGGAACAGCCAAGGTAGCGGTAGATTTTATGGGTTATGTCAACAATTTTTTTGTTCAGCTCAACTGATATGTGAGCCGGGCAAATCTCCCTGGATGCACCAAGATATTTGGCCTCATAATCGAAAAATTCATTGTCAGGAATAATCTCGGTTACCGGAAGGCGCACAAGCTGTCCGTCTGCCTCAAAGACACCGTTGGTCATCTCCCTTCCGGCAATATACTCCTCTACCAGAACAGTATCGCCTTCACGCAAAGCCTCATTGATTGCCGCTTCAAGATCCTCCTCTTTCTTAACCTTTGTAACCCCAAAGCTGCTTCCTCCCACATTAGGCTTGACAAAAAGAGGAAGTCCCAGTTTTGATATAATCTCAGCCGTATTGTATTTATCTCCTTTATGAAGAAAAACCTCCCCCGCCATTTTTACTCCGGTATCGCGCAGATAGCACTTGCAGGCATATTTATCAAAGGAGATAGCAGATACAGTAGAAGAGCAGGTAGTGTAAGGCACTCCAACCATCTCGAGGTAGGCCTGCAGAAGACCATTTTCACCCGGTGTTCCGTGAATCATAATAAGAGCTATGTCAAACGTGACCTTTCGCCCCTCTGCAGAATAGGAAAAATCTGATTTTTCAATCTGCGCCGTCCCGCCCGATGGCAATATTACGCTCCAGTCTCTGCCTTTGAGCATGATTTCGTGAACCTCGAACAGATTCCTGTCCAGATGGGCAGACACATGTCTGCCGCTTTTTACGGAGACCTCTGCCTCCGAAGAATCTCCCCCGTAAATGAGGGCAACCACCTTCTTCATCCTGTCAAATTATAATATTAATGGAAAAACGGATCGTTTGCCATGGCGTTACTGTCAAGTTCGTCATCGCTGCCGTTACAGTTGAGCTGAGCCGAGAATCCCGGAGGAGCAGTAAACACATCCCTGTCCGATATACCCAGCGACTGGTCTGCAAGAACCTTCTGCATAAACAAACCCCATATTGGAAGAGCCATGTTTGAACCTCCGCCAAGAGCAAGTCCCTCGAAGTGAACCTGACGGTCTTCTGCCCCAACCCATACACCGGCAGTCAGTTTTGGTACATAACCAATAAACCATCCGTCGGACTGGTCATTTGTTGTACCTGTCTTACCAGCAATAGGTCCGGTTGGTACATATTTATATCTCAGCCTTGCAGCAGTACCTTCGTTTACAACCCCCTGCATCAGATTTACCATCAGATATGCAGTCGATTCGCTTATAGCTTCTCTCTTGCGGCCGGTAAAGCTACCCAGCACATTCCCCGCCTTATCCTCAATTCTCAGAACAAAAGTAGGCTCAATGTGAACCCCCTTGCTCGGATATGTATTGTATGCACCAACCATCTCAAAAAGAGTGATGTCTGCCGGCCCGAGGCAGAGTGAGACAACAGGGTCAAGATAGCTGTTGATTCCAAGTCTTCTTGCCATATCTACCATTGCATGAGGTCCAAACTGCTTCATCAGGTAAGCCGATATGTTATTCGAACTCTTTGTGAGACCCCATTTAAGAGTCACTGTCTTTCCAATCCACTCGGGCTTGTCTGTACTTTCAGGAGTCCAGGTTGTGTCACCTACAATAAATGTCTGAGGTACGTTAACAACCTTGTCGCAAGGGGTAAAGCCCTCCTGCATTGCAAGGGTATAGAGGAACGGTTTAATTGTTGAGCCCACCTGGCGTTTTGCCTGACGCGCATTATCATATTTGAAGTAACGGTAGTTTGGCCCGCCTACATATGCTCTCACAAAACCTGTCTGAGGTTCCATTGCCATAAACGACGCACGCAGGAACGACTTGTAATATTTAATGGAATCGTTAGGAGTCATTACTGTGTCAATATATCCTGCACCCTTCCACGAAAAGACGGTCATATTAACCGGCTTGCCGAAGGTGGCCTCAATCTCCCTGTCAGTAAGCCCCTCCTCCTTGAGCATTCTCCATCTGTCGCTCCATCTGCGGGCCTGTTTCATAATGTTTTCAGAGACATTCTTAGGAACATTGTTTGAAAATGGTCTGTTGTTTTTCCATTTAAGCTCCCTGAAGAATGCAGGCTGAAGGTCTTTTCCAAGGTGCTCCGCCACAGCCTCCTCTGCGTATCTCTGCATTTTGGAGTTGATGGTGGTGTAAATCTTGAGTCCATCCTTGTCCAGATTGTATTTTGTGCCGTCCGGCTTGAGGTTCTTGTTTAGCCATCCATAGAGCGGATCATCTCTCCAAAGGGTAGAATCTGCGCTGTAATCTGCTCTCTGGCGGTAATCTGAGCGAACCGGCTCTTTTGCATTCATAACCCTGCGGAGCATATCCCTGAAATAGGGACCCAGACCTGAGTTATGGTCCTGCTGTGTATAGGCAAGTTTTATCGGGAGCTGAACAACTGAATCGTATGTTGCTCTGTCAATATACTTGTACTTGCGCATCTGGTTAAGAACGTGATTTCTCCTCTGAAGAGAAAGTTCGGGATTGCTTACAGGATTAAAGCGGCTCGGTTTATTAACCATTCCCACAAGGAGGGCACTCTCCTCAATTGTAAGTTCAGAGGGGACTTTCCCAAAGAAGGTATTTGATGCGGCACGGATTCCGTATGCATTGCTTCCAAAGAAGACAGCATTCATGTACATGCTCAGAATCTCGTTTTTGGTATAATTTCGCTCGAGTTTCACAGCAGTTATCCACTCCCTGAATTTGTTAACTCCAAGTACAACCAGTTTTGCGCCGGGAATTCTGCTTCTTACAGTATCCCTGGGAAAAAGTGTTTTTGCAAGCTGCTGGGTGAGAGTACTTCCTCCCCCGCCCGAACGCTTCTGTCCAAGAAGAATTGACTTTACACCCACGCGGGCAAGACTTCTGAAGTCAATACCGCTGTGGCTCCTGAACCTTGCGTCCTCTGTAGCAATAACTGCCGATACCAGACTTGGCGAAAGTTCGTCGAATGTTACAAATGAACGGTTCTCTATATGAAATGTAGTAAGTATCTCTCCGTCCTCAGAAATGATCTCTGTGGCAAGATTGCTTTTAGGGTCCTCCAGCTCCTGAAACGATGGTATATCGGCAAAAATGCCCACAAGCAAAAGTACAAACAACAGAAGTGCAAAGGGTCCGAAAACTATAATTCTGAACCACTTCAGAAATTTCTCCTTATTTTTAATCTCCATATTCTACGCTGTATATAAGGTATCTTAAAGGGCAAAATTAGGAATAAAAATTTTGATTATACCTTATTTTATACCTTACTTTGCAATCATCAAGGTTTATAACAGACGATATGGGAGAGAA
>PHDP01000148.1 GCA_002842655.1 Bacteroidetes bacterium HGW-Bacteroidetes-14
GAACTCAAAAAAAACATATAATGAAAAACCCCGGCAAATGGCTGGCACTTACAACCGGCCTCGTAACCCTTGGAACCTTTGTCCTTGCGGTAATGACTCCGCCCCTCTCAGGCCCCTTTTGCACTACCGGTAACTGTTTTGAATATCCCTACGCAGAGATAGCCTTCCGTTTCCCGCGCGACTACTGGTGGATGTTCCCCGCAATGATCATCTCCCTGTTGTTTGTCTCACTTCTCTCTCTCATACACAACGACGCACCCGCAGAGAAAAAGCTATTCAGCAGAATAGGACTCTCCTTCGCTATTATATCCGCAGTAATGCTCATATCTGATTACTTTATACAGGTAACTGTAATTCAGCAAAGCCTTCTCAGCGGCGAAACCCAAGGAATCGCCCTTCTCACTCAGTTCAACCCGCACGGAATCTTTATTGCTCTTGAAGAGGCGGGATTTCTGCTCATGACCCTTGCCCTCTTTGCCGCCGCCCCGGCCTACCCCTGGAAAAGCCCGCTTGGCAAGAGCATCAGAATTACCATGATATGCGGATTCATCCTCGCCCTGCTGTCGCTGGCATCTGTCATTTACAGCTATGGGATTATGCGTGAGTATATCTTTGAAGTGGCTGTAATTTCTATAGCCTGGACTCAGCTTACAATCTTTTCATTTCTCCTTGCTGCCAGATACTCCCGTTAAACCAACGGCCCTCCCGTTTGTTAATCTGTCATAAAGAATAACATAAGGGAATATGCAAACAGACACTTTAGAATCTTTAGATAAAGCAGGGAGAAACTTTGGAACTACACCGCGCATGCCAGCTCTCTTTCTGGGGCACGGAAGTCCAATGAACGCAATTGAGGAGAATGAATTTGTTAAGGGATTCAGAAAAGTTGCTTCAGAAATAGAAAAGCCAAACATGATTCTCTGTATTTCTGCCCACTGGGAGACAAAGGGAACGCATGTAACTGCAATGACCAATCCAAAAACCATTCATGACTTTGGAGGTTTTCCGCGCGAACTTTACGAAATAGAGTATCCGGCTCCCGGCTCGCCACAGCTTGCAGAAGAGGTGCGCAATTTGGTCACCCGGGCAGAGATTGAGCTTGACCACCAGTGGGGACTGGACCATGGCGCCTGGTCCGTAATCAGACACCTCTACCCCCAGGCCGATGTACCTGTTGTTCAGCTTAGCCTCGACTACACCCAAAGCCCCCGGTACCATTACGAACTCGCAACTCAGCTTGGAGCCCTTCGCGAAAAGGGGGTGCTCATTATTGGCAGCGGCAATATGGTTCACAACCTAAGAAGAGTTGCCTGGGACAAAATGGATGAGGATAACTTCTCATACGACTGGGCAGCCGAAGCAAGCCATAAAATGAAGAGAGCCATTGAGGAGAGGGATCATCAAAAGCTGATTAACTACAAATCTGCCGGACCCGAGTTTGTCCTTTCCATACCAACTCCCGACCACTTCCTGCCGCTCCTCTACATCCTTGCTCTGCAAACCAAAGATGAACACGCCCACATCTTCAACGACAAAGCCGTTGGCGGCTCACTCACCATGACCTCGGTCAAACTAACGTAAAGAGATACATCCGGTAACTTTTCCGAACAATTCTGTTCACAAATGAACAATAAATAAAATAAGCCGTTATTATAACTCCTGACTTTAAAAACTTCACACCAAACGATTATTATTAACTAAACAATAAAAAGATGGCAGAAGATACACTCATTTGCACTTGCAATGAAATTTACAAAAGCGAAATTGTTAAGGCAATCAAAGAAAATGGTTTAAAAACAGTCGATGAGGTTGGAGACATAACCACAGCAGGCACTGTATGCGGACAATGTCAGGACGACATTCAGGATATCCTCAATGAAATCAATGGTTAATACCGACCATAGCTCCTACCCGCAAGGCCGTAATTAACTAATTACCAGACTATAGTAAAACAACCTGACATATCACATGTCAGGTTGTTTTGCATTCAGCCCCGGACATTACCTCAGAAGAAAATTATCGAAGTATTTACCCCTGGGGAAAAGTGTCAGATCGCTGATAAACAAAGCTTTATACAAAATTAAAATATTTCGTAACTAGCTGTATATGTGTTGTTTGACACTTTTCCCCAGGGGTAAATGCACGCAGGAAACTTGAAGATGTGAAATTTGCATAAGAAGATGATAATTTTTATTTTTGTTTAACAATATTTTCCACAAGCATAATAAAAAATCAACTAATGAAAGTCCTTATAATTTTTAACAGGGAGCCATACGACAATACAGATGTTACCTGGAACGGTCTTCGTCTTGCAGAAACTCTCAGAAAGAACGGCAACGATGTAAGAATCTTCCTTATGAATGACTCTGTAGATATGGCAAGGGATGTCTGCAAAGCGCCTGAAGGTTACGAC
>PHDP01000042.1 GCA_002842655.1 Bacteroidetes bacterium HGW-Bacteroidetes-14
GAGGATGTTTTTCTTTCGATTCTGCCCCTTTCACACGCCTATGAGTGCAGCCTGGGGCTGATTCTTCCATTCAGCAGAGGAGCCCATGTGGTCTATCTGGACGGAGCACCAACCCCGTCTATGCTTCTTCCTGCACTTTCAACAGTAAGGCCAACAATTATGCTGAGCGTTCCGCTTATAGTGGAAAAAATATACAAGAACAAGATCCGTCAAATGTTTACAAAAACATGGGTAACGCAATTTCTGTATTCAATTTCATTTATCCGCAGGGCACTTCATAAAGTGGCCGGCAAAAAGCTTTGCCAGACATTCGGCGGAAATCTGAGGTTCTTTGGAATAGGTGGTTCAAAACTGGATGGCGTGGTTGAAAAATTCCTTGCAGATGCAGGATTCCCGTATGCAATAGGTTATGGACTTACAGAGACATCACCACTTCTTGCCGGTTGTACTCCGGGAAAGGTTAAATGGCAATCCACAGGTCCAAAACTTCCCGATATTGAGATGAAAATTCTCAATCCAAACAACAGAAAAATTGGTGAGATTGTTGTTAAGGGGCCAAATGTGATGGCAGGATATTACAAGGATCCTGTAATAACAGCCAGCTGCTTTACCGAAGATGGATGGTTCAGGACCAAGGATCTGGGTTATATTGACAAAAAAGGAAACCTCTATATCAAAGGGCGCAAAGACAACATGATGGTTGGCTCAAACGGGGAGAACATCTATCCCGAAGAGATAGAGGCTACTATCAATGAGCATGATATGGTTCTGGAATCACTTGTTGTGAATAACAAAGGGAAACTGATTGCAATGGTTCACTTTAACTACGAGCAGATTGAAAAACTCCACACATTTAACGACGAGGCAGAGGTAAATCTTGCAAAAAGAGTTGAAGAGATAAAAAAAGAGTTAATGGAGTATGTAAACGACAGAGTAAACAAATCTTCAAAAATTCTGGAAATAATTGAGCAGCCGGTTCCTTTTGAGAAAACGGCCACTCAAAAAATCAAGAGATATCTGTACAATTAATTTCTGAACACCAGACCCTCTTCAAAGTAATCCACAATTACGGGACGCTCTTTATTGAGATCGCCACCCAGAAGAGCTTTTGCAAGTTCATTAACAAGTTCTCTCTGCAGCAGTCTTTTTATTGGACGAGCGCCGTATGAAGGGTCATAGCCCTTATTGCTGAGATAATCCATTGCATATGGTGTAAACTCAAGTCTGACACCCTTCTCTTCAAGCATGGCCCTGATTCCGTCAATCTGTAGTTTAAGGATATCCTTAACATTATCCATTGTAAGAGGATGGAACATGATTATTTCGTCAATCCTGTTAAGAAACTCTGGCCTTATACTGTTTTTAAGAAGTTCAGAGACTTCTGTTCTTGTTTTCTCAAGTAACTCTTCACGATTCTTGTCATTAAGTCTTGCAAGGTTATCCTGAATAATTGCAGAGCCTGCATTTGAGGTCATTATGAGAATTGTATTTCTGAAATCTGCAGTTCGCCCCTTATTGTCTGTCAGCCTGCCATCATCAAGTACCTGAAGCAGAATATTAAAGACATCCGGGTGTGCCTTTTCAATCTCATCCAGCAGTACTACTGAGTAGGGTTTCCTTCTGACAGCCTCTGTAAGCTGACCACCCTCCTCATATCCCACATATCCCGGAGGAGCTCCAACAAGCCTCGAAACTGAGTGTCTCTCCTGGTATTCACTCATATCAATTCTTGTTATAAGATTCTCATCATTGAACAAGAACTCAGCAAGAGCTTTGGCCAGTTCAGTTTTTCCGACCCCTGTTGTGCCCAGGAAGAGAAATGAACCAACAGGTTTTTTCATATCCTGAAGACCTGCCCTGCTTCTTCTGATTGCATCGGAGACAGCCGAGATTGCCTCATCTTGTCCTATTACCCTTCTGTGCAGAGCACCCTCCATTCTGAGCAGCTTCTCCTTTTCGCTCTCCAGCATTCTTCTCACAGGAATTCCTGTCCATCTGGCAACAACTTCAGCAATATCCTCGCTCTCTACATATTCGTTAATAAGAGTAAAATCAGAAGCTCCCTTCTGTCTGTTAAGCTCCTCAATCTCTTTCTCAGCAGCTACAACTTTTCCGTATCTTATCTCGGCCACCTTTCCGTAATCCCCTGCTCTCTCGGCCTCCTGAGCCTGAAACTTCAGCTTCTCAATCTCAATTTTCTTTTTCTGAATTTTGTCAATTATTGAGCGCTCCTTCTCCCAAACCTGATTCTTCTCATCCCTCTCTTTAATGAGAGTATCAAGCTGCGAAGTGAGATCGGCCTGCTTTATCTTATCACCCTCTCTTTTAATCGCCTCACGCTCAATCTCAAGCTGCCTTATTTTTCTGTTAAGTTCATCAATCTCCTCCGGCACAGAGTTCATTGCCATCCTCAGCTTTGAAGCCGCCTCATCAATCAGGTCAATTGCCTTGTCAGGGAGGTAACGGTTTGTAATGTATCTGTGAGAAAGGTCAACGGCGGCAATAAGTGCGTCATCCTTAATCTGAACCTTGTGATGATTTTCATATCGCTCCTTCAGCCCCCTCAGAATTGAGACGGCCTCTGCTGTTGACGGCTCATCGACCATAACCATCTGGAACCTCCTTTCAAGTGCCTTGTCCTGTTCAAAATATTTCTGATACTCACTAAGTGTAGTTGAACCAACAGCTCTCAGTTCTCCTCTTGCCAGTGCGGGCTTGAGAATATTTGCAGCATCCATTGCCCCGTCACTCCTTCCGGCTCCAACAAGTGTATGAATTTCGTCAATAAATAGAATTACCTCTCCGTCACTCTCAATCACCTCCTTTACAACACTCTTGAGGCGCTCTTCAAATTCTCCCTTGTACTTGGCCCCTGCAATGAGTGCCCCCATATCCAGGGAGAAAATTGTCTTTGTTTTGAGGTTTTCAGGTACATCGCCCCGCATTATACGCTGGGCAATACCCTCGGCAATGGCAGTTTTCCCGACACCGGGCTCACCAACCAGAATCGGGTTATTTTTTGTTCTTCTGCTCAGTATCTGAAGAACCCGTCTTATTTCATCATCTCTCCCTATTACAGGGTCAAGCTTCCCGGCTGCCGCCTGCTTGTTGAGGTTGACGGCGTAGGTGCCAAGAGCTTCATAATTTTGTTTGTTCATTATATACTCTCCTCCTGTTTATCTTTTTACATCATTTAATACAACAAATCTGCCACCTCGTTGTTACTGACAAAACGGCATAATCAATTTGAATTGCTAACTTTGCAAAAATCTTTGAAATGAATTTTCCAATACTCGAAGGAGGAGCACTGCTGCCTCTTGTTGAAAGTTTCTATACAATACAGGGCGAAGGATACAACACCGGAAAGGCTGCTTTTTTTATAAGGCTGGGCGGCTGCGATGTGGGATGCAGCTGGTGTGATGCCAAGGAGACCTGGAATCCAAAGCTTTATCCTCCCACTCCTATTGCAGAGATTGTGGCGGAGGCAATTAAGTACTCCGCCCGTTCAATTGTTATCACCGGAGGAGAGCCACTTAACTACCCGCTGGACAAACTTTGCAGCCTGCTTAAAAAAGAGGGCATGGAGATATTTCTGGAAACATCCGGCTCTTCGCCCCTTAGCGGTACTTTTGACTGGATTTGCCTCTCTCCCAAAAAGAAGAAACCACCTGTTGGCGATATTCATAAACTTGCTTCAGAGATAAAGGTAATTATTGAAAATGAAGAGGATTTTCAATGGGCAGAACAAAACAGACTCAAGGCAGGAGAGCATACGAAACTCTATCTCCAGCCGGAATGGAGCAGGAGTAAAGTAATGCTTCCGCAAATTATCGAATATGTAAAGTCAAATCCTGTCTGGAACATATCTCTGCAGACCCATAAATATATGAAAATCCCATAGAGCATTTGATTTTTTTCATAACTTTGAGAGTTAAACCAAAAACTTTCAAACTGTGATGAAAATAGCAACCTCTTTTGTTGCCCTGCTCTTTATGCTGACTGCCTCTTCTTACGCCGGAGCGCAGCAGAATCAGCCTAAAAAAGGATATACATTTACTGTAGTAAAGGAACTTCCTGTAACAAGCATTAAGAATCAGAACAGAACCAGCACCTGCTGGAGTTTCTCAACTCTTTCATATCTGGAATCTGAACTCATTCGCAAAGGCAAGGGAGAGCATGATCTTTCAGAGATGTTCGTTGTCTCTAACTCATATTACGACAAGGCCGGCAAATATATCCGCACAGGCGGGAAAATCAATATGGCACCCGGCAGCTCATTCGGAGATGCTCTCTATATCTGGCAAAATTACGGCGCAGTTCCAGAATCTGCCATGTCAGGACTTAACTACGGAGAGGATATGCATGTTCATAATGAAATGGATGCTGTTCTTGCAGGATATGTGAAAGCTCTTGAAGGAAATCCAAACGGCAAACTCTCTACTGCCTGGAAAAAAGGAGTTCAGGGTATACTCGATGCATATCTTGGTGTTAAGCCGGAGAAATTCACATATATGGGCAGAGAGTTTACACCAAAAAGTTTCGCGGAATTTCTGGACATTAAAGTATCGGACTATATTTCGTTAACATCATACAACCACCACCCTTTCTATACAAGCTTCGCGCTTGAGATTCCTGACAACTGGAGATGGGACTCTTCCTGGAACATCCCGGTGGATGAATTGATTCAGGTGATTGACCACTCCGTTGAAAAGGGCTATACAGTACTGTGGGCTTCAGATGTAAGTGAGAAGGGATTTACCCGCAGGGGGGTCGCATTTGTTCCTGAAACAGAGGCAAAAAATATGTCGGGTTCAGATCAGGCAAAATGGCTTGGAGTACCTAAAAACGAGATGGACAACAAAATTTATTCTCTGGAGGAGATTGTACCTGAAAAGAGCATTACTCAGGATATGAGGCAAATCTCATACGACAACGGTCAAACCACAGATGACCACGGAATGCATATTTTCGGAATTGCAAAAGACCAGGCAGGGAACAAGTACTATATGGTAAAAAACAGCTGGGGCCTGAGCGGAGATTACAAAGGCATCTGGTATGTATCGGAAAACTTTGTGAAGTACAAGACTATGAACATTGTAGTAAACAAGGAGTCTGCCCCAAAGGAAATATTGAAAAAACTTAACCTGAAATAGATATGAAAAACAGATTTTTTGGCATTATTGCTCTTGCAATCTTTGCCTTACCTTCAATAAGTGCATTTTCACAGGGCTATGTATTCACAGATGTGGTAAAAGTACCTGCAACTCCTGTAAAAAATCAGGCTTCCAGCGGCACTTGCTGGAGCTATGCAACTGCTGCCTTTATTGAGGCAGAACTGCTCCGTACCGGAAAGGGCGAGCATGACATCTCCGAAATGTATGCAGTCAGAATCAACTACATGAATAAAATGAACGACAACTACCTGCGCCGCGGAAACGGAAATCTGGGACAGGGCAGTCTGGCGCATATGTTCACAAACATAGTTAAGGAGAACGGAATGGTTCCCCAGGAGGCGTACAATGGCATCAACTATCAGTCTGAGACCAATAATCATAAAGAGCTTAACAAATACATCACAGCTTTCTCAGCCGCCTCAGTAGAGCTTAAGCAGCGCAGCCCGGAATATTACAAACTGGCAAACGGAATTCTGGATACTTATCTTGGAAAAATTCCCGGAAGATTTACTTACAAAAACAAAGAGTACACTCCGCAAAGCTTTGCAAATGAGATGGGGCTTAATATGGATGACTATGTAGAGATTACCAGCCTGAGTCATATTCCTTATTACAAACAATCGGTAATTGAGGTTCCTGATAACTGGGACTTCGGAAGGTTTTACAATGTCCCGCTGGATGAATTTATGAAGGTAATTGACAATGCTCTTCAAAATGGATATTCTGTTTGCTGGGATGGTGATGTAAGCGAAAAGGGATTCTCTCACTCAAACGGAGTTGCAATTAATCCTGAGGTTGATAATCTTGCCGGATATGATGAGAGCGACAGAGCAAAATTTGAAAAACTCAATACAGAAGATAAACTTAAGGAGATTTATAAATTTGACAAACTCTATCCTGAAGTTAAGGTTACACAGGAGATACGCCAGAAGGGTTATGAAACCTTTGTTACAACTGACGACCATCTTATGCTGCTTACCGGTATTGTAAAGGATCAGGCAGGCAACAAATACTATATCACAAAAAACTCATGGGGAACTGAAAGAAACAAGTTTGGAGGATATCTGAACATGTCCGAAAGTTACGTAAGGGCAAAAAGCATCTCAGTAATGGTGCATAAAAATTCAATACCAAAAGAGATCAGAGCTAAACTTGGCATCTGATTCAAAGCAACAAAATAATGAGCATAAGAAAATCCATACCAAATTTCATAACATCCCTGAATCTGATTTGCGGCACAGTTGCCGTTATAATGGCCTTCAGGGGCTATGAACTATGGGCAGTATATTTAATTCTTGCAGCAGCAGTTTTTGATTTTTTTGACGGTTTTGCAGCCAGGCTGCTAAAGGCATATTCTCCAATGGGAAAAGAACTCGACTCACTGGCAGATCTGGTAAGCTTTGGTCTGGCTCCCTCATCTCTCATTTATATGAGGTACAGTGAGCTTGTATCTGACGCATTTTCAGGCAAATTTCCTATTTTCATAATTGAGGCTCTCTCCCTGGTCCCTGTAATCATTGCAGTAGGCTCTGCACTAAGGCTGGCAAAATTCAATGTTGACACAAGACAGAGTGAGACATTCATTGGTGTTCCAACTCCTGCAAACGCGATTCTCATTATCAGCTTTCTGCACTATACTGTTTTTAATCCGCACTTTTTCCCGTTTGAATATACCCTGTGGTTCTGGCCGCTGGCCTCGCTCCTGCTCTCATGGCTTCTTGTGAGTAACATTCCGATGTTTTCTCTGAAGATGAAAAGTTTAGGATGGAAGGAGAACAAGGTCCGGTTTGTTTTTGCCGGAGCTGCAGTCATTGCAGCCGCTGCCGTTGCAATTTCCGGTGAAAAATGGTCACTGTGGCTCATGTTGCTTATTTTATCCTACATTTTGTACAA
Source organism: Bacteroidetes bacterium HGW-Bacteroidetes-14 (assembly GCA_002842655.1). GTDB lineage: Bacteria > Bacteroidota > Bacteroidia > Bacteroidales > UBA932 > Bact-08. The sequence goes on from PHDP01000042.1 coordinate 7,068, forward strand.
CAGCTCCGTTTATATTGCCGGAAGGCATGAATAACAGCAAATGGACAATGAACCAAACCTAATATCAGATGAGATTTCGCTAAGGAAAGAGGTAGAAAGGATAAATGCAGAAAAGAGTGAAAAGAGGCTCAGACTAATACTTGACAACAGTTTTAACATGATAGCCCTGTGCGACCTGGGCGGTAATATCATATACTGTAACGATTCATACAGGGAGGTGCTGGGATTCAGCCCGGAAACACTTATAAAATCAAATATTTTCACCTTGTTTCATCCCGATGAGAGGGAGAAGGCAAAGGAGGATATTTTCATTCAGCTGCTCAATGAAGGAAAGGGGCAGATGGAGTCCCGTTTTATAACTAAAGAGGGATACTATAAGTTCCTTGATCACAGATTCAGGCTTGTTGACGAGCATGATACCGGAAGAGATACAATCGTAATAAGTTCACAGGATATTTCGGAAAAGAAACGAAGTGAGATGATCCTTACGGTTCAGAGAAATCTTGCATACTCAGTAATTACTTCAAGATCATTTCTGGAATTTTATAAAACCATCATCCGGGAGCTCAACAGCATTATGGAGGTTAATAATATTTATGTTGCCTTCTATAATGAAAAAAGGGGTGTTTTCCGCCTGGCAGGAATAAGCGACGAGAGGGACGAAATTGATGAGTGGCCGGCAGAAGGCTCTCTCACAGGGCTGGTGATGGAATATGGCAAACCTGTTATATTTTACAAGGATGACATCCTCAGGATGCATGACGAAGGCAAAGTTGAACTGATTGGGACAACTGCAGAGGTGTGGCTTGGGGCTCCTGTTAAAAGCGGAGACAAAACAATTGGCGCAATAGTGATACAGAACTATGACTCTCCAGATGCTTTTACAAAATCAGACCTTGAGATTATTGAAATAATAGCCAATGAGATTACTATCTTCCTTGAGATGAAATCTGCAGAGGAGGCATCCCAGAAATTGAATATTGCTGTTATTCAGTCACCTGCCTCTGTGCTGATTACAGATGCAGACGGAAATATTGAATTTGTTAATCCAAAATTTTCAAGAGTTACAGGTTATGAAATTGGTGAAATTCTTGGTAAAAATCCCAATATTCTGAATTCCGGTATGCAGCCTAAAGAGCTCTACAAAGAGATGTGGGATACAATATCTTCAGGAAGAGAATGGAGGGGAGAGCTGCAGAACAGAAAAAAGAACGGAGAATTTTACTGGGAGGATATCTCAATATCTCCCATTTTCAATGAAAGCGGAGTTATTGTTAACTATGTTGGTGTTAAAGAGGACATAACTGACAGAAAAAAACTTATCGGAGATCTAATTACTGCAAAAGAAAAGGCAGAAGAGAGCGACAGGCTAAAAACAGCTTTTCTTCAGAACATAAGCCATGAAATCAGAACTCCAATGAACAGTATTCTTGGTTTTATTGAGCTTCTTCAGGAGCCTGACACTTCGGGCGAAGAGCGGCAGGAGTATATTGGCATTATTGAAAAGAGCGGCCACAGAATGCTCGGAACAATCAATGATATCATAAACATTTCAAAAATAGAGGCCGGTATAATGTCTGTTCAGATAAACACTATTGAGCTGGCATCTGTAGTTAATGAAGTAACCGGGATGTTCCGTCCCGAGGCCGAGAAAAAGGGTATGCATATTCAATCTGAGCTGCCGGAATTAAATGATAAAACCACTATTGAAAGCGACTATGAAAAGGTTTTTGCAATTTTTACAAATCTTGTAAAGAATGCAATAAAGTATTCAAATCATGGTACCATTACAGTAGGCTACGTATCACACCCCAATAGTGTGGAGTGTTATGTGAAAGATACAGGAATTGGGATATCTAAGGAAATTCAGTCTGCTATTTTTGAAAGGTTTACACGGGCAGAGGTACATTCAAGAAGATCTGTAGAGGGTGCCGGTCTTGGATTGTCAATAGTCAAAGGTTACCTTCAGCTGCTCGGAGGGAGTATTTATCTCCAGTCCGAGCCGGGCGAAGGTTCTAAGTTTACATTTGAACTGCCAAAAGTGCTAAAGTGAAGATAGCTGTTCTGCAAGCGCAGCTAATTTATGGTCAAGTTCGCTGTTTAACCTGTCAAAATCCTCAGCAGAGTTTAGTGTTGCTTTAACACCAAAGTAATATTTTATCTTTGGCTCAGTACCCGAAGGTCTGACTGAGACTATTGAATTGTCTGCGCTTACAAACTGAAGCACATCTGATTTTGGAAAATTGAGTTTGAACCTCAAATCACTAATCATATCTATACTCTCTGAGGATTTGTAATCGTGTACAAGGACAACTTCAGATCCTGCAAGATTTTGCAGCGGCTCCTCCCTGAGACCTCTCATAATGCTTTTAATCTGCTCAAGGCCATTCATCCCTTTTTTGGTTACTGACAGCAGCTTCTCTTTATAGAAGCCGAATTTAACATAAATTCCTATGAGCATTTCATACAGGCTCTCTCCCCTCTCCTCTGCCCAGGCTGCAGCTTCGGCAACCAGCGCACAGGCAAGTACAGCGTCCTTATCTCTGACAAACTCCCCTGCGTTAAAGCCGTAACTCTCCTCTCCACCGCCTATAAATGTGCGTTTGCCCTCGTTCATACGAACAACCTCTGCAATGTACTTAAAGCCTGTAAGTACCTCAATCATCTCAACTCCGTATGACTCTGCCATACTCTTCAGCAGATCTGTGGTTACAATAGTTTTAGCCATATAATAAGATGGATTGCTGCCCTCTTTCAGTTTTCCAAGCTCTTTCCACCTTTCAAGCAGATAATAAGAGAGAATTGCTGCTGTCTGATTTCCATTCAGCAGTACCAGCTTACCCTCTCTGTCTCTTACTGCAATTCCCAGTCTGTCTGCGTCCGGGTCTGTTGCCATTACAAGGTCCGCAGATGTCTCCTCTGCTTTCTTCAGAGCCATTTCCAGTGTAGCAGACTCTTCAGGATTCGGCGACTTCACTGTTGGGAAATTACCATCACTTACATCTTGCTCAGGGATATTGATAATATTGTTAAATCCAAGCTCTTTAAGGATTCTGGGAACAATTTTCACTCCTGTTCCGTGAATTGGAGTGTAAACTATCTTAAAGTGGTTATGCTTCTTTACTATTTCCGGAGAGAGTGTGAGAGACATTACTGCCCTGAGGTATGCGTCATCAATCTCCTGTCCTTTTAAGTGAATATCAAGATTTTCACCGGTAAACTTTACCATTGAAATATCCGTAATCTTTTCAACTTCTGCTATAATGTTTGCATCATGCGGTGCCGTAATCTGCGCACCATCTTCCCAGTATGCCTTGTAGCCGTTGTACTCCTTTGGATTGTGTGAAGCGGTAATCATTACACCCGCAACGCATTTGTAATGTCTTATTGCAAAGCTTAAAACAGGTGTTGGTCTTAGTTCGTCAAACAGGTAAACTCTAAAACCGTTTGATGCAAAAACAGATGCCGTTATTCCGGCAAATTCCCTGCTGTTGTTTCTGCTGTCGTAGGCTACTGCCACAGCTAAAGAGGCTCTTCCCCTGAAACAGTTTTTAATGTAATTTGACAGTCCCTGTGTTGCCATTCCCACAGTGTAGCGGTTCATTCTGTTTGTTCCGGCTCCCATGATTCCCCTGAGGCCACCGGTTCCAAATTCGAGATTTTTGTAAAATGAGTCCTCCAGTTCAGCCGGATTCTCCTCCATCATCCTCTTCACCTCATTTCTTGTCTCTTCGTCATAACTCTCCTCAAGCCACTTTCTGGCTATATCGGAATAATTCTTTTCCATGGCTCTTAATTTTATTAAAACAAATTTAATGAATCCCCTGCAATTTTAAAATATTAAAACAAAGAAGAGTATCTTTGCCTCATGTTTTTTAAAGAGTATCTCCCCTTTTATCGAAGAAACCTGAAGGTAGCCATTCCTGTTATGCTAACGCAGGCAGGACAGATTACGGTTAACCTTGCCGATAATATTATGGTGGGCCACCTTGGAACCGCAGAACTTGCCGGAGTATCCTTTGCCAACTCAATCTTTATTCTGGGAATGGTTTTTGGAATCGGATTTACTCAGGGATTAACCCCTCATGTGGGACAATCCTTTGGAAGAGGAGATCAGGCAAAGGTTGGAAGACTTCTGGAAAACTCACTGTCTCTTAACGCCCTAGCATCCATGATTCTGGCTCTGCTTATGTTTGGAATGAGTTTCTTCATGGATAGTATGGGGCAAACCCCCGAGGTGGTTCATCAGGCGAAACTCTATTACAACACAATGCTTTTTTCGCTCTTTCCGTTTCTTATGTTTTTTGGGCTGAGACAATTTTCCGAGGGAATTGGTATCACAAAGTATGCAATGTACATTACGCTGATAGCCAATGGACTAAACATATTCCTTAACTGGGTGCTTATTTACGGCCACTTTGGATTTGACGCAATGGGTGTAAAGGGCGCGGCAATTGCCACACTCATAAGCAGGGTACTTATGTTCCTTGCTTTTATCTATCTTATTTTCAGACATAGTGATTACAATAAATATCTGGTCTATTTTTCAAAGCGGTTCTTTGATCCTAAGATAGTAAAAGAGGTACTAAAAACGTCAATCCCCCTATCCTTCCAGAATCTTGTTGAAATTACAGCCTTTAGTCTGAGTGCAATTATGGTTGGATGGAGCGGAAAGGTTGCCCTCGCATCACATCAGGTAGCCATGAGTATGAGCAGCTTCTCGTTTATGCTTGCCCTGGGAGTTGGAGCAGCATCTACAATCAGAGTCTCCCACCAGTACGGGTTTGGAGATTACAAAGCAATGCGTAAAGCCGGTTTTGCTGCAATCCACCTTAGTGTTGCCCTTATGTCTGTTAGCGGGCTGGCATATATTTTATTCAGGAACTACATTCCAATCATTTACACAGAGGATGTTCTGGTAAGGGAGCTTGCTGCCAAACTGCTTATCATAGCTGCCCTCTTTCAGATATTCGACGCCATTCAACTATCCGGCCTTGCTGCTCTGAGAGCACTTGCAGATGTAAAAATACCTCTGATTCTTTCAATCATTTCTTACTATCTTGTATGCCTTCCGCTGGGTTACTTCTGCGGAGTTTATCTTGAGCTGGGTGCCGTGGGTGTATGGATAGGGCTTCTGCTGGGACTGGTATTTGCAGCTTTGCTGTTTTTATGGAGATTTAACAAGATTAGCAATCAGATAATAAATTCGAACAGGTAATGAAACTGAGTTTGAAAATTGATTCACCATTTAAAAAGTACCTTTTTGCCCTTATATCTGTTTCTGCACTTATAAGAGCTGCACTTGCATGGTCACTTGACCTGGGTGCAAACGAGGCATATTACTGGACATACGGAGCATATCCGGATTTAAGCCACCTGGACCACCCGCCTATGATTGGCTGGTTTATTCAGCTTTTTTCAGTTAATCTTTCATTTGGAGGAGAGTTCTTTCTTAGGCTAGCCTCCATAATCACCGGATCTGTAAATACATGGATAATCTTTGTTCTTGGAAGAAGAATCAAGAATGAACTTACCGGCATTTATGCTGCTCTGCTTTATACTGCATCAGTTTATGCTTCTGTATTTATTGGGACATTTATTAATCCTGATACTCCTCAGAGTTTGTTCTTTCTGCTTTCAATATACTTTCTGCACGAAGGACTTATAACGAAGTACGAATCATGCGAAGAGACCAGAACTTTGTGCAAACTTGCCCTGGTAATTGCCGGTATATTCACTGGTCTTGCAATGCTCTCGAAGTATTCATCTATTTTCCTCTGGCTTGGAGTTGCAGTCTATGCGCTTTCAAGCGACAGAACTATTCTTAAAAAGCCGTTTTTCTACATTTCTGTTCTTATAAGCGGATTATTTCTGTTACCGGTAATTCTCTGGAATATTGAAAACAACTTTGTAAGCTTTGCTTTTCAGGGATCCAGACTTCTCTCATCAGAGGGAGGTTTCAACCTTGAATCTTTTATACGTTCATTAGCTGGTATAATCATTTTTAACAATCCGGTAAACATATTTGTGATAATTGCAGCAGTTGTGGCATACAGAAAAAGAAAATTTATCACTCTGCCCCAGTACCGGCTGCTAATTTCCCTCTCTCTGCCAATGATAATTTTCTTTCTGGCAGTTTCACTCTTTACAGTAAGTAAACCAAACTGGTCTGCACCCGGTTTTTTTCCACTGATACTTGTAGCATCTGCATACCTGGCATCAAAATATGAACAGAGAGATTTCAGAAAGCTAATAATGCCGGCCCCGGTTGCCAACGCATTTTCGTTTCTTTTTATACTGACAGCGCTTGGAGTTGTTCACTATTATACAGGATTCCTGAACATTGATACAAAACGCACTCCCGGAGAAAAAATTGGGAGAGAAGATTTCACGCTTGACTATTTTGGATGGAGAACACTGGCTCATGATTTTTCAGAGCTCAGGCAAAACGATTTAGACAAGGGACTTATGTCAGAAAAGACATTTATCCTCTCTACAAACTGGGAAGATGCATCCCATAAGGATTTTTATATTGCATCACCCGCAGGTACGGTAGTAAAAACAATCGGGCCGTTAAAGGATACCAGAAAATATGCCTGGATAACAGGTGAACTGGGAACTTTTAAAATTGGCGAAAGTGCATATTTCATTCTGTCATCAAGGGACAGCACAGATGTTGCCGCACTTGGAAAAAGATACTTCAGAAGTGTCGAAAAGGCTGGAAATATCTATATTAAAAAACTTGGGAAACCGGTTCTCAGATTTGAAGTTTTCAGGATGAAGGAGATGGTCAGAATTCCTGAAAGGGAGCTGTGTTCATTTACAAAATACTGATATGATGCAGCCTGACGAGAGGTTTTTCAGCTTTATAAAGGAACATGCAGAGGATGATACCTCTGCCTTGTTACTTTCGGCGTCAAAATTCAAAGGAATTGATGTTCGGCTTGCAGCCTCGACGATAGAGGGCAGGCGAAAAATGGCTGTAAAAGTTCCGGAATGGGGAGAGCGCTTTGACATAATTTACCCATCATCAGTAAATGTGGAGCAGTGCAGTTCATCATACACTGCAGAACTTAAACAGAGATACTTCAGAGACTCCAGGGTCTTTGATCTTACCGGCGGTCTTGGAGTTGACAGCTATTACATATCAAAAGTTGCCCAAAGTGTGAAAATGTTCGAGCAGAACAGCGTGCTGTGCAGTGCTGCAAAAAACAATTTCAGCAGACTCGGAGCAGAAAATATTGAGGTATTCAATAAACGGGTAGATAAAATTGAAGATATTGACGGATTCACCTCCGGTACAAATTTCTCTGTCTACATAGATCCGTCAAGAAGATCAGAGTCGGGAGGAAGAATTTTTGCAATCCGGGATTACGATCCTGATATTGTTTCCATGAAGGACTCACTTTTCTTACATGCTTCAAGGGTTATAGTTAAGGTCTCTCCAATGGCAGACATCACTTCACTTGCGAAAGTATTGCCTGAGTGTTCAGAAATTGCCGTTATTTCCGTTTTTAACGAATGCAAAGAGCTTCTGCTGATACTTGACAGGGAAATGGTAAAAAACCCTCTTAAAACCGCCGAAATCCCCATTACGGCATGGAATCTTAAAAGATCCGGAAAGATCTGGGAGAGTTTCAGCTGGACAGTGAAAGAGGAGTCTGAATCTTTCACAGAGTTGGGAGAGCCCGAGAAGGGTATGTATCTTTATGAGCCCAATGCCTCAATCCTTAAGGGCGGAGCATACAAAACGGCCGGGGCCAGATTTGGGTTAATCAAGGCAGAAACCAGTTCCCATCTCTATTTCGGAAGAGAGAGAGTTAACAGTTTTCCGGGAAGAGTTTTCAGGATTACTGACATCTGTGAATTCGGAAAGTCTGGTATAAAACACATTTCCAAAACATATCCGAAGGCAAATGTATCTGTCAGAAACTTTCCGCTCTCTTCGGCCAAACTTCTTGAGAGACTTAAAATCGAAGAGGGAGGAGAGACCTACATATTCGGTACTCTTCTCCCTCATAATTTGCGCAAACTTATTGTCTGCAAAAAAGATTAAACTACTCTGCCAGTTTCTCTCCCTTTGAGTCGTACCATACAACCTGAAGCATATGGTTTTCTGATGACTCTTTTACCTTGAGAGTGCACTTGTACTTCATCGCCATCTTCATTCTGATGCTGACGATTCCTTTTGTGAGATAAGCTGCCAGTATTGGATTTACACGTATAGAGAGAGATTTGTGACCCTTCTCTTTAACATAATAAGCAAGCTGGCGTTCAATTGTTTCATCTATCAGGATTGATGATGAAATTTTGCCTGTACCGTTACATGCCGGGCATGATTCAGTTGTTATTATTTCAGTAGCAGGTCTTACCCGCTGTCTTGTTATCTGCATCAGCCCGAAACGGGTAAGAGGCAGAATATTGTGCTTGGCTCTGTCATTCTGCATGAGAGCCTGCATGTGCTTGAAAAGTTTTACCTTGTTTTCGTTGTTATCAAGATCGATAAAGTCAACAATGATAATTCCTCCCATATCCCTGAGGCGTAGCTGTCTTGCTATCTCCTCTGCTGCATTCATATTTACCTCGAATGCGTTCTGTTCCTGGTCTGCGCCGGATTTAGCCCTGATTCCGCTGTTAACATCAATAACATGGAGAGCCTCTGTGTGCTCGATGATGAGGTAGGCACCACCCTTGATAGTTATGACTTTACCAAAAGACCCTCTGATCTGTTTGGTAACGTCAAAATGGTCGAAAATCGGAACTCCGCCTTTGTAGAGTTTTACAATTTTCTCATGTTCCGGTGCAATGAGTGTAATGTAATCTTTTACTTCATTACAAATAGCTTCGTCGTTTACATAGATGTTGGTGAACGAATCATTGAGAAGATCTCTCAGAATTGTTGTCGTTCTGCTGTTTTCAGTAAACAAAAGCTGGGGAGCGGTTCCCTTGGCCATTTTCGCCCAGGAGTCCTCCCACTTTTTGATAAGTGATTTTAATTCTCCGTCCAGTACCGCTGCCCGTTTTCCTTCTGCTGCAGTACGGATAATCACGCCATAATTTGGCGGCAAAATACTATAAACCAAACGCTCCAGTCTCTTCTTCTCCTCCTTGGAGGTAATTTTCTGTGAAATGCTCACCTTGTCTGAAAATGGTATCAAAACCATATTCCTTCCGGCAATTGAAATTTCTGCAGTGAGACGGGACCCTTTGGTAGAAATAGGCTCCTTAACAATTTGGGCAACAATTAGTTGCCCGGGTTTGAGAACATCTGCAATTTTTCCCTCTTTTTCAAGGATGTCGTTCAGCTTAACTCCCGAAAAGAGCGCACTGTGCGACAATTTGCTTTGACCAATATGTCTGGTAAAATAATCCAGACCTCTGAAGGCCAACCCAAGATCGAGGTAATGAATGAACGCGTCTTTACTGTCTCCAATATCAACAAATGCCGCGTTTAACGCAGGCATTATTCTCTTAACCCTTCCCAGATAAACATCGCCCACCGAGTAGCGACCATTGTTTTGCTCCTTGTTAAGCTCAATGAGCCTGTGATTTTCAAGAAGCGCTATAGAAACTTCGGTGGTGTTTACATCGATAATCAGATCTTTCTCCATCGACCATTTTTAAATGAATAAATCTAAAGCAAATCATGCGATTTGCTTTAGATTATCACACACTCAAGACTCAAAAAAGCAACTCTATTTTTTCTTTTTGTGTCTGTTTTTACGCAGACGCTTTTTGCGCTTATGAGTAGCCATTTTGTGTCTTTTCCTTTTCTTTCCGCTTGGCATAATAAATTTTATTTTTT
>PHDP01000149.1 GCA_002842655.1 Bacteroidetes bacterium HGW-Bacteroidetes-14
GATTGAATATGAGTTTATTAAATGAAGCAATGCTCCCCTATCACGAATGTCACACTGAGCGGAGTCGAAGTGTCTAAACGCTTGTTTACCTGTCATCTCTGCATTATGCTCAATATTTTTTGAGTTACAACTCAGGATGACATTGTATATATCTGATAACATGTGCATTAAATGAATCAATGTTGCCAAAACACGAATGTCACACTGAGTCCCGCACGTGCGGGAAAGTGTCTGAACGCCCTTAGTATTCCTGTTTAAGACCTCATCTAATCCATTGTCCACGTTGCGCCGTCTTTTGTATCTTTCACCGCGATGCCTGATTTTGCCAGTTCATCCCTGATTTTATCGGCAGTAGCAAAATCTTTGGCCGATTTGGCATTTTTTCTGAGATCCAGAATCAGTCCCATCAGGTTTTCAACGGTTTCATTTCCTGCTGAAGCAGCATCTTCATGCTTCAGACCGAGTATGTCGCCCATAAAAGTATTGAAGGTTTCCCGCAGCAATTGAAGATCTGCTGCCGAAAGACTTTCTTTTCCATCTTTCACTGAATTGATGATCCTCACCGCCTCAAAAAGACTGGCAATCACCATCGGGCTGTTGAAATCATCGTTCATGGCTTCATAACAGCTGGTGCGGAGTGGTGCAACTTCGGCTGTCGACTTTTCAGAAGCAGTAAGTTTATCAAGAGTCAGCCAAGCATTCATCAGCCGTACAAGTCCCTTTTCGGCGCCCTGCAAGGCTTCGTTTGAGAAATCGAGGGTGCTGCGATATTGCGCCTGTAGAACGAAGAACCTGATGGTCATCGGGCTGTAAGCATGGGTAAGCGATTTATGATCTCCGCTGAAAAATTCGTTGAGCGTGATAAAATTGCCCAACGATTTTCCCATTTTCTGCCCGTTGATGGTGATCATATTGTTGTGCATCCAGTATTTCACAGGTTCGGTGTGATTGGCTGCCACACTTTGTGCAATTTCAGACTCATGATGAGGGAAAAGTAAATCCATTCCTCCTCCATGAATATCGAATCTTTCGCCAAGATATCGGGCACTCATGGCTGAACACTCCAGATGCCATCCGGGGAAACCGTCGCTCCAGCGCGAAGGCCAACGCATAATGTGCTCCGGCTGCGCTTTTTTCCACAGTGCGAAATCAAAGGGATTGCGTTTTTCGTCTTGTCCTTCCAGGTCACGGGTGTTGGTCATCAGATCTTTAAGCACACGACCCGAAAGTTTGCCGTAATGGTATTGTTTGTTGTATTTTTCAACATCAAAATAAACTGAGCCATTGCTTTCATAAGCCATACCCGATTCAAAAATACCATCGATCATGCTCATTTGCTCAATGATGTGCCCCGATGCCCGTGGCTCAATGCTTGGACTAAGCACATTAAGCTGCTCCATGTTTTTATGGTAGCGTTCCGTGAAGTATTGCACCACTTCCATGGGTTCGAGCTGTTCGAGGCGCGCTTTTTTTGCAATTTTATCTTCTCCTGCATCGGCATCGTTTTCAAGATGACCGACATCGGTAATGTTGCGCACATAGCGCACTTTGTAACCCAGATGCTTAAGGTAGCGGAAAACAAGATCGAATGTAATCGCTGGGCGTGCATGACCCAGATGTCCATCGCCGTAAACCGTTGGCCCGCATACATACATTCCCACATGAGGAGCATTGATGGGTTCAAACAATTCTTTTTTCCGGCTGAGGGTATTGTAGAGAAATAACTTGTTTTCCATTAAGGTAATATTTACTGCAAAATTATTAAAATCTCAGGAATAGACCGGTTAAAGATGACATTGGTTTATTCTGTCTGAATCTCTTCAACCGGACGGGTTCTGAAAGTCAGATATAAAATCAGAACACATGCCAGAACCGAAATCACCACTGCAATCCACGATCCGAAATCGGCCAATTCATCTAAGCCAACGTCAATGATTTTATTCACCGAGAGCCACGAAACCACAACCACGGTTCCGTTATTTACCAGATGTGCCAGCATCGGCACCCAAACAGAACCTGACCATACAAAAAGGTAGCCTAGCACAAGGCCAAGAGCAAACCGTGGCACAAATCCAAAAAACTGAAGATGAAAAGCACTGAATACAATCGCTGAAATGATTACCGGCCAGTGTATCCCTTTAAACATTTTGCGCAGAATCCCTATCAAAGCGGAGCGAAATAGCAACTCCTCCCCGATTGCCGGAAGTATTCCTATCATCAAAAAGTTGATGATCAAATCCTTGTTTTCGCGGGCTTCCAAAAATTGCTTTGTGAGTCTGGTTGCGGTTTCTTCGGTATTTCGCATCCATTGCTCTAATGATTTTAAAAATCCGGGCAAACTCAGGCTTTCATTCCATTCAACCAAAAAGTTGATG
>PHDP01000150.1 GCA_002842655.1 Bacteroidetes bacterium HGW-Bacteroidetes-14
GTTCGCAAAATAGCAGTAGGAATCTGCAATGGAAGCCTTGCCGGCGCGGATAGACTTAATCTCCGTACCGGTAAGAACAATACCTGCGGTGAAACTCTCCACGAATTCATATTCGAAGGAGGCCCTCTTGTTCTTTATCTCTATTTTGCTTTTTGCTTTGGGCATGGGAGTGCAAAAATAGTGTAAATTTGTGGAATGAACGAAGATTTGATTTGCATATTGGGCCCCACAGCCTCCGGCAAGACCAGGTACGCTGTTGCTATGGCTCTTGAAACCGGCGGTGAGATTATCTCTGCCGACTCCCGTCAGATCTACCGCGGAATGGATATAGGCACAGGCAAGGACCTCTCTGAATATACCGTAAACGGAATCTCTGTCCCATATCATCTTATTGATATTGCAGAGCCCGGAACAAAATACAACATCTTCGAATATCAGCGAGATTTCAAAAAGGCATACCAGGATATTGTTTCAAGAGGAAAGAAACCAATTCTCTGCGGTGGCAGCGGACTCTACATTGAATCCGTTACCCGCGGGTACGAACTTGCAGAGGTTCCGCCAAACCCGCAGCTGAGGGAGCAGCTTGAGAGGCTCTCAATGGAGGAGCTGACAGAGAGGCTTTCAGCCATGAAAAAACTCCATAATAAAACTGACCTTGACAGTAAAAAGAGGGTAATAAGGGCTCTGGAAATAGCATTATATGAGGCCGAAAACCCTGTTAAAAGGGAGGTGCCGCTGCAAATAAACACCAGGTTTATAGGGATATCGGTTAGCCGTGAAGAGAGGATTGCCAGAATTGACAGAAGGCTCAGGGAGCGTCTGAAGAATGGTATGGTTGAGGAGGTTGAGGGGCTGATTAAAGGCGGAGTATCTCCCGAAGACCTTATCTATTACGGACTTGAATATAAATATGTAACCATGTATGTAACGGGGCAGCTGAGCTATGAAGAGATGGAAAGCGGGCTTGCCACAGCGATACATCAGTTTGCAAAGAGGCAGATGACCTGGTTCCGGGGAATGGAGCGCAGGGGAATCAAAATTGAGTGGATAACTATATAACTAACCCATAGTACCAAATGAAAAATTTTCGCAAATCACTTTTAATTGCGGCCGCAGCATTTGCGCCCCTCTTTCTTTCTGCCCAGAAGGCAGAGGAGATGAAATTTGTCAGTGCAGACCAGCTCCATATTGTTGGAAGCGGATTTGACGTCAGCCATGTGAAATATGGCAGAATTCCGGAATCTCTCAAGGGAGAGATGAGGCCAGAACTTATCCGCCTGGGAGCAAATTCTTCGGGAATTGCCGTAAGGTTCAGCACAAACAGCAAGGCAATAGCTGCGCGCTGGAAGGTGACTCAGAATGTATCCCTTAACCACATGCCGGCTACGGGTGTTAAGGGTCTTGACCTTTATGCCTTTGACGGAAAGAGCTGGAAATATGCAGGTACTGCAAGGCCATCGGGAGTTGAAAACTTCTCGGTATTCATTAAGAACATGAATGGAGAGAAAAGAGAATATATTGCATACTTTCCGCTTTATGACGGAGTGGAATTGGTAGAGATTGGAGTTATGCCCGAGGCAGAGATAGGTATTCCGCAGAGTTCTCTCCTTACAAAAAGGGCAGAGAAAAAGCCTGTGGTTATTTACGGAACAAGTATCACCCAGGGAGGCTGCGCCTCCAGACCCGGAATGGCATACCCTGCAATTCTTGGCCGTATGATGGACCGCGAAACAATAAATCTCGGTTTCTCCGGCAACGGCAGAATGGACTTCCCAATGGCCAAGGCAATCAATCTTATTGATGCGCATGCGGTTGTGCTCGATTGTCTCCCAAATACAAATGCCCAGATTGTGAGAGACAGCGCATACAATTTCATTAAGCTTGTGGCTGAGAAAAATCCTGCGCGCAAAGTATATATGGTTGAAAATGTAATCTTCCCTCCGCTCTTCCTGGATCTAAAGACCAAAGCAGAGCTTGAGGAGGAGAACATAGAATGGAGAAAGGTATACGCACAGCTTCGCAAGGATGGAATAAAGAATGTAATCTTTATCCCCGGCAAAGATCTCCTGGGTGAGGACGGCGAAACAACCGTTGACGGAGTTCACTTCACAGACCTGGGTTTCCAGAGATTTGCGAAAAGTCTTTTCCGTTACGTGAAATAACAGGCCTGAAAGCCTGGAATCCTTTTATCCGGTTAATCTGCGTAAGGGTGGTAAACAACCTCCTTGCTTGACGGGAACTGAAAAACCCTCAGCCCAAACTGCGGAACGATAGCCATGATATGGTCAAAGATGTCTGACTGGACATTT
>PHDP01000151.1 GCA_002842655.1 Bacteroidetes bacterium HGW-Bacteroidetes-14
ATGAATTCGCAGTATGCTTCATGGAACCACAGCAGTCACCGCGAAGTTGCTACATGCAACGATTGCCATGTTCCTCAGGACAATATTTTCCGCACCTATTACTTCAAAGCTATGGACGGGATGCGGCACGCCACTATTTTCACAGCCAGGGCCGAACCACAGGTAATACGAATAAAGCAGGCCGGAATCAATGTGGTTCAGGAAAACTGCATTCGTTGCCATCAGGATCTGGTGAGTATGGTGAGTGTGATAGAGGTTACCGGTGAAAATCATAAAACCGGTGAAGGTTTCCGTTGCTGGGACTGTCACCGCGAAACTCCTCACGGGACTGTCCGCAGTCTTGCATCATTTCCGCATTCGCTGGTGCCGCAGCTTAATTCGGCAACCCCTGATTGGATAAAGAAGTTTATGAACGAAAAAAAATAACAAACACACACAGCATATGGAAACAAATACAAACACATCAAAACGCAAACCCTGGGTAAACTGGTTATTGTTCATTGCAACAATAGTGATAGTCTTTGCTTTGGGATTGCTGGCTTCCTCTGTAATTGAGCGCAGGAGTGAAGCAAAATTATATTTTCAGATGGCAAAAGAAATTCCTGAATGGGAACCCCGCAATGAAGTGTGGGGAGAGAATTTCCCAAGGCAATATGAAACCTATCTTAGCACCTTGGACACAGGTTTTCAGAGTGCACACGGAGGTTCAGCAATGATTGATTACCTTGAGAAATACCCTGAACTGGTGGTAATGTGGGCCGGATATGCGTTTTCACGCGATTATAATCAAGGCCGAGGGCACTACTATGCCATAAAAGATATCCGTGAAACACTGCGCACCGATGTGCCGCAGCCCGCTACCTGCTGGACCTGCAAAAGCACTGATGTTCCCCGTCTTATGAACGAAATGGGCGTTGAGAATTATTATAAAGGTACGTGGGCAGAGCTTGGCCATGAAGTGGTGAATAACATCGGATGTCAGGATTGTCACGATCCAAAAACCATGAACCTCAGAATAACACGCCCCGCGCTGGCTGAAGCATTTGAACGTCAGGGAAAAGACATTAATCAGGCTACCCATCAGGAGATGAGATCTCTGGTTTGCGCTCAGTGCCATGTTGAGTATTACTTTAAAGGCGATGGCAAATATTTAACATTTCCATGGGACAAAGGGTTTAATGCCGAAGACATGGAAGCTTATTATGATGAAATTCAGCATGTTGACTGGGTTCACAAGTTGAGCAGAACGCCCATGCTCAAAGCCCAACATCCGGATTATGAACTTTATATGACCGGAGTACATGCCGACCGCGGAGTTGCCTGCGCCGATTGCCATATGCCATACAAACGCGATGGAGGCATGAAATTTACCGATCATAAAATTCAGAGCCCTCTTGCCAATATTTCAGGATCGTGCCAGGTATGTCATCGCGAAAGCGAAGCAAAACTAATGGCTAATGTTTATGATCGCCAGCACAAGGTTGAAGAACTGAGGCGCATCGTGGAGATTAACCTCGCCCGCGTTCACATTGAAGCCAAAACTGCATGGGACAACGGTGCAACTGAAGAAGAAATGAAGCCTGTACTTCAACTTATCCGCCACGCACAATGGCGCTGGGATTATGTTGCTGCCGCCAACGGACTTGGATTCCATTCACCAGCCGAAGCGCTGAGAATCCTCGGAACTTCAATTCACAAAGCGCAGGATGCAAGAATACTTTTAACATCTTTCTTTGCTAAAAAAGGCATCAATACCCCGATTGAACTTCCTGACATATCTACCAAAGCTAAAGCACAGGAATATATCGGTCTTGAAATGCCGGCATTGATGAAAAAGAAAAGTGAATTTATGACCACCGTGGTTCCTGAGTGGATCGCAAAAGCAGCGGAAAGAGAAGCGAAACTGAATCAGTAATTCTGGTTTGAAAAAAGGAAGCCTCCCTGAATTGATCGGGGAGGTTTTTTTATTTTTGATTGGATTTGGAGCACATTTTTATTGAATTGCAAATTCAATGATTTTCAAAGCGGCATTGCAAATGCCGCTTAGCCGATAAGCAACGAATGACAGCTGAGCGGCATTTAGCTTTCAAAGGATTTTTATACAAACCTTTATTATCCCGGTTTGTTATCAGATTCAAAACTCTACTTTTGCAATCCAAAACTGAATTTATGCTTTGTATTATCCGACAGGAAACTGACCCTTATTTTAACCTTGCTGCAGAAGAATATGTGCTCAAACATTTTGAGCGCGATTGTTTTATGCTGTGGCGCAACGAACCTTCTATCATCGTTGGGAAGCACCAG
>PHDP01000043.1 GCA_002842655.1 Bacteroidetes bacterium HGW-Bacteroidetes-14
AAAGCTATCGAAGAGCTTGACAAAGCAGAATACGATGGTAAAGTTATCACTGTAAACGTTGCTAAACCTCGTGAAGACAGAGGTGGCAGACCTAGCGGCGGAAGTCGTGGCGGTTTCGGCGGCGGTAACAGAGGTGGCGGATACGGCAGAAGCAACGGCGGTGGATTCGACAGAGGAAACGGCGGTGGATTCGGCGGTGGAAACAGAAGAAGCTACTAAGAGTTTATCTCGATAAGTATACGGTGTATCAATCATTTTGATACACCGTTTTTTTTATGTAAAATTGTATAGAGATTCACTCTGTAAAAATTTTCTACTATGAACAGATACAGGTTCATGCTTGTCATTTTCTTTGCTGTTTTAATCTGGTCCGGTATTAACCCACACGATTATGGTGTCTGGTTTCTTGAAGTTGTTCCGGGAGTAATTGCTCTTCTGCTTTTTGGGCTTACATACAAAAAATTACGGTTCACAGACATGGCATACATTGTAATTCTGGTGCACTGCCTTATCCTGTTTGTTGGCGGACATTACACATATGCACGGGTACCACTGTTCGATTATGTCAGAGAATTTTTTGACACTGGAAGAAACAGCTATGATAAAATCGGGCATCTTGCACAGGGATTTACACCGGTACTTGTCGCCCGTGAATTTCTGATCAGAAAAAAAATCATGGCAAATGGTCCCTGGAGCTCTGTTGCGGCAGTTTCCTTTGCAATGGCTTTCAGTGCATTTTATGAGATTATAGAGTGGTTTGTTGCAATCTCTACCACCACTGTTGGTGATGATTTCCTCGGAACTCAGGGATATATCTGGGATACACAGGCAGATATGTTCTGGGCGCTGATTGGCGGCCTTGTAATGGTATTCATTTTCAAAGGCATGCACGATAAAGCAATAGGTAAAATTGAATCTTACTAAACTTCAATACCATGAAAAAATCATTGTTTTTTCTGTTTTTTCTGTTTTTTCTGTCATCAATACTAAAGTTCAGTACAACTACTGCACAGAATGACTATATCGTAACAATCGAGGATAAAACTATTAGCGGTATTACAATCACCTCTTTTCCACAGAAACTTGAGCAATACACTGTAAATGTGTATAATGAAAACCTGATGTCCAAGTACGAAGACTTAAAAATTATCTATACATCTCCAAAAAGCAAAAAACCGGTAACCATTGAGTACAACGAGGTAAAAAAATTCGGCGTTTCCGGCGTTGATTATATTCCGTGGCATGCCAGGAAAATCCCCTATATCGATGGAAAGATTATATTCGACACCATAGTAGAGGCACCAGGAAAGACAAAAGATGAACTGTATGCAATGGCCAGAAGTGCCCTTATACTTGGCATGTCCCTCACAGCAGAACAGATTCAGAAAACTCTGATTGAAGATAAAGAGAGCGGTTCCATAATGGTTAAGAGACTCGTTGTTGGTTCCGGAGACCAGGGCAGGTTCACCAGCTACATCTACTTTGATCTGCTTGTCAGAGTAAAGGATGGCAAGGCAAGGATGTCAATTGCCGATATCAACCTTCGCTATGCAAAGGGTGCAATTTTTAATGATGCCTCTGTATTTGCATACGAGGTCAAGGCCGAAATCTTTACCGAAAAGTGGCGAAGCGGAAATAATATCAAAAGTCACTACTACAAAGGTACACTTCTTATGTTCTATTACATAGAGGACGTCCTAATCAAAAATTTTGTCAATTTGTATACCGGAAAACAGAAAAGCAACGACTGGTAGAATTCTACCAGAGAGGAAGCAGTGATGCATCCTCAAGTAACTTCAGCAACTTTGCGAAGACCGGTACCAAAAGAGATGTGAAGAGACCCATCAGAGCTATTGCCAGTCCGCCTGCCGCTCCTTCAAGGGCACCCATTTCAAGAGCCTTTGCTGTTCCAATTCCATGTGATGCAGATCCTAATGAGAGCCCCTTGGCAAGCGGTGATTTTATGCCTGTAATCTTAAGAAACCATGGCCCGGTAACGGCACCAAAAATACCTGCAATAATAACCATTACTGCGGTAAGATATACAAGCCCCCCGTGTTGCTCACTGATTACAATTGCAATTGGATTAGTAACCGATTTGGGCATGAGTGTTACTATTGTCTGATAGTTTGCTCCCAGAAAGAATGCAGGAACTACAGTTGTAACAATGGCTGCCAGGCTGCCTGCGAATGTTGCAGCAAATATTGCAACCCCTTTTTGCCTTATATACTCATAATGTTTGAAAAGCAGATAGCCAAAAGCTACAACAGAGAGATTGAGTAAATACCTGAGCCCTTTTGTGTGCTCTTCGTAATATTTCATGTCAATATCTGCAACATAACAGAAAAGTATAACCAGAACTGTTGCAGTTATAACTGAATGCAAAAATACAAGGTTCACTTTTTTGTAAATGAATCTGCCTGCAAAATATGCCAATCCTGTAAGTACTGCAAACAACACTTCCGGCAAAAAAATCTCTCTCATCTTCTCTCAATTTTTTCAGTTACTGCTCCAACAATCCAAAGAACAAACCAGGTACTTAAAGTAGCTGCAATAATTATTGAAATTACATCTGCCTTGAGTGAACTGAATGAGATGAGCGCAACACCCGCTGTTACCGGAATGAAAAAGAGCATCAGGTTTTCTAGAAGAAGATTTGCCGGAGCCTTAATCCACTCCTCCCTTACAACACCCGCTTTAAGAAGCGCAAACAGTACAACCATACCGGCTACAGATGGTGAAATATACCCTGAGGCAAGTGCACTCAATGCCATACCAAGATAATATGACAAGACAAGTGAGCCGCATCCGAGTGCAAACAGCGTAATTTTTCTAAATCTTAAAAGCATATCCTAGAACTCCTTCATCCACTCAAAAGTGGCGTAATGCTCACCCGTCATACCTATCGCCTCATACACCTTCTGAGCACGGACATTTCTTTTGTCTACATAAAGGCGGATTCCTTTTATCTCTTCTGTTTTGAGCACAATTTCCTTTACATGACTGTAAAGAGATGCAAAAACGCCCTCTTTGCGATACTCTTTGTCAACATAAACAGATTGAATCCACCATACCCATCCGTTGCGCCAGTCGCTCCATTCAAGTGTTATCATGAGCATACCTGCCAGTAATTCTCCTTTTCTGGCCACAAAATATCTGGCTTTTGAAGGGTCGTCAAGCACAGATGTCATCCCCTTTTCAAGAACCGTTTTGTCGAGTACAAGATCTTCTGTTTCCAGCGCCATCTTCAACTGAAAATCGACGAGAAAAGGAAGATCTGTTTTCTTTGCGTTTTCTATTATAATTGTATTCTGCATTGTCTGTTATTTTTTCAGAACGGGTCTTG
Source organism: Bacteroidetes bacterium HGW-Bacteroidetes-14 (assembly GCA_002842655.1). Lineage (GTDB taxonomy): Bacteria > Bacteroidota > Bacteroidia > Bacteroidales > UBA932 > Bact-08. Next base: position 3,347 of record PHDP01000043.1, read on the forward strand.
CTCCCTTTCCTGAAGTTAATTCATAAACTATTTCAAAGGCTATTTCAGTATCCTCTGCGATTCCACTCCAGTCCCAATCAGGGTTATAATTATCTGCAGGCCTGTGGTATACATTTTTAATAAAGTCATCCCAGGTCTTCTGAGCCCACTCCTTGCCATGCTCCCTGCTGTCGTAACATCCATATGCCCATATTGAGGGAACACCTTTGCGGAAGAACGGAAAATGGTCACTCCTGAAGAAGAGACCCGTATGAGAGTTGGGATCCGGCAGCAGGTATCTTCCTCTCTTTGCGGCAGCTTCCTGATAGAGTGAATCAAGAGTAGAATAGCCGTAACCTATCATTGTAACATCCAGCATTTTTCCTCTTGGCACCATCATATCGTTGTTAAGGCAAGCAATTGTGCTGCTCATAGGAATAATTGGGTGCTCTGTGTAATATTCACTTCCGGTTAATCCCTGCTCTTCTGAAGTTGGAAAGAGAAGTATAATTGATTTCTCCGGTTTTTTCCCAAGTTTTGAAAAGGCTCTTCCAATTTCAAGTGCCCAGGCCATTGTTGTTCCGTTGTCAACTGCGCCATTGTAAATTGAGTCTCCGTCCTGTGGCTCTCCTATACCAAAATGGTCCCAGTGTGCAGTTATAACAACTGCTTCACCAGGGGTTTCTGAACCTCTTAGTATTCCGGCGACATTTGTTGAAACCTCTCTTTTGATTGTATTCTTAATGCTTACAGAAAAGTCTGCATTCATTTCAAACGGCTTAAAACCTCTCTTAACTGCGCTTGCCCTCAGAGAATCGATATTATAGCCAAGTTTTCCGAAGATCTTTGCTGCACTCTCTGCAGGAAGCCATCCGGTTGCCATGCATCTCTCCGTTTTACCATTGTCGTCAATGAACAATCTTGGTGAAATTGAGCTGCTGCGTGGAACATTGAATTCATACCCGGCACCCGTTGGTTCATGAATAATAAGAATTGCTGAAGCCCCTTTTCTTGCAGCCTCTTCATATTTATATGTCCACCTTCCGTAGTATGTCATCTCTCTGCCTTTGAACAGAGTTGAATCTCCGGTATAGAGTCCGGGGTCATTTATCATTACCACTACTGTCTTGCCTTTCAGATCTAAACCTTCAAAATCATTCCATCCGTAATCCGGTGCATCAATTCCAAAACCGGCAAATACAAGACCAGATTTCTGCAGTTTCATCTCCTCCGAGGTTTGAGGAGAGTTAATTGCTATCTGGTCAGGAGCGTCAAAAATCATCTTTTCACCAGCTACATTAAAAACAGCCGGGCCCTTCACCTTTGAGGTTACCTTGACCATTGGCACAGCCTGAAAATAGCTGCCGCTGAACGGAGGTTCAAAGCCAATGCTCTGAAGCTCCTGAGCAAGGAAATTGATTGAGAGGGTCTCTCCCATCGTAAAGGGCATTCTTCCCATGTACTCATCGGATGACAGAGTCATGGTTACCCTTTTCATTTCGTCTATATTTATAAGTGCTGCCGCATCGGGTTTGCCCGCACATCCGGAGAGTGTCAGGGCTAAAGTCAGAATGGCAATAATCTTTTTCATATATATCGTTTAGAATATTATTATCAGTTCAACAGTGAATTTATTTGAATCAATTTCGTCGTAGCGCGTGAATTCCGGAATGAAGTCATCAACAAGATACTCTTCATATTCAATTCTTAGTAGTGAGCTGAATGGCGAGGCAGTAAACCCGAAAGATAGTCCGGCAGTTAGTCTGTTGACTCCAATTCCGTTATCTTTAATATTATGGCCCATCATGTCCCATCTCAGTGCCGGAGTTATATCCTTGAAAATCCCCGCATTTTTAACGGGAAAAGAGTATGCTCCCTGAAGGCAGGTTGCAAATAGATCATCATTGTTGTACAAAGTCCTTCTGTCAAGTACCTCTGCTTCAATTTTAAACCGTTCTCCCCCGTAACGAAGATCTGCTCCCCATAAAAAGAAATCGGTCTCTAAACCCGGATACCTGTATATTTTTGCAGATCCCCTCAGTCCTTTCATCTCTCCGATAATGGCTCTGACAGACCAGGAGAGAGCTTTAGTCCAGACCGGCTTGTTTATCAATGATGCATTGAATGCTCCCGCATCAATCTCTGCCGGAATGCCGCCGATTTTAAAATCATACTGGGCAAGAACACCAATGTCTCTTGTTCCGGGAACGAAATACTTAGCCATGAAGGATCTGTTCGCAAAAAGCATCTGTGCCGGGGCAGTCTGATACGAATTGTAAATTGGTATCTGCATCTGTCCCAGTGAAACAGACAAATTTTTAACAGGCTTTATAGAGGCGTACATATCCAGTACCTCAAATTTCCCCTCATTACTTAACTCAATCTGAGCCCTGTATGAAATTTCATCAATAATATTTCCTGACAGTCCCATTCTGGAATTGCGCACAGTAAATCTGGACACATTTGTCTCAGTGGCATATTCAAATCTTGTCTTGAGACTGCCGTCAAATTTTATAAATTTAGTGGTATCGGCACGGAATGCTGATAGTGTGCCGGTAACAGTTATGGCAATTATGGTCAGAAAAAATTTTAATCCCGTCTTCATCATTTCACAGTAAACTCTTTATAAACAGTAAATGCTTCTCCTTTTGCAGATATCCCTTCTATTTTAAGCGTAAAGGTACCACTATATGATGGTGTCTGAAGAAAAATTTCTGAATTTTCTCCGGCAGCAAGGTCGAAAACCGGCTCCCAGTAAATCAAACTTCTGGTATCAGGGATGCCTGACCCGCCTCTGACTTCAGAACCTGTAAATCTTGAAGGATGCTCAAGTCCCTTGTAGTCCATAATTCTGACATTGCCGGGGAATGTGAGCCCGGGATAGTCTCCTTTGTATGTAGAGAAAGAGGCAATCCCGCTAAAACTAAGATATCCTATATAAAATTCCCTCTCATAAACCTTGAGCGATTTAACTCTGAGCGGATCGTAGTTGAAAATCTTGCTGTGGTCAAAAACAGGTATTCCATCCAGTAATACAAGTGTATTGTCTTTAGAGATACTGACATTGCTGAGCCTGTCACTCAAAATCATCTGAAGCATTGTCCTGCCTTCTACCTTTCTGAAACGCAGTTCAGGCACATATTCTGATATCACCTCCTTCATTACGGGAAATCTTGTATAGTTATCAAGAAGATATTCAGTGTGTGTTTCAGGCAGAAGAGGGTCATACATAACTCTCTTTTTTTCATATAGCGAATCTGCAAAAAATCGTCTCCATAGCTGCATCTCCACGCTTCTTGCTCTTAACCTTTCGTTGAGACCTCTGTAAATTTTCAGCTTTGGAAGTGAATCGGGGCGGATTTTCAAAAATGGATCTTTTATGGCAAAATTGAGCTGCGACAGTGAATCGGCCTCAGGCACATCCAGCACAACCTCTCTTTTTCCAAAAAATGAGTTTGTATAAAAACGAGCCGTTCCGGTGCTGTCAATAAGTGTAGTATATATATCTGACACTCCTCCCGCAGCAGAGAACCACATGACTTTATCCGTCAAAACCTCATTTTTTGAAGAACTCACAGCTACTTCAATAACCTCTCCTTCAAAATCCGGTACAATTTTAAAGAGTGACTGCGGCAATACTCCCTGTTTTTTTAAATCTGATGTAAATCCTTTAAGTGATTTTTTTGCCGGAGCAGGTATGTCATCCTCTCTTAAAACTGAGATGTGCATTGTGAGAGGAGTCTCGCCCAGATTAGAAAGTGAAACCGGAATTCTGGACTTTGCCGGAATTACATTGTGACCTGCATAGATTTTCACATCAATCATTCCCGGATTAAGACCGGAAGATGGCGGTTCAGAAACAGCAGGCAGAGCAGGCATCTGCTCAAGGAGTTCTACATTTCCTGAAACTCTGGCTGTTGTAAGAGTATTGTAAACAGAGATAGTCTTCCTGAAAAGGGAGAGCTTCTCTTCGTTGAGCATTTGCTTTGTGTATGCAGAAAGCTCATAGTTTCCGGTAGGGAGTGAAGGCGGAAGCTCAATCCGGCCGCCTCCCCTGCCGCCCCTGAGGGCAAGTTTGGCATATATACCGGTGCCTTCGCTGCTTTGTATCTCTACATATGCCACACTGCTGAATGATGAGAGTTTGCCGCCATTTCCAAAACAGTAGAGAGAGAGCCAAATGTTCTCACCTGCGATATATGCATCTCTGTCTGTGGCAACAAAAATTCTTTCAGATCTGTTCTCTGATGCATTCAGGGAGAAAGTTCCCGAAAGTATGAGCAGCAGTAATGCTGTATATTTTAATATGATTTTCATCTTCGGTTCCACTATTAAATGTGATTATTTGGCCAGAAAGCCGGTTTGTTTTTTGTTCCCTGCAGACGGCAGTCTACGCAGTATCTGGATGCCCAGTAGCTCTCTCCGAAAGGCGGATGCCCTGTATAAGTTGTAACCTCAAGACCTCTCTCCCATAGTGAGTGAAAGTTCATAGGATTGTCCATATTCACAAACTCTACATCACAATTATTTGGATACTTGTATATTCCAATATCTTCCCCTCTGGCAAAAATTCTCTTTTTAGAGACAATCCCTGCGCTTATATAACCAATTACCTTCTCACTTTTATTTGTAATACAAATTATGTTTCCATCCATTTCACTGGGCTGCGGCGAAAAGATTCCGCCCAGCTGGTCTGAGTTTTTCTGAATATTATCCCAGTACTTGAAAGCCTCTTCTGAGATGGCCATCTGATTTAGCTCCATTGAATAGAGGTAACTGATTCTCCTGTCACCGGATCCCATGGATACCAAAGGCTTTTCGTGTACCCTGTCCTCTGTCAAACCTGTTGTTGAGGCTACCAGAATTGAAGATGAGCGACCCTTTCCCCAGCAGTAATACCTGTTCTTTGATTCAGGAATTGGAATAACCTCGTCTGTTGCAGGGATGTACTCAAAAAATGCCTGAAACTGAGCATGAAATTCCCAATCCTCAGTGAAGAACCACCTGTAATACCTTGTATTACCTGACGGGTCGTTTGAACTGACATGGAATGTAACACTCTGTTTAACTGTATCTACATTGTATCCCACCGAACCTACAGGGGGAGCCTGAAGCACAGGCAGAAGTGCAGATACATATTTTCTCTGACCGATATTTACATGTAGTCTGTATTTAAGGTTGGGATTAATCCCAACTGTATTAATCACATAGGTAATAGTTTCACCTGATGAGACCTGCTTTGCAGTATATTTTGTGCCGGTTTCGCTTTCTACCCATACCAGAGCACCCGAAATATAATTGATTTTGCTTTCGTCATTAACTGAAATTGAGCGGCTGACAGTAACTCTAGTTGTATCGTTCTGGATAATGTCTCCTTCAATAACATACATATTGTCAATAATCTCAATTCCTTCGGGATTGAAGGGTTTAACACAACCCCAGAGGAGCAGCATGAAAAGTGATGGAAGTATAATGTTGCTGTATGTTTTCATGATCAGAATTTGATGTTGTAGTTAATGTATGGTATTGGTGAGCCGAAAATTGAGAGCTGATAGCCCTGAACCTTATTTCCGTTCTCTGTTGTATAGAACACAGAGAAAGCATTTTGCCTGCCGGTCACATTATAAACCCCAATAGTAATTGTGCTGTGTGTCCAGAGCGTAAGGTTGTGGCTCGGTTCAATATTAATGGCAATGTCTGCCCTGAAGTAGTCCGGGATCCTGTATGCATTCCTCTCTGAATAGTAGAGTCTGAACCCTCCTCCATAATTGTACTTGCTCACCGGAATCGTTACAGGACGGCCGGTAGCGTAATCTACATTTACAGAAACACTAAATCTCTGGGTAAATTTATAGTTTGCTACTATCTTAAGGTCATGAGGTTTATCGTATGAGGCAGGGTACCAGTTACCGTCATTGATATTATAACTATCCTTTTTACCGCTCTCCCTGAGCATTGTTTTTGAGTAAGTGTATGCCATCCAGCCGTTGAGTTTTCCCAGCGGTTTTCTGACCATGATCTCTATTCCGTAAGCCCTTCCCTGAGTCTTTAGAACATCGTTATGGATGTTTTCGTTCATGTTGAGAATTGCACCACTTTTATAATCCAGGTAGTTGTACATCTCCTTGTAATATGCCTCAAGTGACAACTCCACTTTCTTTCTCATTATATTCTGATACAATCCGGCTGCAGCCTGCCATCCGGTCTGCGGAACAATGTTTCTGTCGCTCAGTTTCCAGATGTCGGTAGGGGAAATTGACGAAGTATTGGAGAGCATGTGTATATTCTGACGCATACTGCTGAACCCTCCCTTGAAGGCAAGGTCATCATTTGCAGCATACCTTGCTGAGACTCTGAATTCAGGGCCATGGTAAGGCTTAACAGAATCGCGGGTAAGTGCAGAGTAGAGGTTGTATCTCACTCCAAGGTCAACTGACAGTGCATCTGAAAGTGTCCATGTATCGCTGGCATAGAAAGAGAGCTCTGCTCCCCTCTCCACAGGAATTCTCTTCTCTACCACTATTGACTCACTTCCTGCCGGAACAAGGTTTCCGGGACTGAGATCAAGCAACAATGTATTTACTCCATAGTTGACCGAGTGCTTCTCGTGAACCATCCAGTTGAAGTTTGCCTTGTAAAAGAGCTGTCTTATTCTGAAGTCCATCTCATATGCATTTACAGGATTTCCCCTGTCTGCAGTATTGAAACCGTACTGGTCAAATCCTGCACTCATAACCATATTGCGGCGGTCGTCAATAATCTTTCTCCATTTAAGAGAGGCGTTGATATTCCTGTAACCGTATGTTGTATCCCTGCTAAAGCTGAACTTGTCTCCCGAGTAGTACCCGTAGAAGTACAGGGTGTTATCTTCATTTATCTTGTGGCTCAAACCCAGAGTCATGTCGCTGAAAGATGCCTTTCCGTCGCGGTAACCGCTGCTAGGTGGAAGAAGGCCAAGAATCCAGTTTGAGTATGTTGTCCTTAGACCGGCAATAAAATTTGTTTTGCCTTTTGCAATTGGCCCCTCCAGGTGGAATTTGCCTGTGAGAAGGCCAATTCCTGCAGAACCTGTTATCTTGTTGCTGTTTCCGTTCCTGCTGTTAATCTCAAGAACGGATGATATTCTGCCGCCGAATTTTGCAGGGATTGTACTTTTGTAAAGTTCAATATCATTTACAACATCCGGGTTAAAGGCAGAGAAGAGTCCAAAGAGGTGAGTGGGATTGTAAATTGTCCCTTCATTGAAGAGGATGAGATTCTGATCTGCAGCTCCTCCCCTTACATTGAATCCGCCTGAAGATTCTCCTACTGATTTTACTCCGGGCAGTGTAAGTACTATCTTAAGAACATCTGCCTCGCCAAATGCAGATGGAACATGTTTGATTCTGTCAATGCGAACCTTTTCTATACCCATCTGAGTGCTTCTCATTTTGAGATTGCTTTCTGCAGTAAGGACTACGCCGGAGAGTGCATATACCTTGTCCTTCATAACAATATCAAGCATTCCGTCACCAAAGACATCCAGCATAAGCTTCGCGTCCTCCATTCCGTAACCTTTTACCACAATGCTTCTGGCCCCCTTTGGAAGGGTTAATCTGTAAAGGCCGAATGCATCTGTAGTAGCCACTGCAAACGGCTCTTCAAGCATTACTGATACTCCCGGCAGAGGCTCGCCTGAATCCAGGTTTCTAACATAACCGCTCATGAGAACCCTGCTTCCTTTAGAAGGCATGTCCGGGTCACCTATCTTGTATACCTTATTTTCTGATTTGGCTGTGTTATCATCGAATGTAACTGCCTTTACATACTCCAGGTCTGTTGTATCACCGGGATTATAATCAAAATATCTGTCCGGAAGTTTCGTGAGCAGCTCTTTGCTGCTTACTGCAACCAGGTTGTTATTAATATCAAGAAGCCTGAAGCCTTTGCTCTCAAGTTCAGATTCCAGCGAAGTCCAGATGTTCTGGCGGCTGCAGTCAAGATTGAACAGCGTCTCTGAAGCATCCTTAATAAGAAGTTCACGCCCTCCCTCTTTCAAAATAACTTTCGACAGAGAATCGGCATTAATCCCTTTAACTGTGATTCTTGCGGGTGTTTGTGCATTTGCAGTTAAGCCCGTTGCCAGCAAGGCAATAAAAATTATAATTGTTTTTTTCATCTGCTTAACGGCTAGTTTGATTCTGCAATTTGTAAAATCCTTGCGAATACTAAGGACTTTTCGCTCTGAGCAGATATTTTTTCCTCTCTCAGTTTTCTGTTTATCTCACCTCTTTTCTCCGGGTAGAGTGACAGGAGGGATGATTTCCGGAGGATTCTGAATTCGCCTCCGTCCTTATTAAGTATGTAGCTCTCCTGATGCTCAAAACTCTTTTCGAGCCGGCTTCCTGTCAGAGGATTTACTGAGGATGCAATTTTTTCTGAATAAACTTTTCTTATTCTTTTATAGAGCTTTGATTTACCATCAAAAAGCAACTCAAAATATGCTCCGCCACGGTTGACAAATTTTCTCTTCCCTATGGTAAAATACTCTACCAGACTTTTATTGAGCACAACCTCCCTGCCTGAGTAGGGAATCTTCACATAAAGTTCATCCATGTGGCTGTTAAGGTTCATCCAGACATCTGAATATATGCGTCCGTTGTACTTTACCTCTCCCTTTTCAAATGTTTCGCTGTATGCATAGAAGGTTCCCAGATGGAGAAATTTATATTTCATGGGAGCTGCTCCCCTGTACAGATTCATATAGTTGCCTGCTGCATTTGCATAGGTGCCGTAATCTGACTCCTTTTGCGAAAAGAGGTGTGCTGCCGGCAGAAAAGTCATCAGCAGTAAAAAAGAGAGAAACTTTAATTGCATAAGTGTGATTGTGCTTAGTGAAAATGGGTTGTAGCAGTCTTTACAAAAATATAAAAATAATGCTAACTTTGGCGGAATTCCCATATTAAACCGAGAACTTTTACTAAATCATAAATTAATGAACACTCAGAAAAAAAACTATGCATTGCCAATAGCAATGATGTTCGCGCTCTTTTTCATGATCGCATTCGTTACAGGCCTACAGAATCCAATGGGGGTCATTGTGAAAAACCAGTTCGGAGCAAGCAATCTTTTGTCTCAGCTTGGCAATTTTGCAATCTTTATCGCATATGCATTTATGGGCATACCTGCCGGAATGCTGCTTTCAAAAATAGGTTACAAGAAGACAGCCCTCTCTGCTATTGTTGTGGGCTTTACCGGGGTTAGTATAACTTTCCTTTCCGGTCAGGTTGCCAATTTTGCAGTATATCTTCTTGGAGCTTTCATATCAGGCTTCTCAATGACTATGCTCAATGTAGTTGTTAATCCGCTGCTTAACGGCCTTGGCGCAAATGAGAAAAAAGGAAATCAGCTTCTTCAGTTTGGAGGCACTTTCAACTCAACCGGAGCAACTATAGTTCCTGTCCTTGTTGGTTACCTGATGGGGAACGACCCGGCGGCAAGAACTATTGCTTCTGCCAATCCTGCTCTGTTCCTTGCTATGGGAATCTTTGTGCTGGCATTTCTGGTTTTATATTTTGTAAGAATTCCCGAGCCTTTTATCTCAAAGGAGAAAGCTGCTGTTAAGGAAAAAGATAATCACAGTGCACTTTCATTCCGTCACTTTGTGTTTGGTATGATTTCCATCTTCATCTATGTTGGTGTTGAGGTTGGTATTCCAAACATAGCAAACCTTTATATGACATCCGGACTTGATGCAGGCGGACTTGGATTTGACCCGTCGGTGGCCGGTACAGTTGTTGGAACATACTGGTTCCTGATGCTTGTTGGCCGTTTCACGGGGGGTATTCTTGGTTCTAAACTTTCAAGCAAAACAATGCTTACAGGAGTTTCTCTGCTTGCACTTGTATTTGTTACGCTTGCCATATTTATGCCGGCAGAGGCAATGATAAACATGCCTGTATTCCAGTCTGACATTTCGTTTGGCTTTGCTCAGGTTCCGGTTGGAGTCTTCTTCCTTGTGCTTGTTGGTCTTTGTACTTCAGTAATGTGGGGAAGCATCTTTAACCTTGCAACCTCAGGCCTTGGCAAATATACAGCTGCAGCCTCGGGATTGTTTATGGTTATGGTTTGCGGCGGTGGTATTCTTCCTGCAGTACAGGGTGGAATTGCAGACGCAGCAGGCTTCATAAACAGTTACTGGATCGTATTTGCAGGCCTTGCATTTATACTGTTCTATGCTCTGGCAGGACATAAAAATGTAAATAAAAATATCCCTACAGCATAATTCTGACAAACCATTATAAACAATAATCTCACAATTATGGATAAACCATACGTAGCAGGCATTGACATTGGAGGACAGACAAGCAAGCTTGGAATTGTTGATGCAAGAGGTACAGTAATATCTCAGACAACTATAAGAACTGATACTCACACAGATGTTAACCTTTTTATTGAAGATCTGAGCAATGCTCTTGCAAAGATTGCCGAGGAGGTTGGCGGAATGGATAAACTTCGCGGAATAGGAATTGGTGCACCAAATGGTAACTACTATACCGGCACTATTGAAAATGCAGTGAACCTGGTTTGGGGTGGATGCAATGCTATTCCTTTTGCAAAGCTCATGAGAGAGAAAACAGGTGTTCCCGTTGCTCTCACAAATGATGCAAACGCAGCAGCCGTGGGAGAAATGACCTACGGAGCTGCACGCGGGATGAAGAATTTCATAATGATTACCCTGGGTACAGGCGTTGGAAGCGGAATTGTTATAAACGGAGACGTTGTTTACGGTCATGACGGATTTGCCGGAGAACTGGGCCACACAACAGCCGTGAGAAACAACGGAAGGCTGTGCAACTGCGGAAGGATTGGTTGTCTTGAGACATACACATCTGCCATTGGAGTTGCAAGAACTGCCCGCGAATGGCTGGAATCTTCTGAAGAGCCAAGTATTCTTCGTGAAATACCTGAGGCAATTACCTCTAAGGATGTTTATGAAGCCGCAGCTCAGGGAGATGCCCTTGCAATAAAAGTTTTTGAATACACAGGCAAAAAGCTTGGTGAATCGTTTGCGGAATTTGTAGCATTCAGCGCACCTGAGGCAATTGTCCTCTTTGGAGGTCTTGCCCGCTCAGGCAACCTGCTTCTCAAACCTATAGAGGAGCACATGAATGCAAACCTGCTTCCTTTGTGGAGAAATAAGATCAAGATTATTTTCTCACAGCTCAAGGAGTCAGATGCTGCGATTCTTGGCGCCAGTGCACTGGGATGGGAAATTAAATAGTCTAAAACTATTGAAAATAAGTAAAAAAGAGGAGCTCAAACGGGCTCCTCTTCTTCTTAATTCTACGGCAGTTAAGAAACTGTTCAGTATAGAAATTTCAAACTAAATCTCAATTCTTTAACTTAATCTCTGGTTTTAAACTCTTAATCCTAATTCTTCGGATGAGGGATATTCTCCCTGATTTTCCATTCTCCGGTCAAAAAGCGCTTTGTTGTATCCCTTACATCGTGGCACTTAACAATAACAGCACCCTCTTTTTCCCAGTATGATTTTACAGTATGACCATTCATTGGACCATCCTTTGGGCCACGAACATCTACATCATCCGGATTTACAACTATTTTAAGCCCTGCCGATTCATTTATCATATCCATATCGCCGCGGCTGTTACCTCCCACAATAAGAGGTTTTGTTTTAATGAAAGTAGGGATTGAATTTGCCTTTCCGTCGTCCTGAGGAATTGGCAGAATAATCTTTGAAGTTGTTTTGCCATGCTCTACAACTGATCTTGCACCAACAATATTAACAGGTGAAATTCCCAGTTCTCTGGCAAAAAATCCCTGATAAAGATACTCCGGAGAGGCAGTAAGAATCCATACCTCAAACCCGAACTCCTTAAGGTTTGCAATAAGGGCTTTCATTTCAGGATAGAATTTATCCTTATACATTGCCTCAAAGCAGTCAGTACCAATCCGGGCAATCTCATCAGGAGAAAGTCCGGCAAGAAAATGCACACGGTTCTCTACATAAGGTTTACCAACATTATCACCATCTGCAATCATCTCATCGAGGATTTTCAATTTGGCTATAGAGAGTGAATCATCTTTTCCCTTGAATGTTTTCTCTGCATACTGATACAAAGCTTCATCTGCAAGATAATGGGGAACCTGACCAAAAACAGTACCATCACCATCAAAAACAGCAACCTTACGATCCTGGTAATCAAGAGTTGAATTCAGGAACTCCTCAATTCTGTCGTTGGTCTCCTGAGGCCAGCCCTCAATGTTTGTATACTTTGGTTTTGTCTGGTTCTCACACGAACTAAGCAACAACAGCATTAAAACTGCAAACATTGCCACTCCTCTGATTCTCGAAAATATCTTCATATCTGCATTTGGTTTAGTTTCGCAAAATAAGCAATAATTTTTAAATAAAAACAATTTTCTATCGTTTTACTTTCGTTTTGTAAACACTACTGACCTGCTTTACGGGCAACGACCATTTGCCAGCATTTGCCTGCAGATCATCCCGTACGGACATGATATTCATTCACTACCCGCATCGCCGTAACCAACTAACAATCAGAGAATAGTAAATCGTTCTGACAGATCACCTGTCAGGACATTTTACTATTTATTGATTTACTGCGCATTACAGCCGCACGGTTGTTACTCAAACTGGTCAACCAAAACACGGGAAAACCAAAGCACGGCAACCCCCTGGCGCAGCCTGCATGCAAGCATGTAAAACCTTTGCCGAACGGCCAACACCCGCCGGACCACCGGGCCGGCACCATCTAACCCAGACACAGAGCGGGTTTGCAGATGTTTTCGCACCAGACCCGCACGGCTGCAACTAGTTATTAATCTGTTGTTTACCAGTTAACTTGACATATGAGATGTCAGATTAACATATTATCAACTGATTTAATGTTAGTTACAGCCGTGCGGGTCGTGATAAAATGGTTGTGAAAGATTTTCGAAGATCAAGGATAGCCTTGCATCCTGACTCTGGCCAGGGCTTTTGATCTGGGTATTCTCAAAACAGAGATTTCAGATAACACAAAATGACAGATTCA
>PHDP01000152.1 GCA_002842655.1 Bacteroidetes bacterium HGW-Bacteroidetes-14
AGGTCTTGTTGTTCCTGGTAAATTTGTATTGTTGGCTAACATCCAGCAGGATCCACAGCTTATCGTTGCCCTTGAACTTGGCAACTACAGTGGTGGTGGCGGAGGAGCAGTTCCTGCCAACCTTCTTGGATACAACCTCTATCGCGACAATGCACTCAGAGCTTACGTTGAAAAACCAACGCTTGAGTATTTCGACCTTAACCTCAACCCAGGTACTTACAGCTATCATATCACTGCTGTTTATGACCTCACTCCTTACGGATTTGCAGGCCAGACCGGTGAATCAATGATAGAAGGACCGGTTGATGTTACTGTTTCTTACGGTTACGAACTTCCTTTCACCGAAAACTTCAGCACTGGTTTGTTTGAAACTAACCAATGGACTGTTAATGGTGGTAACTGGAGAATTGCAGGACAGGTTGGTAATGATGCTCCTTCAGCAGAATTCTATTTCAGCCCTGTAACCAATAACTACAGCCAGTCAATTACCAGTTACTTTATGATTGGTACCGGCATTGTTGATGGTAAAATCATGCTTGATTTTGACCTGAAACATACCCTTGTTAATGCAACCGAAGCCGAATTCCTTGCTGTTGAAGTATTCAACGGAAGTGCATGGGTTAAAGTTGCTGAATACAAAAACACAGCCAACATTAACTGGGATACCAAGTCAATTGACATTACTGCTCCTGCAAAAGGAAAAGTATTCCGTGTTCGCTTCACCGCTTCAGGTGCTGTTACCACCGATATCTTCAACTGGCTTGTTGACAATGTTAACATCTACCGTGTTTGTGCTCCTGCAACCGAACTTACTGCAGTTGTAAATCTGCCGTTTGTTGATCAGGTTCTTCTTAACTGGGAATCACCAACCGGTGGCTCAGGTCCTGTTGTTACTGCATGGCTTGGATGGGACAATGGCGTGAATGAAGATGCTATTGGTCTGCAAGGTGGTGGTACTTTCAATGTTGCTGTAAGGTTTACCCCTGCTCAGCTTGCACAGTACGCTGGTACAAGTCTTACCAAAATCCGTATGTTCCCTTACAGTCCAGGTGGAAGCATCTCACTGAAAGTTTGGACAGGATCCAATGCAAGTACTCTGGTACTTACACAGCCTATCGCTTCTTACACAGCTGGTCAGTGGAATGAGTTTACCCTCAATACTCCAATCATGGTTACCGGAGCAACTGAACTTTGGTTTGGTTATGCCGTAACTCATGGTGCTGATTATGTTGCTGGTTGCGATGGTGGTCCTGCTGTTGCCGGATTTGGCGATATGCTCTCACTCGACGGTTCAGTTTGGGAATCAATGGCAACTGCCTATGGTCTGAACTACAACTGGAACCTGAATGGTTATGTTGAAACTATTGATGGCGTTACTTCTGTTCTTCAGCCTGTTGTTGATGAAACCGTTTACGGAACTTCATCTTCAATTGAGCGTGGCAATTATACTACACTTCCGGGTGCTGTATTGTCAACCGAAGTTATCAGCAGCCGTGCCCTCGTTGGATACAATATCTACCGCGATGGTGAAATGATCGGTTCAACCACCGAAACTACCTACATTGATGCTGACGAAGTTCTTGCTCTTTACAACACATACTGTTACACAGTTGTTGCTGTTTACGACGATTGCGAAAGCGAAATGACAGAAGAAGCTTGTGTATTACTCACCAGCGTTCCTGTTGTTGACAACAAAGAAGTAAGCATCTATCCTAACCCGTCGAACAGCGTGGTTAACATTGAAGTTACAAACAATATCAGCCAGGTTGTTATTTATAACTACTTAGGTCAGGTTGTGATTGAACGCAATGTTACCGGAGCTGAAACTCTTCAGGTTAATGTACGCAACTACGAAGCTGGCGCTTACCTGGTTAAATTTGTAACCAAAGCAGGCGAAACCTTCACCAAAAAGGTTGTTGTTACTAAATAATCGTTAATTCGATATAATTGAAAAGGGCTCCGAAAGGGGCCCTTTTTTAATGGCTATATCTGATTAGATCCGGATAACCTTCCAGGTTTTCTACCAACCTGGAAGGTTTCATCCGGACTTGCTGAAGGCTCTTCCGAAAGGCGAAAGAACATCCCTAAAGAAGAGCTCAAAATTTCAGTATCCGCGGGAGCGACCTTCTAAAATTGACTACCAGAAATGACTTTTCCGCGCTCTGAATGCAATTACGTCTTTAACATTAGAGTCAAATTTTAGGTAGTCGCGGTG
>PHDP01000044.1 GCA_002842655.1 Bacteroidetes bacterium HGW-Bacteroidetes-14
TTAAGGTTACCGGCATAGACATCGCACAGAAAATGCTCGACAGGGCTGTCGAAAAATCCTCAACGCTTCCGTTTACCTCCACTCCGGTTCCGGTATTTGTACTTGCCTCAGCAGATGAAATCCCTTTTCCTGAAGCAAGTTTCAATCTGGTTACCATTGGCTTTGGAATCAGAAATTTCGAGAACAGGCCACAGTCTCTCTCAGAAATTTTCCGGGTACTTACACCTGGCGGTGAACTAGCAATTCTTGAGTTTGCATCTCCAAAAAATAAAATCTGGAGATCTCTCTATACATTTTACTTCCACAATATCCTGCCAATAATCGGAAAGATTATTTCCAGGGATATGGGTGCATACACCTATCTTCCAGAATCTGTCAGCGAATTTCCTCAGTACGAGGCATTCTGTTCAGAGATGGAGAGAGCAGGATTCAAAGCCGTAAGATTCAGACCTCTTACCGGTGGTGTCGCTGTACTTTATACTGCAGAAAAAATGTAAGGAGGAGAGGATATGACATACTGGGAGATGATATCTGTCATTTTGTATTTGTCATACCTTGTTTTGGCTATATATGCCTCTCTTGCAATTATTTACAAAAAACTCGATCCTGTAAAATCTCTCTCATGGATTGTGGTGATTCTTATGTTGCCTTACATTGGACTCATCCTCTACATATTTTTTGGTCAAAACTTCAGAAAAACCAAGATATACAACAGAAAGGGTGTAAGGGACGAGCGTTTCCGCAGACTTAACAGCTTCAGACAACTTAAGGAATTCAACAGTAAACCTGAACTTCTGCCGGATGAGCTGCAGAAATACAGAAAGCTCATTAACCTTAATATTCGCGGGAATAAAAGCGTTCTTGGCGTCAACTCGCAAATAGAGATATATTTCTCCGGAAGAGAGGCGCTCGATGCTATGCTGACATCTATTGGAGAGGCAAAACAGCATATCCATCTCCAGTCTTATATAATCGAAGATGACTTAACGGGAAACAGATTCAAGGATCTGCTCATTGAAAAGGCAAAATCCGGAGTAGAAGTCAGGCTAATTTATGACGATGTTGGGTGCTGGAATCTCCCCGCACCATTCAGGGAGCAGCTTATTAAAGCAGGTATAGAGGTACTCGCATTCGCTCCTGTAAGATTCCTTTCTCCCACTTCAAGAATCAACTACAGAAATCACAGAAAGATTCTTGTTGTGGACGGAGTGGTGGGATTCCTGGGGGGAGTTAACATTGCAGACAGGTACTACAACGGAGGCAATTTCGAAGAGTGGCGGGACACACATATGAAAATTGCAGGAGAATCTGTATCATCACTGCAGTCAAGTTTTCTTCTTGACAGGTACTTTATAATAAATCAGCAGTTCCGAAGAAAGAAAAAATACTATCCTCCTATTAACAACCAAAGTATAAAATTAGATGCTCCGGAACAGCGCTACTATTCTCAGATAATTGTTTCGGGTCCGGACAGTGACTGGTCAAGTATTATGCAGTGCTATCTGGGTGCAATCTCAAAAGCTACAAAGCATATATATCTCATTACACCATATTTCACACCAAACGAAACCCTGCTGAATGCCCTTAAAATTGCTGCACTGGGAGGTGTTGATGTATGTCTGATGATTCCGGAAAAGGGAGACTCCCCCGTTACACACTGGTGCTCTCTCTCATACGCTGCCGAGATGCTTGAGGCCGGAGTCAAGGTCTACCTATTTTCAAAGGGATTTAACCACTCAAAAGTTATCAGCATTGACGGAGAATTCTGCATTGTTGGCTCTGCCAATTTTGACAACCGCTCCATGGAACACAATTTTGAAATTACAAGTATTATATACAACAGTGAAATAACACTGAAACTTGACAGACAATTTCTTAAGGATACAGAGAGGTGCATCTCTCTGGCCGGTTCAAAATGGGCCAGAAGAGGCTTCAAGAATCAAGTCAAGGAATCATTTGCAAGGCTGCTTAGCCCTCTGCTTTAAACAACAGAATCATGAAAAAAACTATAGCCCTGATTTTGGCAACCCTCATTACCACAGGTGTCTCATCAGGACAAATTGCCACATCTCAATCTGCCGGGCAACTGCAGAATTATTCGAATCTTCAGAATAATCAGAAGCTGTTTACAAAAGAGAACGGTAAACGCCTGATACTCCCCGCCACTCTCATAGTTGCCGGTACAGCAATGTACGGCAATCCCGGAAAGAAATTTCAGAATCTCAGAGACAATTATACTGCCGGTTTTTCAACCGGATTTGACGAGTACTTACAATATGCTCCTGTTGCAATGCTTTACGGAATGAAGATTTCAGGCATTGAGGGAAAGAGTGACTGGGTAAGGCTGATTACTACAAATGCTATATCTGCCGTAATAATGGCAGGAACGGTAAATGCAATCAAATATACAGTGAAGGAACCCAGACCGGATGGTTCAAGAGACAACGGATTTCCAAGCGGCCATACTGCTCTCGCCTTTATGAGTGCAGCAATGGTTCATCATGAATACGGAATGACAAGATCTCCGTGGTATTCTGTTGCTGCATACGGAATTGCCTCCTCGACCGCCGTAATGCGGGTGATGAATAACAGCCATTATGTTCATGATGTTATTATGGGTTCAGGTATGGGTATTCTCTCAACTGAGCTGGGATATATGTTTGCAGATCTCATATTTGGGGAAAAGAGGCTGCTCAGGGAGGAGTTAAAGGAGACATTCATTCAGGTACCCGAGTCTCCTTATTCTTATCTTGGAAGCGCTCTTGGATTCACAAAAATTCAGGGAGTAATAACCATGTCCGGAAGAGAGTTCCGGGCCTTTGCCGGAACCTCAGCGTCTGTCGAAGGAGCGTTTTATTTCAGGAACAGAACAAAATCAGATAAAGCCCGCTTTGCGAATTCACTCCATGCAGGAATTTCAGTTAATGCAACAATCAATAATTCTGCAACATATTCTATCCATCCTATTATAGCAATTTACCCCTCTCCTGTTCCAACTTTCAACTGGTACTCAATTTCTGCTGGTCCCGTAATTTCGGCAAGAGCCGGAAACCTGTTCAGATACGGTGTATCTGCAGAGGCGGGATATGCAGGACTTAAAGAGAACAACTTTGGATCCTATGTACATGCAAGGGGAGGAATCAGCCTTGGAGGCTCTCTTTTTATTGAAAGGCATATTACAGACGGTATAATCATAAGGGCATTTGCCCGGAGCAGCAATGCCATTTTCAAAAACTCGCCGGATCTTCCGGCACTTTCATACGGTGGAAGTGTCGCCGTGCCGATTTACTGATAAATATGGGAACAACTCAGGATTACGCACTTTTTGCCGTTGGGCAGATGGAGGGAGCAGGTCCGGTTACCTTCAGAAAAATGATGGGCGAATATGTTGTCTATCTTGAGGAAAAAGTTGTCGCACTGGTTTGCGATAACAACCTGTTTATCAAGCCAACTGAGGCGGGTCGCAAAGTGATTGAAAGGCTGACTGCCTCCCCTGCCGCAGTGGCTCCGCCATTTCCCGGAGCAAAGGGGTGGTTTGTTATTGGAGACAAGATTGAGGACAGAGATTTTCTGACAGAGCTTCTCAGAGCAGGCTATAAAGAACTGCCACTCCCAAAACCGCGAAAATCCCGTTCAAAGGGTAAAAAGTAAATATCATTCAGATTTTCAAAAAATCAAGTCTGACTCACCAAACTTGCAACTTTTTCACCGGAGTGGTCGTCTATACTACACTTACGGAAACAAATAGTGGTGCCATACTGCTCAGTGATACAAAGCAAAAAGTCAGGAAAGAGCAGTTCACTGATCTTTATGGCACTTTTATTAAACATTTTTGTTTTAATTTGTACAGAAAATGCTCCTATAAATATTTAAAGTTATGAAAACATCATTCAAGCCTATGTCGTATGATCATTGCGAAGGCGTAATGAACATTTACAACTTTTACATCGAGAACAGTCTCGCGGCATATCCCGAAAAGATTATGCCTCATGAGTATTTCGAAAAATTCATGGAGCATACTAAGGGTTATCCGGCATACACTATTTTTTCTGATGATGAAATTGCCGGATTCTGCTTTCTGAAGGCATATAACCCGCACTCCACATTTAAGGAAACTGCAGAAATTACCTATTTCATAAAAGAGGGATTTACCGGAAAAGGGATTGGCAAGCTGGCGCTGGAAAAACTGGAAGAAGAGGCTAAAAAACGGGGAATAAGGTATATCCTTGCAAGTATCTCATCCGAAAACGCTCAAAGCCTCTCATTTCACAAGAAACACGGCTTTACCCAGTGTGGCCGGTTCGGAAAGATAATTACCAAGGGAGGGGTTCAGTTTGATATCATCTGGATGCAAAAAAATCTCTGATAATTATTCTTCATAATGAAAATCAACAAAAAAACTGAAAAAATTCTCAGATATATTCTGGGAGTACTTTTTGCTTTCGCTGCGCTGAATGCTTTTGGCGGCGGTTATTACGGACTTGCCGGAGCCGAGGGCGTTCCGCTTGAATGGCTCGAAGGGAGCCCGTTTGATTCATATTTTATCCCGAGCCTTTTTTTACTAATAGTTATGGGCGGATCTTTCCTGACCGCATCAATTGCCAACTTCGCAGGCTGGAAAAGGGCAAGACTCATCTCAATGCTCACAGCACTGCTGGCTTTTGTATGGATTGCGGTACAGGTATCAATCATTGGATATATCTCCTGGATGCAGCCCGCCACAGTAATTTTTGGAGTAATTGTTCTTGCTGTAGCGTGGTTCTCCCCACGGATGTAAAAAGAAGCTGCCGGCAATTGCCGGCAGCTTCTGCATAATCAGATATACAATATTAATTGTAAGTCCTTTTGTATTTTAGTCTTGGTCCCTCTTCGGGTCTGTTTTTACTCTTGCGGTCATCACCTTTCTTGTCACGGTCATTTTCGCGGTTGTTATTGTCTCGGTATTGCTTTTCACGTTGCTCACGCTCCTTCTGCAATTGTTTCTCACGCTCCTTTCTCCACTCTTTGTTGCGGTCATTGTCCCTGTCGTTGTAACGGTCATGGTCGCGGTCGTTGTCCCGGTGGTTTTTGTAGTAATCGTCACGTCTGTCGCGCTCCTGCTTTTTCCAGTTTCTGTGCTCGGGATGGTGCCTGTTGATATAGTAGCGGGGATCACGTACATCGCGAATAGTTACATAAGGTCTGTAATCTCTGTAATTAGCATACATTCTTCTGATTTCACCGTGTCTCAGGAATGGCCTGTACTCATTCAGCACAATTACCCTTGTTCTGAAAAAGTCAAAATCTCTGTAGCGGGCAGGAAGATATGTCCTGGCTACCCATCTGCCGTTTACCATATAAATGAACTGGCCACCCGGTACATAGTAGTAAATATCCAGTTCAGGGATATAATAATACTCTACATAATCAAATCCCACAGGACCCCATACAGGCTGAATGCCTATGTTTACCCTGATGTCAATCTGCGCATCTGCTGTTGCGGGTGCAAATAAGCTAACGGCAAAAAGAACAGCTATAAGAATAAGTCGTTTCATGATACAGTATTTTAGTGGTATCTGCTTTACGTAAAACAATTATCGTTCCAAAATCTACAAAACAAAAACGACAACTGATAAAAATCAATTGTCGTTTTCGTGACCCCGACAGGATTCAAACCTGTAACCGTCTGATCCGTAGTCAGATACTCTATTCAGTTGAGCTACGGGGCCGGAAAGAGAAGATTTACTCCTCTGTATTCTTTACCGGTGCATTATATTTTCTCTCTTTGATACGAGCCTTTTTACCGGTCAGGTTTCTCAGGTAGAAGATTCTTGCACGACGTACTTTACCTCTCTTGTTTACTTCGATAGCCTCAATGAAAGGAGATGTGATAGGGAAAATTCTCTCAACACCAACTCCGTTAGACATTTTGCGTACAGTGAAGGTTTCAGTTGTACCTGTTCCTCTTCTCTGGATAACAACACCACGGTAGTTCTGGAGACGCTCTTTATTTTCCTCTTTGATTTTGTAGGTAACTGTAACAGTGTCACCGGCCTTGAATTCCGGAAATACTTTTACCTCACCGGCAAATGCTTGTTCTGCAATTTTAATTAAATCCATTGTAAAAACATTGTTTGCGCAACATTACAGACACCCAGGTTCATATAAGAGGTTGCATTATTATTTTGGGACTGCAAAAATAGAAATTATATTTAAGATACCAAAAAATATTATCTCTTAATTCCACTTTTATAAAGCGCACCGCCAATATTGTCATATTTTGCACCTGTAACAGAACTCAGGCAATTTGGCATATCTGCAGCCCATAAAGCACCAAGAAAAGCAAAAATCAAAGCCTCCTTAAAATTTACAGTTCTGGCATCCGGAACAAAATATTTGCACTGCGGTGCGTTCGCCTGCATTCTCTCAACCAGATATTTGTTAAAAGCGCCTCCCCCTGTAAGCAGAACACTTCCTCCTGATATGTGGCGGGAAATCTGAACTGCAACATGCTCGCAGAATGTAGCCAGTCTATCCTCAATTGTTAATGAAGCAGAGTCAATAAGAGGGATAACCTCTCCCTCCACCCACTCCCTGCCAAGGGATTTGGGTCCTGACTGACTGTAAAACGGAAGAGTATTCAGCCTTTCAAGAAGAGCTGCATCTACCCTGCCGCTGCGCGCAATTTCGCCATCCCTGTCATATTCAAGGCCAATCTGCCTTGTATAGTGATTGAGCACATAGTTTACAGGAGAGATGTCGTAAGCAACTCTCTTCCCGTTTTCACCATCAGATGAAATATTGGAGAATCCACCAAGGTTAAGGCAGTAGTTGAATTCAGAGAAGAGATTTCTGTCTCCTACCGGCACAAGCGGTGCTCCCTGGCCGCCAAGAGCAACATCTACAGTCCTGAAATCGCAGATTGTATCAATACCGCTCTCTGCTGCAATTCCTGCTCCCGAGCCTATCTGGGTGGTAAAGCGCTTAGAAGGCTGATGAAATATTGTATGCCCGTGTGAGGCAATGTAACTTGGATCTGCACCGGTACGCTCAATAAAGGCTTTAACTCGCCTTCCGAGATACAGCCCGTAATCTGAGTTAAGCAAAGCATACTCCTCTGCAGTCATACTCTGAGCTGTTGCAAGCTGATGCTTTAACACTTCCGGATACTGCTCATCCTCTGCGGCAAGAATTTCATAGCTCCATTTACAGCTCATCTCATCATAGTTAAACTGAGTGTAACAGATGTCCAGGCCGTCCAGCGATGTTCCGGACATAAGACCAATAATTTTGATTACCATATAAATTCCCTTGTTAAGGTTGTAACATTGTTTCTGTTATCAGTCACGGAAATCTCTGTCTTGTATCTTTTGCCCCTCTGCAAACGTGCAGTGCTCAGATCTGCAACCAGCGACCTTGTCTTAGGGTCGTACGATGCCAAAACCCACTTGCCATCAATAGTTACACGGTATGATGAGACTCCGGACATTTCGTCAAATATAGTAAATCTTAAGCTTTTGCCACCTGCAATATTAGCACCCTCTTTAAAGGCAGGAACTACTTTAGGCTGAATTGTATCGCATGAAATTGTATACCTTCCAAACTGACTAAATCCACTCTCAAGCCTCTCTCCTTTCCACTCGCCGCCCCTGTAGGAGAGACGGCCATTTTCTGAAACATATGCAATAAACGCTTTCTCCCTGAATTGAGAAGGAACATTTGCCTTTACAGAGATTCTTGCACCTGAATGAAGAGGTGTTGAACTGCTGTGAAGGTTCCAGACCGGAAAGCCGCCGGCATATGAAGAAACAGAGTCGGCAGCAAAAAGAATTGAACTGTAAAGAGACCCGACAGGAAGTTCAATTTTAACACTGCCCCTCTCCCACACATTTGGAATATACCACGGCATAATCATTCCTTTTGCCAGAGCAGCAGAGTCCGGAAGAGCAGGATTCAGACGGAAATTCCGCTTAACCCTGAAACTTTTTGTTGTTTTGTTTCCTGAGTTGTCTTCAAGTTCAACCCTTATGGTGTGTTCAATGTCATCCAGAAGAACAAAAAG
This sequence comes from Bacteroidetes bacterium HGW-Bacteroidetes-14, assembly GCA_002842655.1. Lineage (GTDB taxonomy): Bacteria > Bacteroidota > Bacteroidia > Bacteroidales > UBA932 > Bact-08. Next base: position 8,042 of record PHDP01000044.1, read on the forward strand.
TCCCTCATTCTTTGAGGTGATGTTCCCCCGGAGTGCAGACCCGGGCTCTACCCAGCTTTTCACCATGCTTCTGTTAAAATTCTCCTTTTGCGGATACTCCAGAATTGAATTGATGTATCTCCCCTTTTCAAATGAAATACCTGATGTGTTAAAGCTGAATATCTGCTCATTGTCCAGATAGAATCTGTATGCATGTACTGCGAACCTTGCTCCTGAACCGTTCATTCTGTCAATTGCACCAACCGCCAGATAGAATGTATCTGCGACCTCAATTGCCGAAATAATTTTCTCTGCCGGAGTAAAACTTTTAATGAATGATCTTACAGGAAGTGACTTACTGCCTGAGATTCCGTAAAGTGAAATACGCTCAATGACCGGGGCAATTGCATCAGGGATTGAGTAACCGCACTCTTTGGCCGGATCAAGAGTTATCTCTGTGGCAGAATTTCTGATTTCAAAATGGAGGTGAGGACCGCCTGAAGAGCCCGTATTTCCGGCTTTACCTATCAGATCGCCTTTTTTAACACGAAACAATGTGGAATCAGGCACCAGTGTGACTGAAAAGCTCTCCTTTTCATACTGGTTTTTTCTTACCCACTGTTCAACCGCAGGCGAAAATGCCATGAGGTGACCATATACAGTCGTTCTTCCGTTGGGATGCTGAATGTACACAGCATGTCCGTAACCGGACGGAGAAACTGAAACCCGTGAAATATAACCGTCGTAAACAGAATAAACAGGAGCACCGGATACTCCGCCCACACGAAAGTCAAGACCTCCGTGAAAATGGGTGGCCCTCAGCTCTCCGAAATTTCCGGAAAGAGAAGGTGTCAGGTTAAGCGGAAGTCGATAGGACTGACCATAAATCTGAGGTACTGTCATGCAAAAAGTGGCGACAATTACTATCGCCACTTTAAGTCTCTGTTTCATAAGATTCATTACGAAAATATTTTTTTCATCCTGTCAAAGAAGTTTCTTTCATCCTTTGAAGGGTTTGGTTTGAAGTTCTCTGAATTTCTGAATTTTTCCAGCATCTCACGCTCCTGTTTGTCCAGTCTCTTTGGAGTCCATATCTGAATATAAACAAGAAGGTCTCCGTGACCATATCCGTTTACATCAGGAAGTCCTTTGGCACGCAGACGCAAAATTTTTCCAGATTGTGTTCCCGGCTCAATCTTAATTCTGAGCTTCCCGTCAAAATGAGGTATCTCTGCTTCGCCTCCAAGAATAGCATCTGTAAGGGATACAAAAAGTGTATAGATAATATCATTTCCGTCCCTCTGAAAATCCTGATGCTCCTCCTCCTCAATCACAACCAGAAGGTCACCGTTTATTCCACCTCTCTTTGCTGCATTTCCCTTGCCCTGAACTGTGAGCTGCATACCCTGAGCCACACCGGCAGGAATCTTGAATGTTATCTCCTCGCTCTCCTTTACCAGACCATCGCCTCCGCACTTACCGCAAGCCTTGGCTATAGTTTTGCCTTCACCTCCGCATGTTGGGCAGACAGATGCAGTCTGCATTCTTCCAAGAATGGTCTGAGTCACTCTTGTAACCTGGCCGCTGCCGTTACATGTAGCGCAAGTCTTGATATCAGCCTCAGATTTGGCACCCTTTCCGCCGCACTCTGCGCATGGAACCTGTTTATTGATTTTTATCTTCTTTTCTGCACCATGAGCAATCTCTTTCAGATCAAGTTTAACTCTTATGCGGATATCCGAACCTCTGTTTACCCTTCTGCCGCCTCTGCTTCCGCCACCAAATCCGCCTCCGCCGAATCCACCTCCGAATCCGCCAAAATGGCCTCCAAAAATATCCCCAAACTGGCTGAAAATATCATCCATTGAGAATCCACCTCCACCATACCCTCCGGAGCTTGCTCCATTCATTCCTGCATGGCCAAACTGGTCATACCTAGCCTTTTTATCAGGATTGCTGAGTACATCGTATGCCTCCGCAGCCTCCTTAAAATTCTCTTCGGCCTCCTTGTTTCCCGGATTCTTGTCGGGGTGATATTTGAGGGCCATCTTGCGGTAAGCCTTTTTTATCTCCTCTGCAGATGCACCCTTGCTTACACCAAGGACTTCATAATAATCTCTTTTGCTCATCTTATATTATATATGCCGGTATATTAAACTCCAACAACCACTTTTGCAAAGCGGATGATTTTATCGTTCAGTCTGTAACCCTGCTGAACAACTTCAATAATTTTGTTTTTCATTGACTCATCCGGAGCCGGAAACTGTGCAACAGCCTCATGCAGGTCTGTATCAAGAGTCTCCCCCTTTGCTTCGATTCTCTTAAGTCCTTTTGAGGCAAGATATCCCGAAAGCTTGTTGTAAATTAATTCTGTTCCTTCGATTGCAACTGAGTGATCGCCCTCTGCTTTGTGAAGCATCTCAAGAGCCCTCTCAAAATCGTCAAGAACCGGAAGCAATCCCTTAATAGTCTCCTCGGCTGCATTTACAACCAGATCCATTCTCTCCTTGGCAGTACGCCTGCGGTAGTTGTCAAATTCAGCCACAAGACGGATATACCTGTCATTCAGTTCTGCAATTTTATCGCTCTCGCTCTTCTCCCCTGCAGTTTTGCTCTCCTGAGCCTCTGTCTGCTCTGCTGCAGGCTGATTCTCTTCCCTTACTGTCTCTTTTTCTGTATGTTCGCTTTCTGCAGCTTTGTGCTTCTTGTGTTCCTTCATTTCTCTGTTTGAAAATTTATAAAATTTGCCTTCAATTATTTGCAATGCAAAATCGCGGCCCTTTTCAGGCCGCAAAAGTAGTAACAAAATTTTTGCCAAATGGAGAAAATGGACAAAATGGCACAGTTTATTGCTACATTTGCCCGTCAAACTGAATATTAAGCATTAAACCATAAAAAGAGACCGTGTTTAACTCCCTGGCAGAATACCTTCTTACAAGCGACCCACTCTCGGCAGGGATGATAGCTATTCTTACAGGAACAGGTATCTTCGTGGGTTTTGTGAATACCCTTGCAGGTATGGCAACCGCCCTCTCCTATGCACTCTTTATGGCTATGGGTATGCCCATAAATGTTGCCAACGGAACAACCCGTGTTGGAGTGCTTGCCCAGTTTGCAGTCTCATCAGTAGTATTTAAAAAGAGCGGATACCTCGATCTTGGCCTGGGGACAAAGGTTGGAATACCGGTCGCTCTTGGTTCAATCGCCGGAGCTCAGGCAGCAGCAGTGCTCAACCCGGCAGTAATGGAGGTTGCTATGGGAATTATGCTTCCCATCATGGCATTTCTGCTGCTCTACAGCCAGAAGGGCAGAGAAGGCAGGGTTATTACTCCAGAACTTGAAGCAAGAAGCAAAAAGTTTGGACTCCTTAAATTCATTGCATTTGTCTTTATTGGAGCCTACGGCGGATTTACCCATGCAGGAGTGGGCATACTGATAATCTTTGGATCATTCTACATGCTTGGGCTGGACATTCTGAGAGCTAACGGAATCAAGCAGTTTGCAGTTGTAATTTACACACCGCTGGCACTCTCGATTTTTATCTGGCATGGTCAGGTTAACTGGCCCGTTGCGCTTGTTTATGCCGTAGGAAATGTAATTGGAGCTTTCATAGCGTCAAAATTTGCAGTGAAATTCGGGGCAAAATTCATCAACTACGCAATAGCACTGGCTGTTTGCGCAATGTCATTCTGGCTTATTTACAAGCAATTTTAATTAAGAGAGGATAGCAGTTTTCTCCGTTTCAAATCTCCCAGAGATAGAGGGAGGCAACAGAGTTATACGGAGAGAAGAGCTTTCTGTACTCTTCAAATTCTTCTTTTGAGAGCGACTCCAGACCGTAGAGTTTCATAATCCCCTTCTTGATTGCCAGGTCTCCCCAGCTGAGAACATCGGGCCTCTGTAAAGAGAAGATCAGAAGCATCTCTGCAGTCCAGACACCAACCCCTCTGAGAGAAGATAATTTAGCTATTACTTCGCTGTCCTCCATTGTGCGGAGGGCATCAAAGCTGATTTCCCCCTCTGCGGCAGCTTTTGCGATACCGGTAATGTATTCTGTTTTGCGGCCTGATATTCCGCACTTTCTGATATCTTCAGGATTTACGGCAAGAATCCGTTCCGGTGTTATCTCCCCAACAAGCTCAGAAAACCTGCGCCAGATAGTTTCGGCAGCTTTGCCGGAAATCTGCTGGGCAGTAACACTCGAAATAAGTGCTGTAAAGAGATCGGGAACCACCTCTCTCACCAGTATGCCTTTTTTGTCAATAGTATCAGAAAGTTTTGGACACACCCTCTTTAAGTGCGATATCTCCTTCTGACCATACCTGAAATAGTTCCTGCCATTACTCTCTGCAGGCACACCGGGCATTCCTGTATCCATCTCTATCCTTTTTTACTGATAAGTTTTAGTGAATCTTTATCAAGAATCTTAACGTGTTTCCCTTTTACTTCAATAATACCATCCTTTGAAAATTCCGCCATAACACGGGAGACACTCTCTCTTGAAGCATCTACCAGATTCCCCAAGTCCTCCTGAGTGACATTAATTGTGAATGTGTCTGACTTGAATATATTATCCGAAAAATCAAGGAGAACATCTGCAAGCTTTCCCCTGATCTGTTTCTGAGTTCTGTTAACACACTTCTGGTAGGATTCTAGCTCGCTCTTGCAAAGCTCGAGCATAATCTGATTGGTAAAATCGGGGTTAAGCTGAAGCATCTGGCGAAAAGTTGATATATCAATGAAACATACCTCAGATTCATCAATTGCAGTTACAGAATACTGATTGATTTTATCCCCGAATGTAGTTGGAAGTCCCAGGTAATTTCTTGGCTTAACTATTCTAACCACCTGAACATGGTAAGGACCGTCAATATGAATTTTAACAAGCCCCTTTTTTAAGTAGGCAACATTGGTCGAGTATGTCCCCTGACGTATAATTGTATCTCCCTTTTTGAACTTGACAGTTACACAGTTTGGAGCAAGGTGCTTTAACTCCTCCTGCGTCAGTTTCTGAGCGGCTGCAGATTTATAGTCACAAAGCGAACAATTGTTTTTCATAGGGCAAAGTTACAAATAAATGTGATTTACATCACAAGAAAAGTATGCCTATATCATACACTATTGCTTCGTTTCACCTCTATTTATCTATTTCTTTGTGCACCAAAATTATTGACACTATCAATTACATTCGAATTAAACATGCAAGAGCAACTAGAACAAGAGGTTACACAGCTCAGGGAGCAGGTTGAAAAACTAAAAAAGAAGATTACAAAAATCGAAAACGGAAGAAAAGATCAGCTTTCGATGGCGGTTGTTTCAGGCGACCTGGACAAAGTGATGGCCTCAATGATTATCGGCATTGCTTCGGCGGCAATGGACACCAAAGTGAAAATGTTTTTCTCATTCTGGTCACTAAGTGCCCTCAGGGATCCGAAAAAGAGCCCGAAGGGTAAGGATTTTATCTCAAAGATGTTTGGCTTCATGCTTCCAAAGGGAAAAAATGCCCTTAAACTTTCCAACATGAACATGCTGGGAATGGGGCCGGTTATGATCAAGTATCTGATGAGAAAAAACAATGTACTCTCTCTAGACGATATGTTCAAAACAGCAGGTGAACTGGGTATTGAGATTATTGTCTGTGAAATGTCAATGGGGCTTATGGGCTTCAAAAAAGAGGAGTTTATCGACTACCCGCACCTCTCTTTTGCAGGGGCGGCAACATTTGTGGCAGATGCAGGCGAAAGTGCCGCTCAGCTTTTCATATAGAATAAAACAATCGGTATAAATAAGAATAAACCTTAAAACATAAATTATCATGATGACAACAGAAGAACTAAGAGCTCTGGAAGTAAGCAAGAGTGTAGACGCAAGAGGAACAGCATGTCCGGGACCACTGCTCGAGGCAAAGAAAGCACTTGGAACCATTGAAGAGGGCGAGATTATGGAGGTACTCTCTGCAGACGAAGGAACTAAGGTAGATATACCTAAGTGGTGTGCAAAACAGGGTCACGACTACCTCGGAACAATCGAGGAGAACGGATACTTCAAAATCTACATGCGTAAGAACGAAATTTAACAGTTAAAGAGATGAGCAATAGGAGTGCAAAAATCCTGGTTTTCTCTACTGAAAAAATCTCAGACCCCGCCATTGATATGGCGGGTCTTCTTAAGCTCCACTATCCCCCGCAGGTTTACACAATTGCCGTACGTTGTTCGAGCGGAATCAAACCAAGGTGGATCCTCAGGGCTTTTGAACAGGGGTTTGACGGTGTATTCATTGCCGCAGACGGAAGCGACTGCATGTATGGCGAAAGTTGTACCGAAAAGACCGGAGCGATTGTAGAAAAGACCCATGAGCTTATGAGAGAGAAGAACATCGAGCCGGCACGCCTGAGAATGGCGGCAATATGCTCTGTGTGCAGCGAATCTTTTGTTAAGCAGGTAAGAAGTTTTAATGAGTATTTACTGAAAACCGAGAATTAAGAATAATGCAAAAAGAACCAACTACCCTCTCTTATGACGCAATAGTTATTGGAGGAGGAATTGCAGGCGGAGAGGCAGCTCTCAATCTTGCAAACAATGGCTACAAGGTAGTTCTTGTGGAGAGCAGGCTTTCAGTAGGTGGCAAGATGATTATGCTGAGCAAGGTGTTCCCGACACTCGACTGCTCTGCATGTATCACTACACCAAAAGTTTCTGAAATTTCACGTCACCCGAATATTAAGATTTTTACAGAGAGCGATATAACCTCAATTGACAAACTCAGCGAGCATAGCTTTGTAGTAAAAATGACTCAGAGACCCCGTTATGTGGTTGCCGAGGACTGTACTGCCTGTCAGCTTTGCGAACAGGCTTGCCCTGTAATAGTAAAGGACCAGTTTCAGTATGGTCTGGTGGGAAGAAAGGCGGTTTACATACCGTTTAGTATTGCCAGCCCTAAGGTAGCCGCTATTGACATAGATAACTGTACCCTCTGCGGAGCATGTGAAAAGGCGTGCCCTCCGGGTTGCATTGACTTTACAATGAAGCCAAAGGAGTATATTTTCAATGTTAAAACAGCTATTGTTGCAACAGGTTTCAGACTCTACGACCCCACAAATGTTCCAAGATACAGCTATGGTACTGCCAAAAATGTGATAACATCAATTCAGATGGAGCGTCTTCTGGCCCCTACCCGTCCGTTCCATACAATTCTCCGTTCAAGCGACGGAAAGGTTCCCGATAAAATCGCCTATGTGCTTTGCGCAGGCTCGAGAGATGACTCTCTGGGCAATCCAATCTGCTCACAAATCTGCTGCATGTACTCAATCAAGCAGGCTCAGCTTCTGCTGGGAGCGCTCCCTATGGCAGACATCACTATCTATTACATTGATATAAGGGCTTTTGGCAAAGGATACGATGAATTTTACGAACAGGCTGCCTCAATGGGAGTTCGCTTCGTAAAGGGGAAAATAGGCAAAATTACTGAGAAGGAGAACGGAAATCTCACACTCAGGTACGAAGATATTGCTACCGGTAAGCTTAAAGAGGCAGAGCACGACATGGTTGTTCTATCTGTTGGAGTAAAACCAAACAAAGAGGCAGCCGGTATTTTCAAAAGCCACAAACTGGAGCTTGACGGTCTCTCTTTTGTTAAACAGAGCGACCCGCTTCTGAGTCCGGCAAAAACCTCAATTGAGGGTGTATTTGTTGCCGGAGCGGCTACAGGTCCAAAGGATATTCCGGACTCAATCCTCTCGGCAGGTGCGGCATCTACTGAGGCAATAAGTTATCTGAATCAAAAATCACAGTAATCGAGATGAAAAAGAAACTTGGTGTATATATATGTGCATGCGGCGGAAATATCTCCGACTACG
>PHDP01000045.1:0-3281 GCA_002842655.1 Bacteroidetes bacterium HGW-Bacteroidetes-14
CTCGCGTTCTCCACCGTGCTCACGCTGTTCGTGGTGCCGCTGCTCTACCTGGGTTTCATGCGCCCGAAAGCGGCCCGCCCGGCACGCCGTTGGTGGCACAGGCGGCGGCGAGCCGCGGCCTGAGAGCGGCCCTCAGCCTTGCAGGCTCCGTTCGCGTGCCTGCGGACTCTGGCCCCGCCCCCCGATGGCGTGCGCGCTGTCGAGCACGCCCCAGTCCGAGGGCACGGCGCTGTCCGCCTCGTCCGGCAGCTGGAAATAGAACGTGGCGCCCTGATCAACTTTCGAAGTCGCCCAGATGCGCCCGCCATGGCTCTCGACAATGCGGCGCACCAGGGCCAGGCCGATGCCTTCACCCTGGAACTGGGGCTCGCGGTGCAGCCGCTGGAACATGCCGAACAGCTTGTGGGCGTGTTCCGGATCGAACCCGATGCCGTTGTCTCGCACAAAGAACACCCGACCCTCCTGGTGCGGGTGCCAGCCGATCTCGACCTCGCTGATGTCGCGATGCCCGGTGTATTTGAGTGCGTTGTCCAGCAGGTTGACCCAGACCTCACGCAGAAGCACCGCGTCGCCCTGGATCGCCGGCAAGTCTGGCGCGATGCGCCACTGGATGTTGCGCAAGCCCGCGTCGTCGTGCAGATCCACCACCACCTCGCGCAACATCGCATCCAGATCGACGCGTTCGATGTTCAGGCCTTCGTTCCCCATGCGCGAGAACGACAGCAAGCCCTCGATCAGGTTCTGCATCCGGCCGGCGGCCTGCGTGATGCGGTCGCAGTAGGTCAGACACTCGCACCAGCTGGTTCAGCTCTTCGTTGCGCTGCCGCTTTTCTTCCAGGCGCGCCTTGTAGAGCGTGATGTCCTGGACCGACCAGCTGCGCGGTGACTCGCACCGGCCGTCGGCACAGTCCGGTACGGCACGGCAACGCACCCAGCATTGCTGGCCCTGCAGACCGATGACCCGGAACTCCAGGTCGATGTCCTCGCCGGCTTCCACCCGGGCCGCCAGACTGCGCCGCAGATCCGCCACGTCCTCAGGCATGGCGAACGCCAGCAAGCCCTCGAAGTCGCGTGGTTCCCCGTCCGGCGCCATGCCGAGGATGCGGAACACCTCACTCGACCAGCGGGGCCGGCCCGACTCCACTTCGGTGTCGATGCGTCCCAGCCGGGCCAGGCGCTGCGCCACCTCCAGGCGCTGCTTGAGCTCCGCGGTGTGGCGCTCCTGCTGACGGCGTTCCGTGATGTCGGACTGGATCGACAGGTAGGCACACACCTCGCCATGGGCGTCGCGAATGGGCTCGATGTTCAGCGCCACGTGGTACGGCTCACCCGACTTCTTGTGGTTGACCAGTTCGAAATTGGAAACCGACTGCCCCTGCCGCATGAGAACGGCCAGGCGCGAGCGCTCCACCGGGCTGGTCTGCGGGCCATGCAGCAGTTCACCCGGCCGCTTGCCGATGCACTCGGGCAAAGACCAGCCCGTCACCCGCGAGTAGGTGGCGTTGACCCATTTGATGCGCCGCTCGCGGTCGGTGACCACCACCATGTTGGTGCTGCCGTCCACCACTTTCTCCAGCATGCCCAGCCACAGCGTGAGGTCGTCGATTGCCCGTGCGTCGTTCATGCCCGGTATTTCGACACAGATAACAAGGGGGTGAAAGCAAACCGATACAGAAAAAGTTCCACATCCGCAACCAATGTGACGCGTCACGCATTTCCTGGGCGACACCCCTCGGCAGCCGAAATCACCAGGCCCGGAATCGCCCCGCCTTGCAGAAAAAACCAGAGCACTGCGGCCAACAAGCACAAATTAGAGAGGTCTCCCACCATTGCCTTCCCCGTCACTTGAGTAACCGCAATACGCAACCATCTCATCAGTGAGAAAAATGAAAAAACAAAGTGATCCAGAGCGCATTTCAAAGAGCGCCATCCGCATTTTCACGAAGCAAACGCTCGCTTAATTCAGGTAGGCAACAACAGACCCCTTTCGTTTCCCGAACGCTCCCGGGAAAAGAGGGCCCGGCACGAACAGACCGACTGCACGAGGATTCAGGCACATTGATGGGAACACTCCAGAACCAGACCGGGACCACCAAGTCTCCTGCCCAACTGGCCCGCTGCCAGGTGTGCGCCACACGCCCGGTCTGCATCATGAGCTGCGTGGGCGAGAGCACGGCCCAGACCCTCGCGGGCGTCATCCATGAACGCCCGTTCCGCAAGTCGGACCTGGTGCAGGTCGAGGGCGAGGTGGCCGACCACATCGCCATCATCAAACTGGGCATGGTCAAAGCCATGCGCAAGGGGGCGGGTGACAGTGAGCGACCCGTGGCATTGTTTGGCCGCGGGCAGCTGATCGGCGCCTACGCCCTGCTGGGCCAGCGCAACCAGGTCGGCGCCAGGGCGCTCTCGACAGGTCGCCTGTGCGTGATCGACATCGCGGCCCTGTACCGCCTGGGTGTCATCGACCGGATTTTCCTGGGCTGCGTCTACGCCATGATCTCGAACGCTTTCGGCCATCTGGCCGACTGGGCCCATGTCATGCGCATCAAGGGCATTCAGCAACAACTGCTGGGGGCCCTGCAACTGATGTCGAAGGACCAAGGCAACCAGTTGATCCGCCTGCCCAGCCACGTGGCGCTGGCCGAGCTGCTCTCGACCACGCGCGAATCGGTGGCACGCAACCTGCGCCTGCTGGAACAGCAAGGCCTGCTGAACCGCCGGGACCGCTGGCACTGCCAACTCTCCGACCCGAAGATCGTCAACGTCGCGCTGCCGCCCGCCAACAACCCCTGACTACGCCGCGGGCCCTGTACGCGCACCCGGCGCTTGCGATGGTGCGGGGTGGAACGCCTGCACCGATCGACGAGAACGGCTGATTACACTCAGGCAACCCCGTCTGAGCTCATGAATCCCCAAGACTACGTTCAACAAAAAGCCGCCGCCTCGGGCAGCAGCTTCTATTACGCCTTCCTGTTCCTGCCGCCCGAGCGCCGCGCCGCCATCACGGCGTTCTACGCCTTCTGCCGCGAGGTGGACGATGTGGTCGACGAAGTGACGGACCCCGGCGTGGCGCAGACCAAGCTCGCCTGGTGGCGGCGCGAGGTGGCGCAGGCCTTTGCCGGCGAGAAGAACCACCCGGTGATGCAGGCGCTGATGCCGCACACCGCCCGCTACGGCATCGAAGCGCGGCACCTGCTGGCCGTGATCGACGGTTGCCAGATGGACCTGGACCAGAACCGCTACCTCGACTTCGCCAACCTGCAGCAGTACTGCCACCTGGT
>PHDP01000045.1:3311-19173 GCA_002842655.1 Bacteroidetes bacterium HGW-Bacteroidetes-14
GGCCTGGCGTTCCAGCTCACCAACATCATCCGCGACGTCGGCGAAGACGCGGCGCGCGGGCGCATCTACCTGCCGGTGAACGAGTTGCAGCGTTTCGACGTGAAGGCGCACGAACTCATCAAACGCGGCGCCGCGCCCGGTATGGACACCGCCGACTTCCAGCGCCGTTTCCTGGCCTTGATGCGGTTCCAGTGCGAGCGCGCCCTGGCCACCTACGACGAAGCCCTGGCCCTGTTGCCCGAAGCCGACCGCCGGGCGCAGAAGCCGGGTCTGATGATGGCCAGCATCTACCGCACCCTGCTGCAGGAAATCACCTCCGACCCGCTGCTGGTGCTGACCCGGCGCGTGAGCCTGACGCCGCTGCGCAAGTTCTGGCTGGCGTGGAAGGTGCAGGCGCTGGGGCGGCTTTGAACATAAAAACCGCCATCGTCGGCGCAGGCTGGGCCGGCATGGCCGCGGCCGTGGCAGCGGCCGAAGCGGGCGCCGATGTGACGGTGTTCGAAGCCAGCCGCACCTTGGGTGGCCGCGCCCGCGCATTGCATGTGCAACGGCCCGACGGCCAGTCCCTCACGCTCGACAACGGACAACACATCCTGATCGGCGCCTACAGCCAGACGCTGGCGCTCATGCAAAGGGTGGGACTGAACCTCAACGAGGCACTGCTCCGCCTGCCGCTGGCCCTGCCCTACCCGGACGGCAGCGGCCTGCAGACCCCCGCCTGGGCGGCGCGCTGGCCGGCCCCCTTCGATGCGCTGGCGGCGATCGCCACGGCGCGCGGCTGGTCGTGGGGCGAGCGCCTGGCGCTGGTCCGTGCTTCGCTCGGCTGGCAGCGGTCCGGATTTGCGTGCCCGCCTTCGATGACCGTGGCCGAACTCTGCGCCCGCCTGCCGGCGCGCGTGATGGATGGGCTGATCGAACCGCTGTGCGTGTCGGCCTTGAACATCCCGGGCGCGCAGGCCAGCGCGCAGGTGTTCCTGAACGTGATGCGCGATGCGTTGTTTGGCGCGGGCCATGCCGGGCTGGGCGCATCCAACCTGCTGCTGCCGCGCACCGACCTCTCGGCGCTGATGCCCGACGCGGCGGCGCAATGGCTGTCGACCCGACACCCGGACACCGTGCGTCTGCGAACCGGCGAACGCGTGCTGGGCCTGAGCCCTCAGCGCAAGGCGTGGCAGCTGACCACCGCGGAAGGCGCGGAGACCTTCGACCGCGTGATCTGGGCCACGGCCGCCGGCCCTGCCGCACAGGCCATGGCGCAGGCCGCATCCGAGGCGGGTGCTGCGGGTGACACCGGCACCGCGAGCCAGCTCGGCGCCTGGTCGCGCACCACCGCAGCGCTGCGTTTCACCGCCATCACCACCGTCTACAATTCCAAAATTTCCCTTATGCAAATCCATTGTCTGAATGTATCTAACCTGCAATCCGTTTTCTGCTGCGAATGCAGCTACATCGCGGGCATCTTTCTCCTCCCGGCTGTGCGCCACAACACAGTTTATCTTTACAGGTTCAAGGCCTGCTTCAAGGGCTGACCTAATTCCTTCAAATACCTTTTGAACATCTCCTCCTCTTGTTATCTCACTGTACCGAACAGGGTCCGTAGCATCAAGGCTGATATTTATCCTGCTTAATCCGGCCTGCCTGAGCTCCTTTGCAAATAATGAGAGTAACTGTCCGTTAGTTGTCATGGAGAGATCTGAAATTCCTTCAATTGAAGCAATCCTTCCTACCAACTCAATTATTCCTCTTCTTACAAGAGGTTCTCCACCTGTGAGCCTTACTTTGACAATGCCCATTGAAACAGCCGTTCTGGTAAATTCGGTGATTTCGTCAAAAGAGAGGATCTTACTATGGTCTAAAAGCGGAACTCCCTCTTCGGGCATGCAGTATGTACACCTTAGGTTACATCTGTCAGTTACAGAGATACGAAGGTATGTAATTTTTCTTCCAACAGTGTCGCAAAGCATTTTAAATCCTCCCCATTATTCGGGAGACCTCCCACAATACAACCCCAATACTTACAGAAACATTAAGCGAGTGCTTTGTCCCAAACTGGGGTATTTCAGCAACCATATCGCTCATATCTACAACATCCTGACTAACGCCTTTTACTTCATTTCCAAACACCAGTGCATACTTCTTGTCCTTTTCCAGAGGAAGCTTGTCAAGCATGGTAGAGTTTTCGGTCTGTTCAACCGATATAATTTCATAGCCATGCTCTTTAAGGATTCTGACGGCTTCAGGCGTCTTTTCGTGGTACTCCCAGGCAACACTGTTCTCTGCTCCCAGAGCAGATTTGTGTATCTCTGGTGATGGAGGGACTGCGCAAATTCCGCATAAAATAATCTTCTCTGCTGAGAATGCATCTGCTGTACGGAAAGCTGCTCCAATATTGTGCTGGCTTCTGACATTGTCAAGAACCACAGTTATATGCATCTTCCCTGAAGTTTGATATTCCTCCCTGGATAGCCTTCCTAGTTCACTATTAAGTAATTTTCTGTACATAATTGTTATCTTTGCAAAGATAATCATCCACGGGCAGATTTTGATTTTTTTTGCCCTCTCCTTAAACTTTTTGGAATCTTAATGGTCAAAGTAAAATAATTTTTACTTTGATGAAAAACAGACAGAAGTACATTCTTTACGCCGCAATACCAGCAGTTCTTGTATTGTCGGTATACGGCTACAACAAAATTTTTAACAAGTCACAACTGGGTGAAAACGAATCTGCTCCTGCGGGAGCCAGGTCAGAAGAGCGCAGAGGAGGCGGAGGCGGCAGGTCACTTCCGGTATCAGTTCATATAGCAAATTATATGTCGGGAGAGGAGGGAAGGCTTGCAATAGGTACACTTGTAGCCAATGAGAAAATTGATGTTGTAAGTGAACTGTCCGGCCGTGTTACAGAGATAAATTTTAAAGAGGGAGAGCTGGTAAGAAAAGGCAAAATACTTTTAAAACTCAACGATGATGAGCTGGTTTCGCAGCTTGTTAAGGCCGAATATCAAAACACACTGCTGGAACAGAGGCTGGGGAGACAAAAGATTCTTCTTGAAAAAGATGCTGTAAGCCGCGAAGATTATGACAAGGTTCTGACTGAGTACAATGTGCTGAGGCAGGATATTGAACAGCTCAAGATTCGTATTGAAAAGATGAAGGTTCGCGCACCTTTTGATGGAGTTATTGGTTTCAGGAATATAAGCCTTGGAGCATTTCTTCAGCCCAATTCAAAAATTTCTACTCTTGTAGATATAGCAAGTCTCAAACTTGAATTCTCAATTCCCGAAAAATACATAAATGATGTTAAGCCCGGAAACAAGGTAGTCTTTACAGTTGAGGGAATGAGCAATAAATTCAATGCTCAGATTTATGCCATAGAGCCGGAAATTGACCTTAAGACAAGAACATCAATGCTCAGAGCAAAATATGTTAACAGCGGAATGCGCCTTAAGCCGGGTATGTCTGCTAAGGTTGCATACAGTATGACTCAGGGAGCAGAGAGTATTTATGTTCCAAACCAGTCAGTGGTTCCTGATGTTAAGGGCCGTTCAGTATGGGTGGTAAAAGAGGGTAAAGCTGCTCTTGTGCCGGTTCAGACAGGCTCCCGGACTGCAGATATGCTTGAAATTCTGATCGGGATAGAGGCCGGAGACACAGTTATAACTACTGGTCTGATGCAGCTAAGAGAGGGAATTCAGGTATCACCTCAGTTAAATCAGTAAACTCATGAGTATAAGCACAACAACAATAAACAGGCCGGTACTGGCAACAGTAATGAGCCTGATGATAGTAATCTTTGGAGCCATCGGATATACATCGCTTGGTGTCAGAGATTATCCGAGTGTAGACAACCCGGTGATTTCAGTAAGATGTTCTTTTCCCGGAGCAAATGCAGATGTTATAGAAACTCAGATTACAGAGCCACTTGAGGCAGCTGTAAACGGAATCCCGGGAATCCGTTCAATTTCCAGCAACAGCAGGGATGGTTCAAGCTCTATTAATATTGAGTTTAATCTTGAAGTAGACCTGGAAACTGCTGCGAACGATGTAAGGGACAAAGTATCCGGAGCAATGAGAAGATTGCCCCAGGATGTAGATCCTCCGGTAGTAGAGAAATCTGATGCAGATGCTCAGCCAATTTTTTCAGTTACAATTCAGAGTGAAACCAGGGATATTATTGACCTTAGTGAGTATGCAGAGGTTAATTTCAAGGAGAGACTCCAGACCATAAGCGGAGTGAGCAGTGTTGGAGTATGGGGCTCAAAGCGATACTCTGTCAGAATGAGAATGGATCCCATCTTGCTGGCTGCATACAAAATTACACCACTTGATGTGCGCCAGGCAGTTTCTAGGGAGAATGTAGAACTTCCCTCAGGTACTGTTGAGGGCTCCACAATGGAACTTACTGTAAGAACTCTGGGCAGGCTAAGAACAATTGAGGATTTTAATAATCTTATTATTTCCCGCAGTGGCGAGAGAATAGTAAGATTTTCTGATGTGGGAACTGCAGAGGTTGATGCAGAAAATACCCGTTCAATACTTAAGAGAAACGGTGTGCCAATGGTGTCGGCAGTTCTTGTTCCTCAGCCTGGTGCAAACTATATAACAATAGTTGATGAGGCCAAGAAAGCAGTTGAGGAGCTTAAAAAGAGCCTTCCGCCGGATATTGAGGTTGGTGTTGGTTTTGACAATACGACTTTTATCAGGGACTCCATAAGCGAGGTTCAGATGACAATCCTTCAGGCTTTCATACTTGTTGTTTTAATCATCTTCCTCTTTTTGAGAAACTGGAGGACTACCCTTATTCCAATTATAGCAATACCAATTTCAATTATTGGCGCATTTTTCATAATGTACCTTGCCGGATTCTCTATTAATATCCTTACCCTTCTTGCAATTGTTCTTTCAATTGGACTGGTGGTGGACGACGCGATTGTAGTTATGGAGAATATCTACACCAAGATTGAGAGGGGGATGCCTCCAAAAGAGGCGGCAATTGAGGGTTCTAAGGAGATCTTTTTTGCTGTGATTGCAACTACTATAACACTTGTGGCCGTATTCTTCCCGATAGTGTTCCTGCAGGGCGTTACAGGACGTCTGTTCCGGGAATTCTCGATGGTTATTGCAGGAGCAGTATTAATATCAAGCTTTGTAGCTCTGACATTCACACCAATGCTGTCCAGCAAGCTACTTAAGAGGGATGCCCACGAGGGTAAGTTCTATAAATATACAGAACCCTTCTTTGTGTGGCTGAATAATCTTTATCAGTCTTCACTGGAGAAGTTTATGAAAAGAAGATGGATAGCAATCCTGTTTCTGATTTTTTCCCTTGGAATAATCGTTTGGCTGTGGTCAACAACACCATCTGAGATGGCACCTATGGAAGACCGTTCAATGATTAATATTTCAAGCAATGCTCAGGAGGGTGCGACTTATGACTATATGCTTAAATATACAGATGACTTGTATAATGTTGTAAGCAAAGAGACCCCGGAAGCTGAAAGTATTCTTCAGATGGTAGGTATGGGAGGCAGAAATCGTTCAAACTTTTCGATAACCCTTTCAGACCCGCTCAAAAGAGAGAGAAGCCAGCAAGAGGTGGCAGATGAGCTGTCTCCAAAAGTTGCAAGACTTACCGGTGCAAGAAGTTTTGTTACACAGCAGCAGACCTTCGGTGGCAGAAGAGGTGGTATGCCTGTTCAGTATGTAATCCAGGCAAAAAATCTGGACTCACTCAAGACAGCTATTCCAAGGTTTATGTCTGAGGTAGCCCAGAGCGATGTCTTCTCCAATTCAGATGTCAACCTCAGATTTACCAAACCTGAGCTCAGCATAAATATTGACAGAGACAAAGCCTCAATGATGGGAGTCTCAATCCAGAATATAGCACAGACGCTCCAGCTCTCTATGAGTGAGCAGCGAATTGGCTATTTCATCAGAAATGGAAAGCAATATCAGATAATGAGTCAGATTGACCAGAGCATGCGTAATAAGCCGGTTGACCTTGCAAATATTTATGTCAGGAATGATGCAGGAGAACTTATTCAGCTGGATAATCTCATAACAATGGACGAGAGCAGTTCTCCTCCTCAGCTCTTCAGATACAACAGGTTTGTATCAGCAACCGTGTCGGCTGCTCTTTCAAAGGGTTATACCTTAGGACAGGGAATTGAAGAGATGGATGCAATAGCAGACAGAACCCTGAATCCGGACCATTTCTCAACTACTCTTTCCGGTCAGTCCAAAGACTTTGTGGAGAGTACATCGAGTCTTCTGTTTGCTTTTATACTGGCTCTCATTCTGATTTATCTGGTACTTTCTGCGCAGTTTGAAAGTTTCAGGGACCCTCTTATTATTATGCTGACAGTTCCGCTTGCCCTTATTGGTGCACTTGTATCCATAGTTGCATTTGGACAGACAATGAATATATTCAGCCAGATTGGACTGATTATGCTCATTGGACTTGTCTCCAAAAATGGTATTCTTATGGTTGAGTTCGCAAACCAGAAGAAACTTACAGGACTTGGAAAGAACGATGCTATCCTGAGTGCCGCAATTTCCCGTTTCAGGCCCATCCTGATGACAAGTCTCTCTACAATTCTGGGGATTCTGCCAATGGTGTTTGCTACAGGTGCCGGAGCCGAGAGCCGTATTTCCATGGGTGTGGCTGTAGCCGGAGGTTTGATATTTGCAACCTTCTTTACCCTCTACATTATTCCTGCAATGTACTCTTATATCTCATCTTCAAAAGCAGTTACAAAATGATACATACATTAAAAAAATACCTTACAGTAACAGCAATTGTTATGACTTTGTCAATACAGGCAGCAGCTCAGCCTGCTCCCGCTGCTTCCGGTCTTACTCTTGAGGATTGTATTGCAAGAGCTCTTGAGGCTAACTACTCTGTTCTTATTTCAGGAAATGCTCTTGAAATTGCCAGAAACAATGTTACTTATGCACCATTTTTGCCGTCGGTTTCACTTAGCTCCAGGCAGAGTGCAAACAGGACTGAACTGAGAAATTACAATGAGGACGGGGATGTAGAAAAATCGAACTCCTCTTCAAGTTCATTAATTAACGGAGCAAGTTTAAACTGGAGACTCTTTGACGGTCTTGCAATGTTTGCAACCAGAGAGAAGCAGAGCGAACTGCTTTCTCAGGGCGAATATAACTTCCGCTCAGTGGCAGAGAATCTGGTAATGCAGATATCTGCCCAGTACTATAGTATCATCAGCCTTCAGAATAAAGTAAACCTGCTTAATGAACTTGTCTCAATCTCCCAGGAGAGATATGATCAGGCTTTGACCAGATACAATATCGGAAGCGGGTCCGGACTTGAGCACAAACAGGCAAAAATTTACCTTAACAGCGACTCCTCTTCTCTTCTGCAACAAAAGGAGAACCTTAAAAATGCATATATTGAGCTCTACAGATTGATGAACCTTCCGTTAGATTCGAAACTTCCGGTAAAGGACACTATCATTCCGGAGCCTCAGCTTGATGTTGCAAAGCTTTTTGCCTCTGCAGAGGAGAACAATACGGCTCTGCTTTCGTTAAAGGCAGGAGAGAAAATAGCAAGGCTTGATACAAGGATTGCGAAGTCTTCAAGATATCCTTCGCTGGATTTCTCTGCCGGGTATAATTATAATTTCAATCAAAGTCAGTATTTTCCTTCAAAATATAACGAGTCAAATGGTCTCAACTGGGGATTTGCACTCACTGTGCCTGTATTTAACGGAAATGAGACAAACAGAAAGATTCAGAATGCAAAAATTCTGGAAGAGAATGCAAAACTGACATTCGAGAAGGAGAGACAGGCTTTGCAAAGTGAACTCTATCAGCTTTACAATATTTATTCAAACAATCTTACTATGATTGGATTTGAGGAGGAGAGCCGGGAGGCGGCACTTCTTAATCTTGAGGCAGCACGGGAAAAATACAGGCTGGGATCGCTTTCAGGTATTGAATTTCGTGATATTCAGCTCTCTTATCTGAATGCTTCAGACAGAAGGCTGAATGCTATTTATCAGGCAAAGATTTCGGAAATTACCCTGCATTTAATGGCCGGAGAGCTTTTTAAAAAATAGCGCGGGAAAAGTTAAACTTTCGTTATAGAAAATTGTTCCTATGTGAATTATTCTAACATAGGAACTTTTTATTTATAAACCATGAACTACCGCTTAAGCTATTTATTGCTGTTTTTAATGCTTATTCTCGCTCCGGCTAATGCAAAGGCAGAGGCTGAAGCACCAAGATTCTATCCTGTAAACGGAAAGGTAATTGATAAAATAACAAGAGAGCCAATTTCATTTGCAACTGTTTCTGTCTGGAAGGGAACAAAATATTCCACTACAGATTCTCTTGGAAACTTTGTTCTTGAAAACCTTCCTGCCGGAACATACCGGATTCAGGTCGATTTACTGGGATATGTTCAGTACATATCTGAGGAGATAATGCTCTCCAATAAAGGCGCATATATAAATATCGAACTTGAAGAGGAGAGCAGGATGCTTACATCTGTTACCGTTAAGCCAAAGGCAGATCCATTCAGAAGAATTCCGGAGACACCACTTTCGCAAAGAACTATAGGGGTACAGGAGATTGAAAGAAATCCAGGCTCCAACAGAGATATATCCAGAGTTGTTGCTTCACTTCCGGGAGTAGGTCTTCCTCCGGGCGGAGGTTACAGAAATGACCTTCTTGTAAGAGGCGGCGGCCCTTCAGAGAATAAATTCTATCTTGACGGAATAGAGATCCCGTCAATTAATCACTTTAGCACACAAGGCTCTTCCGGAGGACCTGTGGGTATTATTGATGCAGATTTTATCCGTGAAGTTGATTTTTATTCAGGTTCATTTCCTGTCGCAAGGGGAGGAGGGATTAGTTCAGTTCTCGACTTTAAACTAAAGGAGGGAGATCCCCTTAAAAACCGTTTTAAATTTACAGTAGGTGCATCCGAGGCCGGTATTACATCTAGCGGTCATTTGTCTCAAAAAACGAGCTATCTGGCATCTGTAAGACTATCTTATGCCCAGTTCCTGTTCAAACTTATCAACCTTCCATTTCTGACCACATTTTCGGATACTCAGATAAAAATCAAGACAAGATTTGACAATAAACACGAACTGACCTTTATTGCCCTTGGAGGCCTTGATGATATGACCCTTAACGATGATACAGGCGGGAAAGAGTCAAACGAATATATACTTGCATACCTGCCGGTAATTCAGCAGGAGGTCTTCACAGCAGGAATGATATACAGATACTATTACGGAGCGAATAATCTCTCACTCTATCTCAGTCACAGTTATCTGAACAACCGCAACACCAAATATGCAGGCAATGATGAATCATCCGAAGATAATCTCTCGCTCAGGTACAAATCTGTTGAGCAGGAGACAAAACTGAGAGTGGAAAATGTAAGCAAAATTGGAGATTTCAGGCTGATTGCGGGTATTGGAGCAGAACTGCCGAGCTATACAAATGATACATATCAGAAAATTTTCACGGAGAATCCTGTAACAATCATTTACAACAGTTCTCTGAATTTCTTTAAATATTCACTTTTTGCGAATATTAACTACATCTCGCCAAACAGAAAGTTTACTGCAAACGGGGGATTAAGAGCAGATGCAAACAGTTTCTCTCCGGAGATGGCAAACCCTCTTAACCAGCTCTCACCAAGAGTGTCACTCTCATGGGAATTCGCAAATGACCTCTACCTGAATGCCGGTGCAGGAAGATATTTTCAGCTTCCTCCTTTTACAGCAATGGGATTCAGAAACGGAGCCGGTGAACTTGTAAACAGGAGTCTTAAATATATGGGCTCAGACCAGCTTACTCTTGGAGTCGACTACAGGAACGACAAAGGACTTCAGCTTGCAGCAGAACTTTTCTGGAAAAACAACTTTAACGGAATGTGGTCTGTAAATGATTCAATTCCGGTAGAAGGGAAAGGTATCAATTACGGTGTTTCAGGAAATGAACCAATTGAGTCAAACCTTAAGAGCCGCTCTTACGGAGTTGAATTCTCTGCAAGATGGTTTCTGTCAGACAAACTCAATCTTATCAGCTCCCTCACACTTTTCAGGAGTGAGTATCAGGATCCGGAAAGAGGCTGGACTCCCCGTGCCTGGAACAACAAGAGACTGCTGACTCTCTCTGCCGGATACAAACTTCCGCGCAACTATGTGATAGGAATCAAATACCGCTACTCAGGAGGAAGTCCGGCAACTCCGCTTGATGAATACAAATCTTCACTGGTATCTGCATGGGATGCAGCAGGACGCTCATATCTTGATTATTCACAGTATAACTCTTATTATCTGGGAATCTTTAACCAGTTAGATCTGAGGGTTGACAAAGAGTTCTATTTCCGGAAATTTGCAATGAAGCTTTATCTGGACATTCAGAATGTCCTCAATCAGAAGTACAAACCGTCAGATGTGCTTGTAAGCACCGGTACTGTTGTCAATCCGGGTGCTCCTTATGCAGAGCAGAGGTATGAGATGAAGAGGATATCCCTTACAGAAGGAACCCTTGTGCCAACAATAGGAATTACAGTAGAGTTTTAAGCTCGAAGAGATTCCTTTCCGGCCAGTCGCTCACTCTTTGCAGACTTTTGCGAAGCAGTCCGTCAATCTGTCTGGGGAATCTGGATCCTTTCCAGGAGCTTGTATTTGTAATGAGCACCCACGAAATCTCATCCCGCTGGTATTTGAGCATGGCACTCGACCCCGACAGAGTGCCTGTTCTTGACCAGTCTCCTGAAGATGTTGTTTTGGCCCATCCTATGGGAAGATTCTGAGGGGTACTTGATGTCATGACTGATATGCTTCTCTGAGAGAGAATGTCAGGAATTCCGTCTCTGCCGTCAATAGAGGCAACAAGAAGCAGAAGTTCCGATGGTGAAGCAACCCAGGCTCCGGCACCAAGCAATCCCTCAATATTGTTTCCTCCGTAGCACCTCTGAACCATGTGACCGCTTCCGTCAAATGCTTCAACTTTTGGTTCATTGGATGGTTCGTAATATCTTACTTCATTGGGGAATTTCTCTTCATAGAAATTATGGGCAAGATGCATATCATAAATTCCGGCAGGTTTAAGAATTTTCTCTTTGATGTACTCCTCATATTCCATACCGGAGACCACTTCAATTACCTTTGAAAGAATAACATACCCAAGATTTGAGTATCTGCTTCCGTTTCCGGGAGCATAACCAAGTTTTGAAGATGTGTAGTATGAAATAATCTGATCTGTGTCAGGTACCGAGTCAATTTTTAACCTTTGAGCCATTAGTCTGGTACTGAACATAGGGTCTCCGGCTCTTAATGTAAACCCGGCCTTGTGTCTCAGGAGGTGTTCGATAGTTATATTCTTGATTCTGACATCCTTGATGTTAAGAAACTGAGGCATATTAAGGATACCATTCTCGCCAAAAACCTTTGTATTCAGCGTAAGCAGAGTGTCATCCACCATCTTCATGATTCCTGCTGCTGTAATTAGCTTTGAAAGAGATGCAATTCTCAGAATATGTCTTGGCTCCATTTTAACACCCATCTCTTCGTCTGCCCAGCCGTATCCCTTGGTGTAAATGAGTTTTTCATTTTTCATAATTGCAAGGGAGGCTCCCTTTATCTGCCACTCTTTCATGAATTTCTCCACCTGTGCATCAAGTTTTTCAGTCTCCTGCAGGTTGTTAAGTTCATTGGTAACCAGAAAATTCAGAGCAGTTGGCAACTCCTCCTCACCAATTGTCTGAGTGTTTCTTCCGTTGATAATATCCCTGAATCCGAATATAAGAGAAGAGGCTACAATGAGCATTACAGACAAAACAAACAATCTCCAGCGGCCTCTTTTACGTGATCTTTTCATATCCCAAAAATATAAAAAGATGACGGCGCATCAAAATTAAATCTTTGCAGAGAGTCTTCTGAAACGAATTATGAAGAATATTGAGGCGTTAAGAAGGCCAAATGCAAATCCTGTCATAAGCCCGGGCTCACCAAGCCCGAATATGAATCCAAACAGGTATGCAACAGGAACAGAAACAAACAGATATGAGATGATTGCAATTATCATAGGACGCCTTGTATCTGTGAGACCCCTCAGTGCACCAAGAGCTGTAATCTGAAGCCCGTCAAACAATTCAAACAAGGCGATTACAAAGAAAATCCCCACACTTATGGAGATAACCTCCGGATCTGATGTAAAGAGTGAGGCAATCTCCCTTCCAAACAGAATAAACATTAGCGCAGCACTTCCCATAATAATAAGAGAAATTTTCATTCCGGCGTAACCATGCCTTTTCACACCCTCTCTGTCTCTTATGCCACAGGCATGACTTACCAGTATTGTTGAAGCGCCCGCAATTCCGTTAGAAATCATGAATGTGAAATTAATCATTGTCTGTGCAATCTGATTGGCAGCAAGTGATGCAGTACCCATCCACCCCATCATGATTGTTATTGCACTCAGCGAAAAGAACTCTATAACCATTTGCCCTGAAATGGGAAGCCCAATCCTTGCCAGTTCCCTCTGATGAGGCACAGAAAACCTCTCTTTTCCGAAGAACTTAAGGAATCGTCTGTATCTGTCCCTAGAGTTGATTACAGCAATAAATGCCACCGGCATAATGATTCTTGAAATTAATGTAGCCAGTCCGGCTCCGTCAACACCCATGTTTGGGAAACCCATTTTACCATTTATAAGAAGATAGTTGAGGGCAATGTTGAGAACATTGGATGCCAGTGTAATATACATTGCAATTTTTGTGTTTCCTATCCCTTCCAGAAATTGCTTGAAAGTAAAGAAGATCATTAACGGAATAATGGAGAGCGACACATAGATATAGTAGTTATCTGCAAGGCTGATGACCTCTGAAGGCTGACCCATAAAGGGAGTCAGCGGGATAATTGCCGTAAGAATACCAAAGAGCAGAACAGAGAAAAGTGTATTAACCAGAAGAGAATTCTGGAAATACTGAGATACTTTGCGATACTCACCGCGAGCCCAGTACTGGCCGGCAAGAGGAGTCAGCCCGATAGAAAGGCCAATCCCAAGCACCATTACATTCATAATAATTGCTCCCGCGAAAGAGACTGCAGCCAGCGGAGCTGCTCCAAGCTGCCCAACCATAATACTGTCTGCCATTTGTACAACCGATTGACCGGCCAGTGAGAGAATCACAGGAGTGGCAGTTGCTAGATTTTGTTTGTAGTAATTAGGGCTCAATTGATTTAAATTAGTAATCAAATTCAATAAAAATGTCACACATTCCTAACAAAAATCAAAAAAATATTACAATTATTAAAATATTATTTTATATTTGTATTACAAAAGTGGTTGCAAAAGTCACTATGATGGCAAAAACAGAAAATTGGGGGTTAGTTTTCTGTTTTTGCCATCTCTCTTTTTCAGGATTCCTATTTAAGACTGAATCTTACATAAATAGTGTGTTCAACACGAATTTTCTCAAAGTCAGGAACAACCTCATCTGCAGAGTCGGCCGCTTTTGAATAGGCCAGAACTTCTTGTCTTGCATATCTTGTTGCCGCACTTCCAAAATTGTCATAACTCTGGAAATATACCATCTTGTCAATCTCTCTGCCCAGCGCACCGGCAATAACATCTGCCTGCTTTCTTGCCTTGAGGGAAGCCTTTCTCATGACATCCTCCTTCACACTGTCAATATCAGAGACCTCAGATTTAATTACTTTAATATCTGATATTCCTGCACTCTCAAGAGAAGCAAAGACTTTAGCCATCATTTCTGCAGAAGGTACAATCAGCTGGTATTTTTTTTCTGCCATTATCTGATCCTTGCGGAGAATGTATTTTTGGTAGAATCCGGTCATGTCAGAAACAGAAAGATTTTTTTCAACATCAATACCGGCGTCCTTAAGCTTTTTAATCATCTCCTTCTCCTGCTTTTCAACAGAGATTTTTCCCTTGTTCTCCTTTTCACTGATTGTAACAGAAAGATATATTTTATCAGGTACAACCTCTCTGTCTGCTTTTGTGGTCACCTCAACATAATTAATGTCAAGGAAGCTTTTTTCCTGTGCCTGTGTTATTGCCGAAATGAGCAATACTAAAGAGATAATTAATAACTTTTTCATAATGTTTCAATTTTGATTCATAATCACGGTTAAAAGTTCAAGCATAAATTGTACCAAATAACAGATTCATTTTATTAACTTTGGAAGGAGCAAAATGAATGGCTATGTACAGGGACATTGTTATTTTACTTCCTATGTTTGTTTGCCTTCTTTGGGCAATCGCTTTATATTCAGACTATAAAAGAGGAGATTACGCAAGACTTTCACTGGCAATATTCATGACCGTTTCCTTTTTTCTCTATTTTTCACATGCGGTCTATTTTTACGGGGACCTTGAGTTATATGCTATTCTGGATCCTCTCTACACATTTTCATCACTCGCTGTTTACCCTCTCTTCTATGTATATGTGCGAATGATTTCAAAAGATGTAACACTGGAGCCATCAGTAGTATTTACTCTGTTTCCATCACTCTTTTTTGGTCTGGCACTTGCCCTTATATATTCCATGCTTGAACCTCTTGAACTTGATGCCATTATGGGGCAGTATCACTACAGGAACAATATTGCGTACACATATTCGATACTTGGAAAAATTGCAATTACCACAG
Source organism: Bacteroidetes bacterium HGW-Bacteroidetes-14 (assembly GCA_002842655.1). Taxonomy (GTDB): domain Bacteria; phylum Bacteroidota; class Bacteroidia; order Bacteroidales; family UBA932; genus Bact-08. Next base: position 17,975 of record PHDP01000045.1, read on the forward strand.
TTAAGGCAAGCCGGATTGTCTTTATTCTTCAGATAGTTCCGTTTATCTATTATTGCAGAAGAGATATTATAGCATATAACAGGCTTATCGGGGAGTTTTACTCATCTGTGGAGGGCCGGGACCTGACATGGGTAAGAAAAATAACTACAGTATTTCTGCTTACAGCAGTGTTCTCACTCGTTGCCGGCTTTCTGGGAAGAAGTTTTTTCAATCAGGAAGATTATCTTGTCTTTATCCCTTCACTGCTTTTCAGTACAATGCTTTTTTCGATAGGATTTCTGGGATTCAGGCAGAGATTTACAATAAGAGACTACAGAAAGGAGCTGAATGTTAAAGAGAGTCACAGGGAGCCCGGGATTAACCTTCAGGATAAAACCAGGGAGAAAATCAAAGGTGAACTTTTAATTTTGTTTGAAGAGAAAGAGTACTTCCGCAAAACAGATTTAAGAATAACCGATGTTTCGGCTGTGCTTGGGACAAACAGATCTTACATATCAAGTATAGTAAATGTCGATTATGACTCAACATTCTCTGATTTTGTGAACAAATACAGAGTGGAATATGCAAAGAAACTGCTGCTGGATAAGAGGAACCATGTACTGGACTACATTGCCGAGGAGTCTGGATTCGCCTCTGTGAACTCGCTCCTTAGAGCATTCAAAAAGGAAACCGCTTTGACTCCGGGTCAGTTTCGCTCATCTGAGAAATCTAAAATTGCAGATTGATACAGCTGCTTTTTTGAAACTATTTCATAACAAATTCAAACTACCCTTATTTATCTTAGTATCAATTCGCAGCAATAGTGTAATTATACTTTAATTACTATGCGGTGTATCGTTTTAATGATATTTTAAATTTTTCTTTTTCTGTCACGAATACTATGATACTGATACCCGATGCCTGAAATGTAGTTTAAAAATTCAAGCAAAATGAAGATTTTATTTAAAAAATAGTTACAAATCGTTATGTAAACTACCATTTAAAAAAATTTGCATTGTCAGATATTTTCTTAAATTTGTTTCACCTTTTGGCGAAAAAGGTCACCTAAATTTCAAACTAAACTAAAAACTGTTTTATGAATGTAAAAGAGCATTTAAAAGGAGTCAGCAAGCTATTTGCTCTGACTTTGCTGCTCCTCTTCGCAGGAGTCTGTTCATGGGCACAGGTACGCGTTACCGGTAAGGTAATTGACGTAAATG
>PHDP01000153.1 GCA_002842655.1 Bacteroidetes bacterium HGW-Bacteroidetes-14
ATTGGTTACTGGCTGGGAACAACTCCTGCAAAACAGCAGCAGTGGAAATTTCTGGGAACCCTTGTGGCTGCGGCAACAGTGGGCGGCGTAATGATGATTTTGAACAAGACATACGGATTTGTTGGCGAGCATGCTCTTGTTGCTCCTCAGGCCAATGCCATGGCGGCTGTTATTGAACCGCTCATGTCAGGTGGCGGTGCTCCGTGGATTCTTTACGGAATTGGTGCGATTATATCAATTGCCCTCACATTCTTTGGAATTCCGGCACTGGCATTCTCTCTGGGTATGTTTATTCCTCTTGAACTCAACCTTCCGCTTCTGGCCGGTGGTGCCATTGCATGGTTTGTATCTACAAGAAGCAAGGATGCTGCTCTAAATACTGCACGTAAAGAGAGAGGAACTCTTCTGGCATCTGGATTTATTGCCGGTGGTGCCCTTATGGGTGTTGTAAGTGCCGTGCTTCGTTTTGGCGGTGTAAATCTCCTCAATACAGAGTGGATGGAGTCAAACGGCGGCGAGCTTCTGGCACTTGGTATGTATCTTCTTATCATCTTCTACCTTGCCTGGGATAGTCTCAGGGCTAAAAAAGAGGACTAATTATCTGATTTGACATGGAAGGAAACTACATTACCGCTTTTGCGCTAACACTGTTTGCAGGTCTCTCCACAGCTATAGGAAGCGGAATTGTTCTTCTTTACAAGAAGTTTTCGCCAAGATTTCTTGCTGCATCGCTGGGATTTTCTGCAGGGGTGATGATTTTCATCTCTCTTGTGGAGCTCTTCCCGGATGCCCAGGAGAAGCTGGGTGTTCTGTATGGTGAAAAGCCGGGCAATTTTTATGCTTTGCTGGCATTCTTCGGGGGAATTGCGCTGATAGCAATCATTGACTATCTGGTGCCCTCATATGAAAACCCTCACGAACCGGGAGATTTGTCAATCTCAAAATCAAACGGAAAAGATCACGATAAGGGTCTCATGAGGCTTGGCTTTATGTCTGCCTTTGCAATTGCAATTCACAACTTCCCGGAGGGGATAGCAACTTTTGTGAGTGCAATGAATGACCCTGCCCTGGGCGCCACAATTGCTGTGGCTATTGGTATACACAATATTCCTGAAGGGATTGCGGTTGCAATTCCAATTTACTATGCGACAAGAAGCAGAAAAAAGGCATTCTGGAACTCACTCTTCTCCGGACTTGCAGAGCCTCTTGGAGCAGTATTCGGGTATTTTATGCTCTCATATTTTTTCCACGAGTCTTTTATGGGAGTGATTCTTGCAGGTGTTGCAGGTATCATGGTGTATATCTCACTTGACGAACTGCTGCCTACAGCGGAGAAATACGGAGAACACCACCCGGCGATTATCGGGGTGATTGCAGGCATGGCTGTAATGGGACTCAGCCTTCTTATTTTATAAAGGTCCCTCAAATGAATTTGATTATAAACATATCATAATATGAAAGAGAAAGTTTTAGAGAAAGTTTTAGAGAAATTTCTGAGATATATTTCAATTGACACAGCATCAGATCCCGAATCTGAGAGCCAGCCAAGCACATCTAAGCAGCTTGATCTCTCAAGATTGCTGGTGAAGGAGCTAAGGGATATGGGTATTAAGGATGTTGAGCTTGATGAGTGGGGTTATGTAATGGCGACTATTCCTTCGAATATGCCTGAAGGTGAGAATATCCCGGCTGTTGGCTTTATTGCCCACGTGGATACTGCACCTGATGCATCCGGAGCAAACATCAGGCCTCGTATTATTGAGAATTACGACGGAAAGGATATTGTCATTAACAGTGAGAAGGGCTTTGTAATGAAGGTCGAAGATTTTCCTGAACTGGAGGCATACAAGGGAAAGACTATTATCACAACAGACGGAACAACTCTTCTGGGAGCAGACGACAAGGCGGGTGTTGCAGAGATTATGACAGTGGCAGAATACATCATGACCAACCCCGGCTTCAAACACGGAACCATTAAAATCGGCTTTACTCCCGACGAGGAGATTGGCCGCGGAGTTGACAAATTCGATGTTAAAAGATTCGGGGCAGATTATGCCTACACACTGGACGGCGGTCAGATTGGAGAGCTTGAATATGAAAACTTCAATGCAGCAGCAGCAAAGATTTTTATTCAGGGACGCAATATCCACCCGGGTTATGCAAAGGATAAGATGATTAATGCAATTATCCTGGGCAGCGAACTGAA
>PHDP01000154.1 GCA_002842655.1 Bacteroidetes bacterium HGW-Bacteroidetes-14
GGGTACTTAACTGATAACCTTCAATGGTGACCGGCTCAAGTATAATTGTGGAATCAGGTTTCTGATTGTTAGGTAGTTTCTGATCAGCAGATTGGGCATGGGTATCAAGCAGGCATGATAGGAGAGCCAGGGTGATTGTGAGTTTGTATAATGGAAGCGAATCGAGCATTTCGGATTTTTAAAAGGGACGTTTTCAGGACAAGGGGACGGGGGGACGGGGAGACGGGGAGACACGGAGACGGGGAGACAAGGAGACTGGGGGAAGGGGAGACGGGGGATATCTGACCTCCGGCCTCTGACCTCTGATATCCGGCTTCCGGCCTCTGACCTCTGACCTCTGCCCTCCGGCCTCACTCTCTTCCCACCGGCACCAACCTCACAATCTTACCCGGATTTTCGGTAGCTACATAAATCAGCCCGTCATTACCAACCACCACATTCCTTACACGCCCTATGCCTTCGAGCAGTTTTTCGGTGTGGATTACCGAGTTGCCGTTGATTACCACCCTTTCCAGATACTCAAACCGCAATGAACCTATAAAAAGATTGTTTTGCCACTTTTTATATTTGTCGCCGGTCAGGAAAGTCATTCCGCAAGGCGCAATTGACGGTGTCCAGTAATGCACGGGTTGCTCCATTCCTTCTTTTTCTGTTAACTCCGTGAGAATGGTGCCGTTGTAGTTAATTCCGTAAGAAATAACGGGCCAGCCATAGTTTTTACCCGGTACAACCAGATTTAATTCATCACCACCTTTCGGACCATGTTCGGATACCCAAAGCTCCCCGGTTTGCGGATGTATGCTTGTGCCTTGCTGATTGCGGTGGCCGTAACTGTAGATGGAAGGAACAGCGCCCTTTGTATTTATAAACGGATTGTCCTTGGGAATTGAACCATCATCGTTGATGCGGTGCATCTTTCCATTGGCATTGTCGAGTTTCTGCGGGAAATCGAAGTGCTGACCCCGGTCTCCGATTCCGAAAAACAGATGTCCTTTATCATCAAACGCAAGTTTACACCCATAATGATGCGATCTGTCGGTGTCAGGATCTCCTTTGAAAATCACCTGCTGATCCAGCAGTTTGTTGCCATCAAGTCTGGCCCGCATAATGGCAGTATTGCTGTTGGAATTTCCCTTTTCGGGATTCAGGGCACTGTAAGCGATATAAATCCAGCCATTCTTTGCGTAGTCGGGATGCAGGCATAAGTCGAGCAAACCGCCCTGACCTTTTGCCTTGATGGGCGGCAATCCCTGAATGGGCAGTGACAGTTTTCCTTTGGAAAAACGGTGCAGTGTTCCGGCGCGCTCCGAAATCAGCAGATCTCCATCGGGCAGAAACACAAGACCCCAGGGCACATCCAACCCTGTAACTACCGTTTCAACAATAAAATCCTGCACTTCCGATTTTGTCACCTCTCCTGCTTTAACTGCAGGTTTCAGTGAACTTCTGTCATCAGGAATCCCTTTTTTGACATAGGCAGCAAGTTCTTCAAGTTCTGAATCTGAGAAGGTATTCTGAAACGCCGGCATTCCCTCTGATTCTATCCCCAGTTTAATACTGTTAATCACTGAGGCGTTGTCAGGTTCATTCATCCACTGTTTGGCGGTGAATTTTTCGAGATTATCGCCATGGCATCCTGCACAATAGGTCTGGTAATTGAGGGCTGCAGAATTTTCTTCGGAGCTTCTGCTGGCAGATGGTTCATTTTTCAATGACATAAGCCCCATCATTCCTGCAAACACTGCAGCAAAGAGGATAGTTGAAATGATCAGTGTTCGTTTCACGGTTAAAATGTATTAATGTGTCTGTTCATATGTTATTAAACAATTGGTGAAACATAATTGTTGCTGAATTAATTGAAGTACGAGGTTATGTTTAGATTATCCGGTTTTCCTTACAAAGAAAAACTGAAATGAAAAGAAGCGTCGGTTTTTACGCTTGAGTAAAGAAGAGCACAAATTTTCAGTATCCGTAGGAGCGACCTTCTAAGATCGACTTCCGGGATTGATCGTTGAGCAATCTGAAAACAGGAATAATAATAACATTATGGTCAAATTTTAGGCAGTCGTTGAGCGGATACGATGAGTGACAGAAAAGCGGGATTTGGTGACTCAAGCATAGGCCGAAGAACGTAGATGCATTTCTTTTCTTTATTTTACCTTTTGCTTGACCAAAAGGTAA
>PHDP01000046.1 GCA_002842655.1 Bacteroidetes bacterium HGW-Bacteroidetes-14
CCTTGCAGACAGCACTTTCACAGCAGTTATCATGGTTAACGACAGCACAAACGTAACAGTTGGTGGTATCGCTACAGTAGCTGATGCAGCTGTTAACTTCACAGGTTCTATGACTTGCGCTCAAACTCTTGAGCTTTCTGGTAACATGACAGTTGTTGCTGACACTCTTTTTGTAAACTACACTGGCGTTAACGCTGAGGCAGGTATTACACACAATGGTGTTGCTAAAGTTATCCGTAAGGCAGTAGAAGCAGCTCCAGCACAGTAATAGCTATTTAGCTATTGCATTGAAGCAGTGGCGACAAATTGGTTCGTAGGTGTCTTTTTCACCAAGTACGACCAGTTTGTCGCTTTTTTTTGTCCTGTGTGAATGGTGAGCGAGGTTTCCGCACCTTACACAAATTGCATGAACCTTGGTGACATATTCGGCAACAGCCATAAGAGCAGGCATTGGGCCAAACGGTTTTCCCAGATAATCCATATCAAGTCCTGCAACAATAACTCTAACCCCGTTTGCGGCGAGTTCCTGGCAAACATCTACAATAGTCTGGTCAAAAAACTGGGCTTCGTCAATACCAACAACATCTACATCTCCCGCATAAAGCAAAATACTGGCCGGCGAATCTACCGGAGTTGAGCGTATAGCATTGGAATCATGGGAGACAACCTCTGCAACAGAGTATCTCACATCAATCATGGGTTTGAAAATCTCCACCCTCTGGTTTGCGAACTTGGCTCTCTTGAGCCTTCTGATAAGCTCTTCGGTTTTCCCACTGAACATTGAGCCGCAGACCACCTCTATCCACCCGGCTTTTTTTGCGCTTTCTAAAAACATTTTGCTTACTTTTGTATCTATACAAAGATAAAAAGAAGGATGCTAAATATTGATAAAGTTGCCGAAATTAAACTGATTATTTCCGGATTATTGCAAGATCTTAATGCTGTAGAGAGAGAGGAACAGATTTCTCCGCTTAAGTGGGAAGAGATTTTTATTGCCTCAGACATGATCAGGGAAAAACTTGTCACACTAAGGGAGCTCTCGGCTAAAGAGAATCAGGTTGTCACACCCGAGGCAGAGGAGGTAAAGAAACTTGTTCAGGCCTTCGCAGAACTTAAGAGAGCCTTTGCAGATGTTCAGCTTAACATTTCAAAATCAATCATTCCTGCACCTGCATCTTCTTCAGCATCCAGAACTGTTTCCATGCCATCAGCACAAGAGGCTGCAATTCAGGATAAGAAGGAAGAACCTGTGGCGGTTAAACCTGTAACTCAAAGACAGGAAAAGCTGGTAATCAGTGAAAAGCCAAGAGGCCTTTTTGCAGATGACGATGAGGAGGAGCTCGAACTCTTTGATGACACACTCCCAATTCTGGACGCTGCCAGAAATGCCAGACATTCATGGAGAACTGACCTTCCGGGTTCAAAAGTGACAGATATCAAGCATGCAATAACTCTTAACGATAAGCTGTTTTACATTAAGGAACTGTTCAATGATGATGAGGAGCAGTACCGCCTTAGTATTGAGAGGATTAATGAGATGAACAATCTGGATGAAGCAGTGGATTATGTAAGGGGGGCTTTCCCGGAATGGGATGAAGATTCAAACAGTGTTTACAGATTTCTGATGATACTCAGGAGGAGGTTCGATGCCTAAGCTATACATAGTACCAACACCTATCGGCAACCTTGAAGATATGACCTTCAGGGCTGTGAGGGTACTTAAGGAGGCAGATGTAATACTGGCAGAAGATACCCGTACAAGTTCCGTCCTGATGAAAAGGTACGATATTACAACTAGAATGGAGCCTCACCATAAGTTCAATGAGCACAAGACCATTGAACGTGTTGCAGAGAGAATCGAATCCGGACTTAATATCGCTCTTATTTCAGATGCCGGAACACCTGGAATTTCAGACCCGGGATTTCTGCTTTCAAGAATCTGCAGAGAGAGGGGAATTGAGGTTGAAACTCTGCCCGGTCCAACAGCATTTGTTCCGGCACTTGTAAACTCAGCACTCCCTATGGACAGATTCTGTTTTGAGGGATTTCTCCCGCTTAAGAAGGGGCGGCAGACAAAGTTCAAAGAGCTGGCCACAGAGGAGAGAACAATGATTTTCTATGAATCTCCCTACAGACTGGTTAAGACACTTACCCAAATGGCAGAGTATTTCGGGGAGGAGAGAATTGCCTGTGTATCAAGAGAGCTTACAAAAATTCACGAAGAGAACAGACGGGGCACCCTGGGGGAGCTTGCCGCCTGGTACACGCTCCATGAGCCAAAAGGTGAGATAGTCCTTCTGGTTGCCGGATATGAGCGAAAATAGATAATAAATTTTCTAAGGAGGAGAGAGAAATGAAGGGACGAGAGGGAATGACAAGATCACACGCAAGAGGCGTTGTGGCCTTGATTTTAATTGTGCTGGCAGCAGAGGCGGCCATTTTTATTGCAGGAGATTTGAAAATTTCCTTATCCGGGGCCGATTCACCGCCCCGCACAGCATTGCATCAGGACAGCAGCAACAGGTATGCTGAAGCTCCTGTCGAAAAGTTGCCGCTCCAAAGGGAAAAACAAAAAGGTACAAATGCAAAGCTGTTCAGATTTGATCCAAATACTGCGTCAAGGGAGGAATTCTTAAAGCTGGGGCTCAGCTCCCGCGAAGCCTCAGTCATTATTAACTACAGAAATAAGGGAGGGAAATTCCGCAGTGGCAGAGATCTGGAAAAAATCTATACTCTCAGCAGAGAGAGCTATTTAAGAATAAGGGATTGTGTATTTATTCAGCCTTCAGCAAAAATTGCCATTAATTCTGCCTCTTCTGCAGCCGGAGGAGAGCCACCGGGGAATAATTCTGAAACTTTAAAGGATACTTCCGCAGGTTCAGGTTATACACCGCTTAATACAAGCGAGCTTGTCTCCCGGAACAAACTGGAGCTGAACAGTGCAGATTCGGCTGAGCTTGTTTCACTTCCCGGAATAGGACCATTCTTTGCCTCACGTATCCTGGATTACCGTAGGCGCCTGGGTGGCTTTGTTTTCCCTGAACAGCTCATGGAGGTCTATGGTATTGATAAAGAGAGATTCTCGGTATTTAACAGCCGCATCTGGGCAGACAGCACAAAAATAAAGAGAATCAAACTTTCTGATGTTACTGCAGAGCAGCTCTCGGCCAATCCGTATATTGGTGCATATGCAGCGAGGTCAATTATCAAGTTCAGGGAGCAGGCGGGTGAGAAAGTAATAAACATTGCTCTTCTTGTCTCGAATCGTATTATCAGGGAAGAGCTGGCAAAAATTCTCAAATATTATTTAGAGTGAGAATTGTTTATTTATCTTTGTTTCATTATTAAATCCCATAATATCTTTACTAATGAGTATTGTCAGTTGTAACAATGTGGTTAAGAAATTTAACCAGTTTACTGCACTTGACAGCGTTTCTATTGATGTGCCAGAAGCATCCATCTTCGGCCTGCTGGGTCCTAACGGGGCCGGCAAGACAACGCTAATCAGGATTATCAATCAGATTACTGTTCCGGACACGGGTGAAGTACTCTTCCGCGGAAAACCTATCAAACCTTCAGATATAGCTTATATTGGCTATCTGCCCGAAGAGAGGGGACTGTACAAGAAGATGAAAGTAGGTGAGCAGGCACTCTATCTTGCCAGACTTAAGGGTCTAAGCCAGGCAGATGCAAACAGAGAACTTAAACAATGGTTTGTTAAGTTTGGAATCCAGGCGTGGTGGAATAAAAAGGTTGAGGAGCTTTCAAAGGGTATGGCGCAAAAGGTTCAGTTTATCACAACTGTTCTTCACAAGCCATCTCTTCTTATTCTCGATGAACCTTTCAGCGGGTTTGACCCGGTGAATGTTCAGCTTATCAGAAAAGAGATTCTGGATATGAAGGCAAACGGGGCTACAATCATACTCTCCACTCACAATATGGAATCGGTTGAAGAACTTTGTGACAATATTGCACTTATCAATAAATCTAAACTCATCATTTCGGGCGGGCTTGACCAGATTCGCAGAGAGCACGGAAGAAATGAAGTAGAAGTTATATACCGTTCGGAACAGCAGACACAGCTTGTTTCCAATTCTCTCTTTAACCTTGTTTCTGACGAAGCTTTCAAAAACGAAAGAAGGGCAGTACTTGAAGTTGGCAGGGGAGTTCATTCCCGTGCAATCCTTGGTGAACTTACAGAGAAGGTGGACATTGTCTCCTACAGGGAGCTCATACCTAGGATGAATGACATATTTATTAAACTTGTAAGCTAACAATACTGCCATGAAACTGGATAAACTATTTCTAATTATATCAAGGGAGTTCATGATAAGGGTAAAGAAAAAATCCTTTATTTTCCTTACAATACTAACCCCTCTATTCTTTGCGGCTCTAATGATTCTCCCGTCTGCCATCATGCTTATGTCAGAAGGTGAGAAGGGCCAGAAAATGCTGGTATCTGATCCATCTGCGGTTACACAGGGTTTCTTTAAGGATACAGATGAACATACATGGACATACGACAATGAAACCCCGGCAGAGCAGTTAAAAAAGAGCTTTGCAGAAAAGGGATATATTGCCCTGGTGGAGATTTCTGCTCCGGACTCATTAATGAATGTTTCAGTCTCTGTATATTCATCAAAACAACTGAATGTTGACACAAAAGATGAGATTGAAAAGGGAATTGGCAAAGCTGTCGAAAAGAAAAAACTTGATAAATACAATATTGAGAATCTCGATGCTATTCTTAAAGATGTCAGGACAAATATTTCCGTCAAAACGTTTACTCTTGACGAGGAGGGCGGGGAGAAGAGATCTGTTGTTGAGATTTACATGGTAATTGCCTACGTAGCAAGTATCCTCATCTACATGTTTATTTTCATGTTTGGATCTATGGTTATGAGAGGAGTTATTGAAGAGAAAACCAACCGGATTATTGAGGTTATTGTATCTTCAGTAAAACCATTTGAGCTGATGCTTGGCAAGATTCTGGGCGTTGGCTCAGTTGCTCTGGTTCAGTTCATGATATGGATAATCCTTTCTGTCGGTATACTTGTGGGTGTACAATCATTTATGGGTACAGACAAACTGGTACAGTCCCAGCAGATGACTCAGGGAATAGCAGGAGCACAGGGAGAGGAGATTGCTCAGCTTACTAGTGCCCTGCAGGAGGATTCTTCGCCATTTTCAGATATTATGGGTGCTCTTGGTGAAGTAAATTTTGTTGAGATAATTCTTGTATTTATTGCATATTTCATACTTGGTTACCTGCTATATGCCTCACTTTTTGCGGCAGTGGGTTCTGCAGTAGACAATGAGGCAGATACGCAGCAGCTCGTGCTTCCTGTTACTTTGCCTCTTATTATTGGATTATTCCTTATGATGCACACATTCCAGCATCCGGGAAGTTCGCTCTCATTCTGGGGCTCAATAATTCCGTTCACTTCACCAATGGTAATGATGGCAAGAATTCCTTTCGGAGATGTTCCGGCATGGGAGCTTGCACTCTCACTTGGACTACTTTTAGCCACATTCCTTTTCATGACTTATGTCTCTGCAAAAATCTACAGAGTTGGAATTCTTATGTACGGAAAGAAACCAAACTGGAAGGAAATTGTTAAATGGTTAAAATACTAAATCAGAAACGATGAGATTTATTACCAAAATATTTATTGCGACAATTGTTCTTGTATTGTATTTCGCTTCGCCTTCAATGGCGCAGAATCTGAGATACAGCTACAAGGCAGAGAGAGTTCTCATGGATAAAAGCCATGATGAGCCTGCTGAGCCGGTTGTTCAGGCAATAATTGCCAGATACAAGCCGGAGATGGACAGGAAGATGCAGGAAGTTATTGGTGTTTCAGAAGTTGAAATGCGCTCATCAAGACCTGAATCGCTTCTTTCCAATTTTGCCGCCGATGCTCTGGTTGAATTTGCAGCAAAGAGATCAGGCAGCAAAGTAGACTTTGGCCTTACCAATTTTGGCGGTATAAGGGCTGCCCTCCCGGGAGGCAGTATAAGGCTCTACGATGTTTATTCAATATTCCCCTTCGAGAACTATGTAGTTATTCTTGATCTTCCGGGAAAGTCAGTAAAGGCTCTGTTTGAATCATTTGCCAGAAACCGGGTTGAGGCCCTTTCAGGCAATGTAAAACTGGTTATTGACGAAGATGACAGGGAGATAGAAGAGCTTCTCATTAACGGCGAGAAACTGGATATGTCAAAGATTTACAGGATTGCAACAATAGATTTTCTGCTCAGCGGCGGAGATAATGTTGTTGCACTAAAGGATGCAGTTAAGGTGGAGGAGACAGGTCTGCTCATAAGAGATGCAATCATTGAAAAGATAGCCTCTTTCTCTGCTTCGGGAGCAAAGGTAACGGCCAGAATTGACGGAAGAGTTCAATATGAAGATTAACTGAGGAGGAGAAATGATGAAAGCAAAAGTTAAAATTAATTATTATCTGAGCCTTGCAGCTGCACTGCTTATAATTACAGCGTTCCAGACATCTCTAACAGCTCAGGATCTGGTTATTCTGCATACAAACGACACTCACAGCAACATTGAGCCTGCGGCAAGCGGCAGAAATGCCGGCCTGGGAGGATTCCAGAGAAGAGCTAACTATATTCAGAAGGTGAGAAGCGAACACAAAAATGTTCTCCTTCTTGATGCCGGAGACTATAATCAGGGTACTCCATATTTTACCCTTTTTAAGGGTTTTGCAGAAATTGAGCTCTACAACGCCATGAAATATGATGCTGTTTGCCTGGGTAACCATGAGTTTGACAATGGTCAGCAGCAGCTTGCAGAAAGGCTCAAAAAGGCTGAGTATCCCACACTGTGCGCAAATTATGATTTTTCGGACACACCTTTAAAGGGTATGATTAAACCATATACAATCATCAAAAAAGGTGGCAAAAAAATAGGCATCATTGGTGTACTGATTGACCTAAGAGGTTATGTTGCAGAGACTTCAAGAACCAATCTTGTATACAGGAATCCTGTTCCGATTGTAAATGAACTGGCAAAAATGCTCCGGGACAAAAAGGGGTGCGACCTTGTAATTGTTCTGAGCCATATTGGTTTTGACGACGGGTCTGAGGATAATCCTTCTGATACAGAACTTGCAAAACTGACCTCTAATGTAGATATGATTATTGGAGGGCACTCGCATACATTTCTCGAAAAACCTGTAGTTATGAAAAACAGGGAGGGCAAAGATGTTATCGTATGCCAGACAGGTGCTGCAGGTGTATATGTAGGAAGAATGGATATAAACTTCTAAGCAGCTCATAACTGTTATATAAAACAAGGCCGGACAGATTAACTGACCGGCCTCGTTTTTTATAATTGAAATCTCTATTTCTTCTTGTCTGTGTAGAGGTATCTTTTAATTTTCTGAGTAGCCGTCTTTTCAAACTGATGAGGCTGATCCTTCACTGCAGAGATTTTTGAGAACTTGTTCACACGGGTGTTAACATATTCATAAACCTCCCTCTTTAGTTGCTCAATCTTCTCGTTAAAGATTTTTACAGCGGCATCCTTAGTCTCCTCATAAGTATGCATCAGCTGCTCCTTCTTCTCTTCAAACGAGTGCATCAGCTGCTCCTTCTTCTCATAGTATGCTGCAATCGCCTCCTCTTTTGCCTCTTCAAGTGCCTTAAGTTTATCCGGATTAAAATGAACCAGTGCGACAAGCTTGCCTTTTTGCTGAGTAACCACAGATTCCGCAACCATAGGGTGTCCGTTTATCACAGACTCAATCTCTTCCGGATAGATGTTCTCTCCGCTTGGCCCCAGAATCATGTTTGACAATCTTCCCTTAATGTACAGTCTGCCATCTTTGTCAATTATTCCAAGATCCTTGGTACGGAAATATCCGTCGGCTGTAAAAGCCTGTTCGGTTGCATCAGGATTCTTGTAGTATCCCATCATTACGCTTGGACTCTTTGCAACAATTTCACCCTCTCCGTTTTCCGGATTAGGATTGTCGATTCTGAGTGTAACTCCGTGCATTGCCGGGCCGGTAGACTGCCATTTGACCAGCTTACCCACAGCTCCTGCAAGCAGAGGAGCAGTTTCTGTCAGCCCGTAACCAATGGCATAAGGAAACTTTGATTCAATCAGGAATCTCTCAACATCCCCGTCAAGTTTAGCTCCGCCAATTCCAAAAAACCTGATTCTGCCCCCGAATGTCTTCATGAGCTTCTTTCCTGCAACCTTATTGAGCAGCTTTCTTCCCGGTGTTGTACCATAAACTGCCTTCATTACAGGCGAACTGTTAAACTTGGGCAATATGCTGTTGCGGTAAATTTTCTCAATTATAAGCGGTACGCTCAGCATGGTGGTAGGCTTCACTTTTGCAAGTGCCTGAACCAGGAGCGAAGGGGTGGGAGCCTTCTCCATATAGAAAACAGATGCTCCTGCAGTCATTGGAAGAAGCATACTCAGACTGCTCTCCATAGTATGTGAGAGTGGCAGCACAGATAGCCATACATCCCAGTCAAAAGTTGGTCTGAGAATATTAACTGCATAAACCTGTGAACAGAGGTTTTTATGGCTGAGCATTACCCCCTTTGAATTTCCGGTAGTTCCGGATGTGTAGATAATTGCAGCCAGATCTCCGTTCTGAGGGTCAGATGTAATCTCTGTCCTCTTATTCTCTTTGCTTTTTAAAACAGAAAGCGTGTCCAGGTCAATTACGACACTCAGGCTTTCCATTATATCTGCGGGAACTTTTCCTGCCAGCCTCTGAGAGACAAACATTGCAGTTGATTCAGAATGTTCAATGACATTTCTGACTTCTGCCTCTGCAAAATCGGGAAGAATAGGGACAATTATTCTGTTGAAGGCAACTGCAGAAAAATATGCTACAGGCCACGTTGGCATGTTCTGACCCAGCAGTGCCACTTTTGCTCCAACGCCAATTCCGGCTTCGAGAAGAATTTCATTAACTCTTTGTGTCTCTTTACCCAGTTGCTCGTAAGTGTAAGATTTGCCATCTACATATGCGAACGCGTTGTTGTTTTTGTATTTATCTATGCTATAGTTAAATAAGTCTTTTAAAGTATTGAATTCCAATGATTGCATTTCTTTGTTTTAAATGAGTCGAGTGTAATCATGCAACAATCATTCCAAATCTTTGCCAGTAGCAAAGTTCTCCGGAAATTTACCCTTAACACCCTTATCCTTATACCACTGACGAATACGTCTGAGATCATCCTGAACATCCTCTGTAAGTTCAAATTTTTCTCCTCGGCCCACCTCTTTTTTGCCCCAGTCAAAGTACCCCAGATAAACAGGAACATTGGCCGCACGGGCAATTGTATGAAAACCTGTTTTCCATTTTTCTGTACGTGCCCTTGTTCCTTCAGGAGCTATGGCAAGGTGCATAATCTCCCTTTTTTCAAACTCATCAATCATCTGTCTGGCAAGCGTGGCCCCTTTGCCCTGATGAACAGGAATTCCGCCCATTGCCCTCAGAATGCCTCCGAAAGGCCATCTGAAAAAGCTGTCCTTAATCATGATGTTTGCAGTGTGCCCCTCTGAATGGTAGTAGAGGAATGATACCACAAAATCCCATGCTGAGGTGTGCGGAACACCCAGTATGATACATTTTGGCTCCGGTACGGGAGGTTCCATAACCTTCCATCCCATCATTTTAAGTATAAGTTTATAAACTTTTCGCATTAAGATTTTTATTTAAGAAGATCGCGAAGCTGGTTGCTGATAACAAGCTCTTCTTTAGCCATTTCAGATACCTTGGTTTTTCCGGAATCTGATAAGGTGAAAATCATCTTTCTCTTGTCATCTTTCCCCATTTCTCTATCTATAAGTTTTTTTGCCTCAGATGTGTTGATAATCCTCGAGCCTCTTGAATTGGAGAGTCCTATGAATTCACACAGTTCGTTAGCACTGCGGGGCTGACCATCCTTGAGTGCGCACAATAGCATTGCCTCATTTATGGTTATTTTGTATTTCTGCTGAAAATCTTTTTCAAAAATGTACAGGGTTCTGTACAGATCTTTAATTTTACAAATCTCATCCATAATTAGTTGCTATTATTAATAATTCCACAAAATAAGTAAATTCTCGCCGTATTGCAAATAAATATTTTCCTATGGAAATTTGTTTTAATGGAAATTATATTTAATTTTGCAAATGTAAACAAAGTGAAACCAAATTTTTTATGAAACTGAAACATTTTACAATATTACTAGTAACACTGGCAGTTGCAGTTCCCGGTTGCAGCTCGGCAAACAGCAGCAAAGGTGATGCCGCAACTGCAGAAATTTCATCAAATTCATCAGAAAACAGCAAAAAATCTGCAAAAACAATACATCTTACAAAATCTCAGTTCCTTCAAAAGGTTGTCAATTATGAAAAAAACTCAACTGAATGGAAATATCTGGGAGACAAACCGGCAATTGTAGACTTTTACGCTTCATGGTGTGGTCCGTGCAAACAGCTGGCTCCGGTTCTTGAAGAGCTTGCAGCTGAGTATGAAGGAGAGATATATATTTACAAAGTAGATACTGAGGCAGAAACGGAACTTGCATCGGCATTCGGGATTACAAGCATTCCAACTATCCTCTTTATCCCTATGGGTGAAGATCCGCAGGTGGCTCAGGGAGCCCTTCCAAAGGATGTTATCAAGAATGCAATTGAGAAGACTCTTCTTAAACGATAAGATATTATGAAAAAGCTTTGCGCAATAAGAGATATATGCCGCTCAATTACAGATTTTGAGGCGAAATTCAGCAAAGAGCACGAAATGTGTCTCAACGAGGGTATGGTTCTTTGTTGCTTAAAAGATAAAAGATTATCATCCGGAGAGATAGCAGAAGAGATTAACCTTACATGCTCAAATACATCAAAACTTCTCCGCTCAGTTGAAGAGAGGGGTTATATTGTGAGAGTGCTTGGAGAGAGAGATAAAAGACAGATGTACTTTGAACTTACACCGGAGGGGCTGGAAAAATTGTCGGTCATTGAAATGTCTGACATACAGCTTACAGAACCTCTGGAGAGATTTGTAAAACAAATATTATGAAGACAATGGAAATGTTTATAAAGAACGAAAGTAAATACAGTGCAGAGCAGACTGTTGAGAAGATAATCTCTGCGCTTGAAAATACAAAGTGGAATGTGCTGCATATGCACCACCTCCACAACTCACTGTCAAAACACGGATACAATGTGCCGCCGGTGACAGTTATTGAAGTTTGCCGTCCGGATTACTCAGTACAAATGCTGAGCCTGGACGAGCAGAGAATCTACTCTTCGCTTATGCCCTGCAGAATTTCTGTATATGACACAAATGAGGGGAAAGTATACATCTCAAGGATGAATTCGGGTGCACTTGCTGCACAGGCCGGAGGAATAACCGAAAAAGTAATGACTCTGGCATTCAGTGATATCGAACAAATTTTGGAACCACTTGTTAAATAGTACTAATTCTTAAATCTATTACATTTATGATTAAATTTTTACTTTACGGTGCTCCGGCAAAAGAGAAGACAATTTCGCTTGCTTTGCTAATTATCCGTGCTGCAGCCGGCCTGCTTATGATGACTCACGGATGGTCAAAGATCCAGAATTTTGACAACATGGTTGCAGGCGGATTTGACCCGCTTGGTATTGGTACTTCACTGTCAGTTATTCTCCTGATTGCTGCTGAATTTGTAGCTGCAATAATGATTGTACTTGGTCTTCTGACCCGCCTCTCTGCAATTCCGCTGGTTTTTGCCATGGGTGTTGCTGTTTTTGTTGCCCATGCTGCAGACCCGATTGCAGTAAAAGAGCTGGCAATAATCTATCTTGCAGTATTTGCCGGTCTCTTTTTTACAGGAGCCGGATCATTCTCTCTCGATTATCTGCTTTTCGGGAAGAAAAAATAATAGTCTGCAACTGAAAAACAGAAAAGGAGCTTCACTGAAGCTCCTTTTTATTTATCAAGAATGATTCTTCAGAAAGCTATACCCACTCTTCGCTCAGAACATCACCCTTAATTGACATTACAATAAGTTTTACTGGAATATTTCTTTTTGCCTTGGATCTTGCCGCCTGTGCAATCTGAAGTAGTCCTCCGCAGCAAGGAACCTCCATTATCAAAACAGTAAGAGTGTTGATTTTTGACTCGTCAATCATCATCGCCAGCTTCTCGACATAAGACTCTTTACTGCTGTCCAGCTTGGGACATGCAATTGCAAGGGTCCTGTTTTTGAGGAAGGTCTCGTGGAATGATCCATGTGTAAATGCAGAACAGTCAGAGGCAAGCAGGACATCGGCACCCTGAAAGTACCCTGCAGCCGGATTAAGCAGATGAAGCTGAACAGGCCACTGGCGCAATTCTGACATTCCCGAAATCTGAGGTGCTTTTGCAGGTGAAAATGCAGGTGCAGCAGCTCTAAAGTCTCTCTCCATAGAGCCGGGACATCCGCAGGCCATGCCCTTGCCCTCTTTTGAGTGCACTTCAGGAGCATGATTGTGGGCATGTGAGTGAGGAGCCTCAACCTTAACTGCAGCATGGTCACCAATTTTTGACAAATCAAGTTTAAAGTTATTTGCCCTGCACCACTCAACACCTTGATTAAACCACTCCATCTCGCCGTGGTTTTTCAGGTGCTGCAGGTGTGCAAGAACAACTCTCTCTCCCTTTGGAGAGATTCTCTCCATTACGGCAATCTCGTTGTAAGGCTCAGTCTCCTTTTCAATAAGCTCAATGGCTCCTACCGGACACTCTCCAATGCAGGCTCCCAGACCATCGCAATATAGATCACTAATCATTACTGCCTTTCCGTCTATTAGCTGAAGGGCACCCTCATGACACCCCTCTACACAGTTTCCGCATCCGTTGCAAAGCTCTTCGTCTATTTTAATTACCGTTCTTTTCATAATATTTCTTAATTTTATGATGCAAAAGTAGTTTGCGCAAAAAATAAAATGTGTAACAGTTGCAACAATTTTAAAAAATTATGAAAAAATATATTCTTTTAGCAGCATCTTTTCTGGGATTCTCCTGTTCGGCTCCGCACCTTGTTCTAAACACACAGGAAAATTTTGACATTAAGAGATACATGGGAAAATGGTATGAAATTTCCCGCCTCCCCAATACATTTGAAGAGGGGCTTGAGAACAACACTGCATTTTATGAGCTTAAAGAAAACGGCGATGTAACCGTAATTAATCAGGGAAGGGTTATTGCAGATAAGAGCCGTTTCAAGGAGGTTAAGGGTTGTGCATGGATTCCAGATCCAAAGGACCCGTCAAAACTCAAGGTTAGCTTCTTTTGGCCCTTTGCCGGAGATTACTGGGTTCTTAGCGTAGATGAGGACTATACTATCGCACTTGTGGGAGATCCTGGAAGAAAATACCTCTGGATCCTTGCCCGCGAACGGAATCCGGATCCAAAGGCAGTTAGTGACCTTAAAGCCTACGCTTCAAGTTTAGGATTTGCTGTTGAAAACATGATTGGCAGTCTTGGAGATTAACTCTTCGTCTGCAATGTTTGGAATTGTAACAGTTAACAGGGGTGTCCTCTCCATCTCTCTTTTGATGGCAAAGATGGCACCCTTGTTTCTTGCCCATGCCCTGCGTGAAATGCCATTGTTGACATCCCAGTGAAGCATATTTTTAATGCGCCTGTCTGCATCTTCGCTTCCATCTATAACCATTCCGAATCCGCCGTTAATAACCTCCCCCCAGCCAACTCCACCTCCGTTATGAATGGAAACCCAGGTTGCACCACGGAACGAGTCGCCGATAACATTGTGAATTGCCATATCTGCAGTAAATGACGAGCCGTCATATATGTTTGATGTCTCCCTGTACGGAGAGTCTGTACCTGAAACATCATGGTGGTCTCTTCCCAGCACAACAGGAGCGGAAACCCTTCCCTCCCTTATTGCTCTGTTCATTTCCAGCGCAATTTTCATGCGACCCTCCGAGTCTGCATAAAGAATTCTGGCCTGCGACCCTACAACAAGCTTGTTTGAGCCTGCCTCTTTAATCCAGTGAATATTGTCTTCAAGCTGATTAATAATCTCCTCCGGTGCTGTTTTTGCAATCTCTTCAAGAACCTCTGCGGCAATTCTGTCTGTCTCGGCCAGATCTTCCGGTTTTGAAGATGTGCATACCCATCTGTAAGGACCAAATCCGTAATCAAAGAAAAGTGGCCCCATTATATCCTGCACATATGAAGGATATCTGAAAGTACCGTCGGCCTTCATTATATCTGCGCCTGCCCTTGAGGCCTCAAGAAGGAATGCGTTACCGTAATCGAAAAAGTACATTCCTCTTTCGGACAGTTTGTTTATGGCATCTGAATGTCTTACAAGTGTTGCGCGAACAGCAGCAACAAATTTTTCAGGCTCCTCTGCCATCATCCTGTTGGACTCCTCAAAGTCAATTCCGGCAGGGTAGTAGCCACCCGCCCACGGATTATGAAGTGAGGTCTGGTCGCTGCCAAGTTCCGGGCAGATATCCTTTTCCAGGAATTTTTCCCACAAATCGACAATGTTTCCCTGATATGCCAGTGATACAGCCTCTTTGTTCTCTCTTGCCTTAAGGATCCTCTCCATAAGAAGGTCAAGGTCTGTATAGACTTCATCTACCCAGCCCTGCGAATATCTTGTCTGAACAGCCTTTGGATTGATTTCGGCAATAACACCAATTACCCCGGCAATAACTGCTGCCTTAGGCTGAGCTCCTGACATTCCGCCAAGGCCTGAGCTAACAAATATTTTTCCCCTGAGAGAGCTCTCTCCGGGTTTCATCTTCATTCTTGCAGCGTTAAGTACTGTAATTGTAGTGCCGTGAACAATTCCCTGCGGGCCAATATACATGAAAGAGCCTGCCGTCATCTGACCATACTGAGAAACACCAAGGGCATTAAATTTTTCCCAGTGGTCCTTGGATGAGTAGTTTGGAATGACCATACCGTTAGTCACAACAACCCTCGGAGCATCTTTGTGAGAAGGGTAGAGGCCCATAGGATGGCCCGAGTAGAGAACAAGTGTCTGTTCATCAGTCATTTTTGAGAGGTACTGCATAGTGAGCAGATACTGAGCCCAGTTCTGGAATACAGCTCCGTTGCCACCATATGTAATGAGCTCATGCGGATGTTGTGCAACCGCATAGTCGAGGTTGTTGCTCAGCATAAGCATAATTGCTGCAGCCTGTACAGATTTATGCGGAAACTGATCAATAGACCTTGCTGTAATTTTGTAAGAAGGCCTGAAGCGGTACATGTAGATTCTTCCGTAATCTGCAAGCTCTTTTGCAAATTCAGGTGCCAGCACTTCATGATGCTTCTGTGGAAAATATCTTAAAGCATTTCTCAGTGCAAGTTTTTTCTCTTCCGGAGATAAAATGTCCTTTCTTTTTGGAGCGTGATTTATCTCTTTTTCATATTGTGCCGGAGCCGGCAATTCATCGGGAATCCCCTGCATTACTTGTTTCTGGAACTCTGTCAGACTCATGGTTTTATTTTTTGGTATGCAAAGTTAGTAAAAAAAGGGGCTGGAGATTTGCCGTTTATGAAAATAATCCATACTTTTGCGACTCTTAAAAAAGGAGGTGTTTTAGCGTGATTATAGTACCAATTAAAGAGGGCGAGAATATT
>PHDP01000155.1 GCA_002842655.1 Bacteroidetes bacterium HGW-Bacteroidetes-14
GCGCGTAGCGTCAAAGCCGGCAAAAATCAGCGGGAACATCATCAGTGCCTGAGCGAAGATAATTGGCATTACGCCAGCCGCGTTTATCTTCAGCGGGATGTACTGACGAACTCCGCCATATTGTTTGTTTCCGATAATACGTTTGGCATACTGAACCGGAATCTTGCGAGTGCCTTGTACAAGGGCAATAGTTGCCACAAATACGAAGAACAGAATAAGACCCTCAACTATGAGCATAAGAACACCACCGCCGGCGCTCTGGCTTATTCTTGCACCACCCTCGGCTAACAGGGCGAATGGCAGTCTTGCAATAATACCCACCATGATGATCAGAGAAATACCATTACCTAAGCCGCGATCGGTAATGCGCTCTCCGAGCCACATGATGAACATGGTTCCACCTATAAGTACTACGGTTGCAAATACATTAAATGTAAATCCTTTGAAAAGGAATGCTGCCTCAGGAAGCTGAACGTGAAGGTTTGCCATGTAGGCAGGTCCCTGCAGCGCCAGAATCACTATGGTGAGGTAGCGGGTCCACTGATTCATCTTCCTTCTTCCGCTTTCGCCTTCACGCTGAAGACGCTGGAAGTAAGGAATCATAATTCCAAGAAGCTGGATTACAATGGATGCCGAAATATAAGGCATAACTCCAAGTGCAAAGATGGACGCATTTCCGAAAGCACCACCCGAGAACATGTTGAGAAGTCCCAACAAACCTTCGGATGCCTGGCTTTGCAGCTGGCCCAGCTGAGTCGGATCAATCCCCGGCAACACTACGTAGCTGCCAAGACGGTATACCAACAGCAATAGGATAGTGTAAACTATCCTTTTGCGCAGCTCCTCAATCTTGAAAATATTTTTAATCGTTTCAATGAGTTTTTTCATGAGAGTAGTTAGATTTTTGTAGCCTTTCCTTGCTGTGCCTCAATCTGTGCTATGGCCGATTTTGAGAATGCATGAGCTGTAACATCGAGCTTAGATGTCAGTGTTCCGTTTCCGAGAATTTTTACTCTTTCGTTCTTGGATGCGAGACCTGCCTCTACAATAATATCAATGCCGATTACGTCAACTTTGATCTTTTCACTTAGCTCCTGCAGCGTAGAAATGTTAATTGCTTTATACTCTACTCTGTTGATGTTATTAAATCCAAACTTTGGAAGTCTTCTTTGAAGAGGCATCTGACCACCTTCAAAACCTGGTTTGCGCGAGTAGCCTGAACGAGACTGGGCACCTTTGTGACCACGGGTTGAAGTTCCTCCGTGTCCGGATCCTTCTCCCCTTCCGATTCTTTTTTCTCTTCCGTTGGCTCCTGAAGCGGGTTTAAGATTATGTAATTTCATTTTAATACTCTCCTTTTAGTTAATTTCTTCAACTTTAACAAGGTGTAAAACTTTGTCAATCATACCCTTATTTACAGGATTCAACTCAAATTCCACAACCTGGTGAATTTTGCGTATGCCCAAAGAGGCCAGGGTGGCCTGTTGTCTCTCAGTAGCGCGCGCGCTGCTTTTAACTTGAGTAACTTTTACTTTTGCCATTTTCTTAGTCTCCTAGCCTTTAAATACTTTATTCATTGGAACTCCGCGAAGACCTGCTACAGTATAAGCGTCTCTCATTTCGAGAAGTGCAGCCACAGTTGCCTTTACAAGGTTGTGTGGGTTTGAAGAACCCTTAGACTTTGCAAGAACGTCGTGAATACCTACTGACTCAAACACGGCACGCATCGCACCACCGGCCTTTACTCCGGTACCTTCAGCTGCAGGTTTCATGAAAACTCTTGCTCCGCCAAATTTTGCCTCCTGCTCGTGAGGAATTGTCTTTTTGTTGAGAGGAACTTTTACAAGGTTCTTCTTTGCATCTTCAATACCTTTTGAAATTGCAGTTGTAACCTCGTTTGCCTTACCCAGACCATAGCCTACAACGCCTCTTTCGTCTCCCACTACCACAATGGCAGCAAAGCTGAAATGTCGTCCGCCTTTGGTTACCTTGGTAACTCTCTTAACTGCCACCAATCTGTCCTTAAGTTCGAGATCGGTTGTTTTAACTTTCTTTACGTTTATATTTGCCATAGTCAGTTACTAGAATTTAAGACCACCTTCG
>PHDP01000047.1 GCA_002842655.1 Bacteroidetes bacterium HGW-Bacteroidetes-14
CAGTTGGTAGCTCGTCGGGCTCATAACCCGAAGGTCACAGGTTCGAGTCCTGTCTCCGCTACAAAATGAAAGCAGATCAATTTTGATCTGCTTTTTTTTTGTAGCGGAGACTAAGTGTTTACTGCACTTCGTGCGGAAGGAGGGCGAAATATTCTCAGATTTATCATTATTAATCCCTCGTTTTTACAAAATTTGTCTTTCAAAACGTTAACATAATGAAAAAAGTCAGAATTACGGCAGTAAGGATAGCCAATTACAAAGATCTCTCTGAGAAATATGAGAATGTTATTGAACACGCCTGTGATCTGAATGAGGGCGATGTCTTTATTGCCAATGGCTGGCAAAGGCCGGAGGGTTTGTGCATAAGTGCATGGGAGAGCATGTCTCCTTTTGTCATGACTTTATCCCACGGTGGCTCAAATTTCTTTGACGGATGGATGAAAAACCCAAAATCGGCAATGATTTCGTGTAATGACGGATTCCGTCCTGTAAGTTTTTTGCTTGAAACTCTCGATGAAGAATCATCATAACAATTATTCATTTTTTAATCACTTTGATTCATTTTGAATCACTTTGTCTGAAAATTCTGCTTAACTTTAAGTGAAGTTTCAATGTTGAAGCGGTAACAGGAATAGCTATGAAAAGAGAGGGCAATTCCATAAATGAGGTTCCGGAAATTATTTTAAGGAAGTGGCAGGAGATTGCAGATTTGCTTGCAGAACTATTCTCGGTACCGGCCGCTTTAATAATGAGAACTGAGAATGAGTACATGGAGGTCTTTGTCTCCAGTAATACAGAAAATAATCCCTATTCGCCGGGTGACAAGGAGCATTGGTACGGACTCTATTGTGAAACAGTCATCAAGACACAAAAAAAGCTTGTAATTCCTGATGCAACCAGGGATCCCCTCTGGGATCATAATCCCGATATAAAACTCGGCATGATATGCTACATGGGAGTTCCTATCAATTATCCGGATAAAACTCCTTTTGGTACTCTGTGTGTGTTAGACAGAAAAGAGCACTATTTTTCAGAAGAGTTCCACAATCTTCTTTTACGATTCAAAAATGTAATTGAACTTGACATCTCGTTTCTCCAGACATACAACAAAAAGTACGGAGAGTATGAGAGCCTTTACAACAATATCAGAGAGGGGGTATTCCTCACAAAGCCAACAGGAGAGATACTATCTGCAAACCCGGAGGCCTGCAGAATGCTGGGTTATACTGAGGCTGAAATTTGCTCTTTGGGCAGAAATGGCTTGCTGAAACTTGACGATCCCAATCTGCCGGCAATGCTTGCTGAGAGGGAGAGAACCGGACACATAAGAGGAGAGGTGTTTTTCAGAAGAAAGGATGGCTCATTTTTTCCGGCGGATTTTACCTCATCTGTATTTGATTATGCACCGGGGGATAGAAGGACGGTTATCTTTTTTCGCGATGTAACATACAGAAAGCTTGCAGAGGATAATCTGCGTAAAAGTGAAGAGAAGTACAGAAATCTGTTTGACAATTCGCTGGTGGGTGTCTTTGCCACAAAAATGAGCGGCGAGGTGATCTATGTAAACAAAGCCCTTGCAGATATTTTTGAATATGAAAATCCTGAAGATCTGGCATCACAGAACATTGTCCTGAGTTATAAATATCCCGAACAAAGAGAGCATTTTAAGAGAATCCTTCAGAAAGACGGGATAATCCGGGAGGCAGAAAATACAATTATTACAGCAAGAAACAACGAGAGAGAGGTGCTGGTGAGCGTTGTGCTTGAAGGAGATACTCTCACCGGGTTTGTGGTGGACAACACATACAGAACCACATTATTGAACGAACTGAGGCAAAAGAATTCAGAACTTGCACAGCTTAATGCAACTAAAGATAAATTGTTTTCAATTATTTCACACGACTTACGAAGTCCCTTCGGGACAATTCTTGGTCTGTCAGAGATACTCTCAGATGAATTAGAGACATTGTCCAAAGATGAAATTGCTGAATATGTCAAAAACATTCAGCTGGCAGCGAAAAACTCCTACGATCTTATGGATAAGCTTCTTGTATGGGCCAGATCACAAACCGGAGATATCAGGCTAATAAAGGAGGAGGTAAATCTGAAAAGCCTCGTCGATGATGCAGTAGCGGTACTTGAACATTCAGCCCACAGCAAGAAAATTTCAATAAAAAATATGATTGGTGCAGAAATTGTCATTCTTGCAGATAAAAACACACTTAATACAGTGGTGAGAAATTTGATTGCAAATGCAATAAAATACACAAATGAGACCGGAATTGTGGAGATATTTGCAGAGATAAAGGATGGGCATGCAGAGGTAAAAGTTTCAGATAACGGAATAGGAATGAACGAATACACACTTAAGAACCTCTTCAACCGCTCAGAGGCTGTTTCGCGTCCGGGGACAGCAAATGAGAGCGGTACAGGATTGGGGCTGATTCTCTGCAAGGAGTTTATTGAGCAGAACGGAGGCACATTGCGTGCAGAGAGTAAAGAGGGAGCCGGCTCAGTATTCATTTTTACCTTGCCGTATTTGAGGAATTGAGTTAACTTTGGGTTGTAAATCTTAATTCATGGACAATAAATCTTTTTCAATCCGGGAGGCTTCAGAGGCAGATATTGAGACAATCTACAACTTCATTTGCGAACTTGCAGATTATGAAAAGCTCAGAATCGATGTTACCGCAACTGTTCCGGTTCTCAGAGACTCTCTTTTTGTTAAAAAGCAGGCAGAAGTTATTATTGCTGAGGAGCATGGCATACCGGTTGGCTTTGCACTCTATTTTCATAACTTTTCAACTTTTAAAGGCAGGGCCTGTCTCTATCTTGAGGATATATACGTGAAACCGGAGCACAGGGGAAAGGGATTCGGAAAGAGACTTTTTGCAGCGCTTGCAAAAATTGCAGTAGAGAGAGGGTGCGAGAGGTTTGACTGGTCTGTTCTGGACTGGAACAAACCCTCAATTGAATTTTATAAAAGTCTGGGAGCAATTCCAATGGATGAATGGACAGTTTACCGCCTAACCGGAGAGGCACTCCGCAGGGTGGCACATGAAAAATAACAGATAAGAAAGATGAAAAAACAGACTATAGCGCTTGTTGCGCACGATAACAGAAAGAAAGACCTGATAGAGTGGGTGGAGTTTAACAAGGCATCGCTGCTTAAACACAGCCTGGTTTGCACCGGTACAACCGGAAGAATGGTTGAGGCAGCGCTAACACAAAACCGCTCCAAAAGTGAACCAAAACCGGAAATTACACTGCTTAAATCCGGCCCGCTGGGAGGTGATCAGCAACTGGGAGCACTTATTTGCGAGGGAAAGGTAGATTTGCTGATATTTCTCTGGGACCCAATGCAGCCACAGCCTCATGATGTAGATGTCAAGGCTCTGCTGAGGATATCCAGCCTCTACAACATCCCCACAGCCACAAACAGATCAACTGCAGATTTTATTATCTCATCAACATTGTTTGGAACAGATTACCATCCTCAGGTAAAATCTTTCTCGGAATATCTGGGAAGAACAGTAGAAATCTGATTCTGAACTGTAAACAGATAAATTAGTAGATAAAAGGGAATACCCGTTTTAGCCGTCTCTCCTCAATTATTGCAGGATTGACGGCTTTGTGTTTTCTGAAGGTAGATGCAGCCCTTGGAACAAGGTTTGCGAATGTCCACCATGCGAAAATTGCTCCCGGAACAGACCAGCTCATAAGAGCAAATCCGGTCCACTCGACAATCTCCCCGAAGTAATTTGCAGATGTAACCTGGCGGAACAATCCACCTTCCGGGATGTAGTGTCCGCCGGTCTCTCCCCTTAGTGTGCCCTCTCTTCTCGCTTTTCTTAATCTGCGGTCTGAGTCGATATTTATTGCCATCCCTGTGAAAAAGAGCAGGATTCCTGTAATAAATTGCGGAGTGGCAAGCCATTTGAGACCTTCATGATAGTATCCGTCAGGCGCGAAAATAAAAAGCCATCCGCCCTGCATGGCTGCATTAATCACATTGAAAGTACAGCCCATGAGTACTATTGAGAGTGGCATTTTACTGTTGCCAACCAGTAGCAGCGGGTATATAAATGCCCTGTGAAGGTAATGAATCATGAACAGAGTAAAGAGTGTGAGAGTTACCGGAGTCGCTCCCTCTCCGTAAAGGAGCCAGATTAGCAGCATCAGAACAAAGACAGGTGCCTCCATAAGAAACCACCCGTATTTGTTTGGGATTTTCCTGCCCCAGCCGGGTGAAGAGAGCATTCCGTATCCTGCATCAATGAAATAGAGTGCGGCAAAGACTGCTGCGCCTGAAAGAGTCATTATGACTAAGAGCCAGTTGAATGCGTCCTGATTCATGGCTTATGAATTTTTTATCGTTTCTGATACCCGAGCTGAATCTGAGCCACAGAGGTCTCTCCGCGCTTTGCCTCAACAAAAAATCTATCTTCAGACAAAGAGGTGAAAATATCAATCTCTTCACCCATGCGGCTCTCAGAATTGAAATTTATAATGATTTCATTGATGAAAATCTCCTTTGCCAGATTCTGATCCACAGCATCAATAGCCCACTCCAGATATCTTGTGTTGTTTGTGTGAAGATTCAGATCCATATCTGAGTACTCAACTCTTCTGCTCTTTGACAGAGTCATATTTTCCGGAGAGGTCAGTTTAGGAGCCGGCTCTGAAATAATATCCACCTTGTTTACAGAGGGGTGGTCATTCCCCAGGTGCTGCTCAATTCTCTGGAGCCTTCTTGATTCTGTTCCAATGATAAGCCAGGATGATGTAACCTCTGCCAGCCTGTTGCCGGCCAGGTCCTCCATTTTGTAATCCCTCAGGCCGAATAGTTTTTCGCTCCCCTTGTGCCAGGTCTCCATTGTAACTTCCTCTCTCCATGCCGGCATCCGGTTGAATTTTACATGAATTCTGGAGAGGACCCACAGTATTCCCTTCTCAATAAGATCATCATATCCAAAGCCAAGAGAGGCCGCGTGCATATTTGCCATTTCCTGAAGGTGGTACATGAATGAACATGGCTTTAGCATTGCATTCATGTCGGTTTCGTAGCTCTTTACTGTAAAGGTTTCACGGAATACTTTCATATTGACAGACTTTGGAATTTTGAATCAGGCAAATTTACAGATTTATTGCGAAAAAGAGGCAGAAAGTATTACCTTTGTATCCCTGTATAACAATCCGATTTTTACATTATGAGCACAAAATATGTATTTGTATTGGGAGGAGTTACCTCTTCCCTGGGAAAAGGCATTATTTCTGCCTCACTAGCTAAGTTATTGCAGGCCAGAGGGTTATCTGTAACCATCCAAAAGTTTGACCCATATATCAATGTCGATCCGGGTACATTAAACCCTTATGAACATGGTGAGTGCTATGTAACTGAAGACGGGGCAGAAACTGACCTCGACCTCGGTCATTACGAAAGATTTCTGAATGTTTTCACTTCGAAGGCAAACAATATCACAACCGGAAGAATTTACAGATCTGTGATTGATAAGGAGCGCGAAGGTGCATATCTGGGAAAAACTGTTCAGGTTATTCCTCACATTACAGACGAAATCAAGAGAAGAATGCTTCTTCTGGGTAAAACCGGCAAATACGATATCATTATAACAGAGCTTGGAGGAACCGTGGGTGACATTGAGTCTCTTCCGTTTGTGGAGGCTGTTCGTCAGCTGCAGTGGGAACTTCCGGATGAGGATTGTCTTGTTATACACCTTACACTTGTGCCATACCTTAGCGCTGCAAAAGAGCTCAAGACCAAACCAACACAGCACTCGGTGAGAATGCTTCAGCAAAACGGAGTACATCCTGATATTATAGTTTGCAGAACCGAGCATCCGCTCCCGGCAGATATCCGCAGAAAGGTGGCACTCTTCTGCAATGTGCGTCCAAATGCAGTAATTGAGTCTATTGATGCACGCAGCATTTATGAAGTTCCTCTTCTCATGGTGAAAGAGAAACTCGATGAAATTGTACTTAAGAAATTCTGTCTTCCGGAAATTGAGAAGCAACCAGAGCTTGACAAA
Organism: Bacteroidetes bacterium HGW-Bacteroidetes-14; assembly: GCA_002842655.1. Taxonomy (GTDB): domain Bacteria; phylum Bacteroidota; class Bacteroidia; order Bacteroidales; family UBA932; genus Bact-08. Next base: position 6,048 of record PHDP01000047.1, read on the forward strand.
TGGAAAGATTTTCTTGGCAGACTGTTTAATCCGAAGGAGAGCGTAAACATTGCCCTTGTTGGAAAATATGTCGAGCTACAGGATTCCTATAAATCAATTCTTGAATCATTTATTCACGCCGGAGCCCAGAATGAGTGCAAGGTCAATGTAACATCAGTTCACAGCGAGTATGTGAATGATGCAAATGTGGCCGAGAAGCTCTCGGGAATGGATGGTATACTTGTTGCTCCGGGATTTGGTGAGAGAGGAATAGAGGGTAAGATTACAGCTGTTAAATATGCCCGTGAAAACAATATTCCGTTCCTTGGTATTTGTCTTGGCATGCAAATGGCAGTTATTGAATATTCGAGAAACATACTGGGTCTTGAAGATGCAATGACAACCGAAATCAAGCCAAATGCCAAGAATCCTGTAATTGACCTTATGGAGGACCAGAAGTCAATGACAATTAAGGGAGGAACAATGAGACTTGGTGCATACGCTTGTAAAATCAAAGAAGGTTCGCTGGCGCACAAAATCTATGGTGAGACCGAAATTTCTGAAAGGCACAGACACAGATACGAAGTTAACGACGTCTATGTAGATATGCTGGAGAAAGGCGGAATGAATGCCAGTGGTAAGAACTCAGAGACAGGCCTTGTAGAGATTATGGAGGTTCCTGCACATCCGTTCTTTATTGGAGTACAATTCCACCCTGAACTTAAGAGCACTCCGGAAAGACCACACCCGTTGTTTGTCTCTCTTGTTAAGGCAGCAATGGAATATAAAAACAGATAAAAACATGACTATGCAGAGAGTTTTTAAAATTGTTCTGATTCTGTTCACAGCTCTGGCTTTGCCATTTTCAGTGAACGCCCAGAAACAGGGGAAACCGTCTGCTGCAAAGTCATTCAAAGTAAAGGTTGTTGAGACCTTTCCTCACGATACACAGGTATACACTCAGGGGCTCTTCTTTTACGAAGGTCAGCTCTATGAGAGTTCCGGTCAGTATGGTCAGTCTTTCTTCAGAATGGCTGACCTTAAAAGCGGAACCACTCTTCGCAGTTTTGCCCTCAACAAGCAGTATTTTGCAGAGGGGGCAGTAGCTCTGGGCGGAAAGCTTTTTCTGCTTACATGGCTGGAAAAAACTGTATTTGTTTATGATCTTAAGTCCTTCAGACAGCTTGGAGCGATGCACAACCCAAGAGAGGGGTGGGGGCTCACCACAAATGGTACAGAACTTATAATGAGTGACGGAAGCGAGATTATCTATTTTCAGGACCCGTCAAATTTTCAGACAAAACGGACAATTACAGTTAAGCTAAACGGGAGCCCGCTTAAACAACTTAATGAACTTGAATACATAAACGGTGAAATCTGGGCAAATGTCTATATGACAGATATGATTGTCATTATTGACCCTGCAACAGGTATTGTGAAATCTACCGTTGACTGCAGAAATATTCTGCCACAGTCTCTGCGTACATCCAGAACAGATGTACTGAACGGAATTGCATACAACCCTGCAGATAAAAAGATCTACATAACCGGTAAATACTGGCCCAAGCTTTTCAGAATCGAATTAAAGTAATTCCGGCTTAACGGCACGAACCATGTGCCTCTTTCCCTTTGGACCCCTCAGTCTTGACACTTCAAATCCTGCCTCTCTGAGGGTACTTTTTACTGTGCCTTTTGATGAGTAGGTAACAAGTACACCACCGCACTCCATTGAGTTAAATATGGTTTTGAAATTTTGCAGACTCCACAGTTCGGGCTGAAGGTCCGGTGCAAAGGCATCAAAATATACCAGGTTAAACCCTCTGTCAACAAGCTTAGGGAGCGCATCGCAGATATCATCTTCTATCTTGAGCAAAGTCATGTTTTTAAGAACTGCCGATTCCTTCTCCCACGCTGCGCCGTGAATTGCAGCTGAAAGGATTTTTGCCTTATGTCTGGTTTTTTCAAAAAGAGACGGGTGGTCCAGCATCTCTATCTCTTCAGGTGTTACCGGATACTTCTCAATTGATGTGTAGTGTATGGAAAAATCCGGGTGCTCATATGCGTACAGGGCAGTCAGCAGACAATTTAGCCCGGTTCCGAACCCGATTTCCAGAATTCTGACACTTTTTTTCTCACCCAGAGTGCTCTCAAGATATTCCAGCCCTGCTCCCAGATATATATGCCTGCTCTCTGTCAGCGCACCAAACATTGAATGGTACGACTCTTCTGCATCTGTGAGTGTAAGGGTTCTTGAACCATCTTCACTTGTAACTACACGCCTTTTCATATTGGAATCTTAAAGAGATAATCTCCGCAAATTTACGATGTTTCACCCGATTTTTTTATCTTTGCAAGATAGTCAAAAGTAACAATAATAATTTCGGCATAGATGGCAATAATTACGGGTCTGTTAAAGAAGTTCTTCGGGACCAAGGCAGACAGAGATTTAAAAGAGATTCAGCCTTACGTGGAAAAAATTCACGAGGCATACCAGAGAATAGATAAACTGACCAATGATGAACTGAGACAGGAGACTTTAAGACTCAGAGGTGTTATTGCAGAGAGAATTGCAGAAGATGAGGGGCGAAAAAAGGAGCTAAGATCCAGACTTGAAGATGTCATGATTGATGTCACAGAGAAGGAGGCGCTTGCAACAGAGGTTGACAAACTTACAAAAAGGGTCGACGAACTTATTGAGCAGGCTCTTATGGATGTGCTTCCCGAAGCCTTTGCTGTAATGAAGTCAACTGCCCGCCGTTTCAAGGAAAATTCAGAAATTGAGGTTACAGCATGGGATCTTGACAGGGACCTTGCTGCAAAGCACGACTTTGTTGCAATTAACGGAGAAAAGGCTATCTGGAAAAACAACTGGCTTGCAGGGGGAAACAGAATTGTCTGGGACATGGTACACTACGATGTTCAGCTCTTTGGAGGTGTTGTACTGCATCAGGGCAAAATTGCAGAGATGGCAACCGGTGAGGGTAAAACCCTGGTTGCAACCCTTCCTGTTTTCCTTAATGCACTTGCCGGAAAGGGTGTTCATGTCGTTACAGTGAACGACTACCTCTCAAAACGTGACTCGGAGTGGATGGGTCCGCTCTATCAGTTCCACGGTCTGAGAGTTGACTGTATTGACAAACACGAACCAAATTCTGAGTCCAGAAAAAATGCATACAGGGCAGATATCACATTCGGAACAAACAACGAGTTTGGTTTTGACTATCTGCGCGACAATATGGCAATCAACCAGGAAGATCTGGTTCAGAGAAAACACCACTTTGCAATAGTTGACGAGGTTGACTCTGTTCTCGTCGATGACGCAAGAACTCCTCTCATTATCTCAGGTCCGGTTCCAAAAGGAGACGACCAGCAGTTTAATGAATACAAGCCTTTTGTGGAGAGAATCTACAGTGCACAGAGAAATCTGGTTACTCAGCTCCTTAATGAGGCTAAAAAGAAAATTGCCGACGGAGACGAGACCGAAGGCGGAAAGCTGCTCCTCAGAGCACATAAGGGATTGCCAAAATACAATCCGCTTATCAAATATCTGAGCGAGGCGGGCATGAAGCAGATTCTCACCAAAACCGAGAACTACTACATGCAGGACAATAACAAGCAGATGCACATCATTACCGATGAACTCTTCTTTGTTATTGAAGAGAAGCAGAAGTCGGTGGAACTTACAGACAAGGGACACGAACTAATCTCGAAAAGTCTCAGTGATAATAAGTTCTTTATCCTGCCCGACATAGGATCAGAAATTTCTGAACTAGAAAAGAGAGAGATTGCTCCGGAGGAGAAACTGGCAGCCAAAGATGCGCTTCTGGCAGACTATGCAATCAAGAGCGAGCGTGTACATACCGTAAACCAGCTCCTCAAGGCATACACAATGTTCGAGAAGGATGTTGAGTATGTTGTGATGGACAACAAGATAAAGATTGTAGACGAGCAGACAGGCCGTATACTTGAGGGAAGGCGTTATTCAGACGGTCTTCACCAGGCAATTGAGGCCAAGGAGAGCGTAAAGGTGGAGGCTGCTACCCAGACCTTCGCAACCATCACTCTTCAGAACTATTTCAGAATGTACCACAAACTTTCGGGTATGACAGGTACAGCTGAGACAGAAGCTGGTGAGTTCTGGTCAATTTATAAACTTGATGTAGTGGTTATCCCCACAAACCGTCCTATCTCAAGGAAGGATATGGATGACCTTATCTACAAGACAAAAAGGGAGAAGTACAACGCAGTTATTGATGAGATAGTAAAGCTGACTGCAGCAGGGCGTCCGGTGCTGGTTGGTACCACTTCGGTTGAGGTTTCTGAGCTCCTGAGCAGGATGCTCAAGATAAGGGGCATAAAACATAATGTACTCAACGCAAAACAGCATGCCCGCGAAGCCGAGATTGTTGCAGAGGCCGGTCAGCCATCGGCGGTAACCATAGCAACAAACATGGCGGGTCGTGGTACAGACATCAAGCTTGGTGCAGGTGTTAAGGAGGCAGGCGGACTTGCCATCATTGGCACAGAGAGACACGACTCAAGACGTGTTGACCGTCAGCTGAGGGGACGTGCAGGCCGTCAGGGAGACCCGGGAACTTCAAGTTTCTATGTTTCACTGGAGGACGACCTTATGAGACTCTTCGGTTCGGAGAGAATCGCAGGACTTGTAGACAGAATGGGTCTTAAGGAGGGAGAGGTTCTTCAGCATTCGATGCTCTCCAAATCTATTGAGCGTGCACAGCGCAAGGTAGAGGAGAATAACTTCGGTATCCGTAAGAGACTCCTCGAATATGATGATGTTATGAACTCCCAGAGGGAGGTTATATATACAAGAAGGCGGAATGCCCTTTACGGAGAGAGGATTGATGTAGACGTTCAGAATATGATTAACGACTACTGCGAGTCTCTTGTAAATGCAAACCACGGCGGAACAGACTACGAGAGTTTCTCGTACGAAGTTATCCGTCAGCTTTCAATTGAACCCGGAGTTGATGAGACTACATACAACAAGGGTACTGCAGATGAGGTGACTGAGGCTCTGCTTAAGAATCTGCACGCAGTTCATGAAAGAAGAATTGATGTCCTTGTGCAGCAGGCATGGCCAATAATGAAGCAGATTTACGAAACTCAGAGTGCAACATATGAAAATATTGCAATTCCTGTAAGTGACGGAAACAAAATCATGCAGCTTGTTGTTAATCTTAAAAAGGCATACGAAAGCAACGGCAGGGAGCTTGGAAGAGCTCTCAACAAGTCCATTACCCTTCACCTTATTGATGAGCACTGGAAAGAGCACCTCAGGGAGATGGACGACCTCAAGCAATCTGTACAGAACGCAACATATGAGCAGAAAGATCCTCTTCTTATCTATAAGTTTGAAAGCTTCCAGCTCTTCAAAACAATGCTTGACAAGATAAGCAGAGATGTTCTTGCATTCCTTCTCAAGGCGCACATTCCGCTCAGGGAGGCTCAGAAGGAACCTGTATCTGTAAGAGAGGAGCAGAAGAAAAAAACAGACCTGAGCAGGATGCAGACTTCCAGACAGGATCTTGCTGCATCTGCAGGTGAACCAAAGACACAGGCTCCGGTGCATGTAGAGAAGAAGGTGGGCAGAAATGATCCATGCCCTTGCGGAAGCGGCAAAAAGTACAAAAGTTGCCACGGTGCCAACAGTTAGTGTTAATTTAAATGTTTTAAAATGTTTGATTTAGTAGTTATAGGATCTGGTCCCGGAGGCTATGTGGCAGCTATTCGCGCAAGCCAGCTGGGAATGAATACTGCAGTTATTGAGAGAAGCGAGCTTGGAGGAATCTGCCTCAACTGGGGCTGTATACCAACAAAGGCTCTCCTTAAAAGCGTACAGGCACTCCACTATGCACAGCACTCAGCAGACTATGGATTTGCAATCGAAGGTGAGATAAAACCCGACCTTGCAAAAATTGTTGAGAGAAGCAGGGGAGTATCTGCCAATATGAGCAGGGGGATTGAATATCTTTTTAAAAAGAATAAAATCACAGTTATACAGGGAAGCGGAAAGCTTGCCGGAGAGGGTAAGATAGATGTTACAGCTGCAGATGGCTCTGTAACTTCTGTTGAAGCCAAAAATATAATTATTGCAACGGGTGCAAGGGCAAATTCTCTCCCTTTCGCACCAATAGACGGAAAGAAAATTATCTCATACAGACAGGCACTTGTACCTGATGCATTGCCCAAAAGTCTTGCAGTTATAGGCTCAGGAGCCATAGGCAGTGAACTTGCATATTTTTACAGATCTCTGGGAACTGAGGTGCATTTGATTGAGTATCTTGACGCCATAGTTCCTCTTGAGGACGAAGAGGTTTCGGCACAGCTCAGCAGATCTTTCAGGAAGATGGGAATGAAGGTAATGGTCTCTTCGCAGGTGAAAAATGTTGATACCTCCGGGGAGCTTTGCAAGCTAACCGTTCAGACCAAAAAGGGAGAGGAGATTATTGAAACAGAGAAGGTCCTTTCTGCCGTGGGTGTTGTAGCAAATATCGAAAACCTGGGTCTTGAGGAGCTTGGAATAGCTGCAGAAAGAGGTAAGATCAAGGTAGATGCCAAATATATGACCACAGTAAAGGGTATATATGCAATTGGAGATGTGATTGCCACACCGGCACTTGCACACGTTGCCTCAGCTGAGGGAATTAACTGTGTGGAGCAGATTGCCGGACTTAATCCGCATCCTGTAAACTACTCAAATATTCCGGGCTGTACTTACACAACACCAGAGATTGGTTCTGTGGGTATAACCGAGAAGGCTGCAAAAGAGAGGGGAATTGAGTACAAGGTTGGAAAATTTCCTTTCACTGCTTCCGGAAAAGCAGCCGCAGCCGGAGATAAGGATGGATTTGTAAAACTGATAGTTGACGCAAACAGCGATGAAATCCTGGGGGCGCATCTCATAGGAGCAAATGTTACAGAGATGGTTTCAGGAATAGTAGTGGCACGTAATTTGGGAGTTAAGGCCCGTGACTTTATCCATTCAGTACATCCTCACCCTACAATGAGCGAGGCAATAATGGAGGCAGCCGCAGCAGCTCACGGAGAGGTAATACATATTTAAAATTTTACATATGGCTAAAAACGAAGTAGTTCCACAGATAAATGAGGTTAACCGGATTGCCGGAGGTACCGAGTTAAGAGGAACGCTCGTTACCACAAGCGACATAAGAATTGATGGTTTCTTTGAGGGTAAAATCCAGACAAGGGGCAAAGTGGTAATTGGCGAAAATGCACAGTTTATTGGAGATCTTTTCTGCGGAAGCGCAGATGTCTGGGGAAAGATGGAGGGGAATCTTGTAACGGGTCATCAGGCTGCTTTTAAAAGCAAGGCCCGGTTTGAGGGTGCACTTCAGTGCAACCGCATCTTCATTGAGGATGGAGCTCTTTTCAATGGAACCTGTAAAATGATTTCTGAAGAGGAGTACAGCCAGATGGTAGAAAAATACAACAGCTCTGCCAGAAATCCAAGATAGATGTGGCAGAGCCGTTAAATTGAGAAAAGAGCGTCTTAATGAAGACGCTCTTTTATTTTATAGTGGTTTCTCTCGGAACTGTTTCTGGAAACCAGTTCGCCAAGAAATCCTGCAAGAAAGAGCTGCATACCAATAATAAGTGCAACCAGTGAAACGTAGAATAGCGGCTGGTCAGTTACCGGACGGAATTTAAGCCCGTTTGCCTGTGATATAAGCTTGTCTGCAATGAGATAGACTGATGTGCCAAAACCTATCAGGAAGGTAAGTGTTCCAAAGGTTCCAAAAAAGTGCATAGGTCTCTTCCCGAATTTTGAGAGGAACCAGAGTGTCATAAGATCCAGAAAACCATTCACAAATCTGTCCATTCCAAATTTGCTCTTTCCGAATTTTCGTGCCTGATGTTTTACTGCCTTCTCGCCAATATTTCTGAAGCCGGCATTTTTAGCCAGATATGGGATATATCTGTGCATCTCACCGTAAACCTCAATATTTTTAACAACCTCTTTTCTGTATGCCTTGAGGCCGCAGTTCATGTCGTGAAGTTTAATGCCCGTAACACGTCTGGCGGTTGCGTTATAGATTTTTGAAGGAAGATTCTTTGCAAGCCTGTTGTCCTTTCTTCTCTTTTTCCAGCCCGATACCAGATCAAATTTGTCATTGACAATCATGCTGTACAGTTCAGGAATCTCCTCCGGGCTGTCCTGGAGGTCTGCATCCATTGTTATAACAACATTGCCCTGAGCAGCCTCAAATCCGGTGTAGAGAGCTGCAGATTTTCCGTAGTTTCTGCTAAAGCGGATTCCCCTCACGGCAGGGTACTTTTCGGCCTCAATCCTTATGATTTCCCATGAAGAGTCGGTGCTGCCGTCATCTACGAGAATTACTTCGTATATCAGTTTTTGTGATGCCAGAGTCCTGTCAATCCATCCCAGAAGTTCCGGGAGAGACTCCTCTTCGTTATATAATGCAATGACTATTGAAAGATCCATTATCTATTTTTCTGTAAAAATATCACCTTTCTTGGTGTAATTAGCCACTATTGAAGATACCAGCACGCCAAACAGTGTGTAGTAAACCAGTGACCAGGCGAAAACTATCTTGGGAAGGTGCTGCATAACCTTCATGAAACCTTCTGCCGCATCTGGATTTGAACTCTCCAGGTTCTGAATTACAGTCTCCATCTGTGCAGCAGTAGCATCAGGGAAAAGGAATCCAAAGTGAAGAAACATATAGGCAGCTCCTATTACAGATGAGAGGAAGCAGAGAATGACTCCAAAACGGAAACCATCCTTGTATGTGAAAACTTCAAAGGGTTTGCTGTACTCTTTAATGAAATAGTAAACCAGGTAAATGCTCAGAGAGAACTTGACAATCCACAGGATTATGCCAACAAATCCCGGTAAATCTGTAAATACTGATGGGATAACAGCAGAAATAATTGTTACCAGAGCAAGCATAATTGCATAAGTTGCTGCAACACTCCATTTATTTGTTTGCATAATGTTTTGGATAATAGTTAGTTGGTTTAAA
>PHDP01000048.1 GCA_002842655.1 Bacteroidetes bacterium HGW-Bacteroidetes-14
ACAGCCTTATATTTTTGTATATTTGTGAATAAAACTTAAGCTATGGGTATCCGTAAGAAAATCTCTCTGGGTTTTGTAGTTATCGGAGCTATTCTTTTTCTGTCAAGCGTTATAGCAATCTTTGAGTTTAACCGGATGCGCCATTCGGTAACAGATCTCATGACAGACAACATCAACAGTATAAACACTTCACGTCTTCTTCTGGAGCTAACAGATGAGTACAACTTTATGCTTTTAAGCAGCGTTATCCTAGACTCAGCCCTTAACTCAGAAAAGGCTCTCTATGACGACAGATTCGAAAAATATATCGGCAACATTAAAAGCAAGTTTACATCTCAGGCAGAGGTAGCTGTTGCTGACTCACTGACATCTGCATATAACGCATATCTTGTGAAAATTGGCGAAGCGGCGTCAATTATGCAAAAAACGCCTGAAGAGAGGCGTGACTGGTATAAGAATGAACTGGTTCCCGCCTACAACAACCTCAAAATGTATAAAAGGAAGCTTGGACTTCTTGCTCAGGGTGCACTGGCCGAGAATACAGCCCAGCTTCAGGATGGTTTTTACAGAAGCATAATGCCCGGTATCATTGCAGTGGCTGCGGGTATACTGCTTGTGCTGCTGTTTAATTATTTTATTAATCTCTATTTTATTTCACCGGTGCTTCTCATTTCCAGGGGACTCAAAAGTTACAAAGAGTTTAACAAGAGTTATAATGTCCAGTTCGACAATGATGACGAATTGCAGGACTTAAATTCAGAGATTAAAACTATTATTGACGAGCACAAAAATCTCAAAAAAAGCAGAGAGTAAATGAACCTCAGGATTGTAACCAGAAATATTGGAATTGCACTGCTGCTGAATGCCATATTCATGTTCCTCTCAGCCGGTGTATCTCTCTACTACAATATGGATGAGTCTTTCTCATCACTGTTGCTGAGCGGGATTATAACATCTGTAGTTGCGCTTTTTCCTCTGATTTTTGTAACAAGGCCGGGTGAGATTAATGCAAGAGAGGGACTGATTATTGTCGTTTTTTCTTGGATTCTCTCCTGTCTGTTTGGAATGTTACCTTACATTCTGTACGGCGGGGAATTTTCAATAATTAACTCGTGGTACGAGAGTGTTTCGGGTTATACCACCACGGGTGCTACTATTCTGCAAAATGTAGAGGCTATTCCTAAAGGTCTTCTCTTCTGGAGAGCATCTACACACTGGCTTGGTGGCATGGGAGTTGTTCTCTTTATGTTACTCATTCTGCCAACAATGTCAACCTCAAGGATGAAGCTCAGCAAGTTTGAGATTTCATCACTTTCTAAAGATAACTTCAGATTCAGGGCACATCAGACAGTGAAGGTTATTTCTCTGGTTTATGTAGGATTAACTCTAACTGAAACATTACTGTTAATGATAGCAGGGATGGATTTGTTTGATGCTACCTGTCACTCATTTGCAACAATTGCCACAGGCGGATTCAGCACAAGGAACCTTTCTGTTGCAGCGTTTAATTCTCCCTGGATAGATGTTATAATTATGGTGTTTATGATGCTTTCAGGTATGCACTTCGGTTTACTCTACAGTGCTGCTATTGGAAGGCCGGGTGCTCTGTTCAGATCACCCATAATAAGATACTATGTAATTTCAATTCTAGCCGGAGGTTTCTTTGTCAGTTTGAATATTTTTATGAAAGGACTTGAGTCTGATTTTCTGACAGCTCTAAGGTATGGTTATTTTCAGGTCATATCCGTTGGAACCACAACAGGATTTGCAAATGCAGATTCATCAGTATGGCCCGGTTTTTCTATACTTTTAATCACTTTCTTTACAATTCAGTGTGCCTGCTCCGGTTCAACTTCAGGAGGTATGAAGGTAGACAGGGTATGGATTTTTCTTAAATCATTCAAGGCGAGTATTCTTAAACAAATTCACCCTAATGCCGTAATCCCGGTTAAAGTTGGAGAGCATACAGTCGATAAGGAGACCGTCTCTTCAGTTACACTCTTTATTGTTGTATATCTTGCAATTATATTTTTTGTAGCATTGATTCTGACGCTAATGGGAGTTGAAATTATTGATGCTTTTACAGGTTCCGCTGCAAACATCGGTAATGTCGGCCCCGGTTTTGGTGCTGTTGGTTCTCTTGGTAATTACTCTTCAATTCCTGCCCTTGGAAAATTGTTATTATCAATAGAGATGCTGCTGGGCCGTGTTGAAATATATTCAATAATCCTGATGTTTATTATTTTCAGAAGGAGATAAAAGAATATATGTCACTCTCTGATTTTCTATACACAAAAATGGTCTCCGGGCTTGGTTTTGAACCAACTCACTGTCAGGATTCTTTGTTAAGAAACCTTGCAGATTTTATCATTGTCACTCAGCCGGGTACTTCACCTCTTCAAAGAGAGATCATGGTAATTAACGGATATGCCGGTACAGGAAAGACAACTTCTCTCGCCTCAATGGTAAAAGTTCTCAGAGAGTTTGGAAGAAATGTAATATTGCTCGCTCCAACAGGAAGGGCTGCCAAAGTTCTGTCTGGTTATACTGGTTATTCAGCTTATACAATTCACAAGCATATATACAGACAACGTTCGATGAAGGACGGAGTTGGCCTTTTCACGCTTAACATTAACCAGAATAAGGATACAATTTATATTGTAGATGAAGCCTCCCTTATATCCAACAGCAATGAAGGTTCTGCATTCGGGTCCGGCCGTCTCCTTGACGACCTTGTTGATTTTGTCTATACAGGCGAAAATAACAAGCTTATTCTGGCAGGCGATTCGGCACAGCTCCCTCCGGTTGGGCTTTCATATTCAGAAGCACTCAGCCCTCAGGATATTAAACATCTTGGTAATATCAGATTTTCTCAGCTTACTACAGTTGTCAGGCAGGCAGAAACATCAGGCATTTTGTACAATGCCACTCTGCTTAGAAAGAACATTGAGAATGGGATTGTAAAGTTTCCTGAATTTGTACTGACCGGATTTGATGATGTAATAAGAATTTCCGGTGCTGACCTTATTGAAGAATTAACTTCGTCATATTCAAAATGGGGAGATGATGACACTCTGGTTCTTTGCAGGTCAAATAAGCGGGCCAACAGGTATAATAAAGGGATACGGTCTTCTGTACTATTCAGGGAAGAGAGACTGGGCAGGGGAGACAAGGTTATGGTGGTAAAAAACTGCTATCAGTTTCTGGACGATGTTGAGGAGCTTGGTTTTATTGCCAACGGAGATGTTGCAGAACTGTTAAGAATTGGAAATTACGAAGAGAGATACGGGCTTACATTTGCAGATGCAACTCTCTCTTTTACAGATTATAATAATGTAGAAATCAAAGCCAAAATCATACTTGATACTCTGGAAAGCGAGACAGCCTCTCTGGGAAGCGAACAGCAAAAAAAGCTTTTTGAGGAGGTAATGGAGGATTACTCCCATATTAAAGTTAAGCGTAAAAGGATTGCTGCCGTAAAAGAAGACAAATATTTCAATGCTCTTCAGATTAAGTTCGCATCTGCCATAACATGTCATAAATCTCAGGGTGGTCAGTGGTCTGCAGTTTTTATTGATAATCCTTTCTGGAACAATGAAACATCTGTTGATGATCTTAAATGGCTTTACACAGCAGCGACCAGAGCTACCAAAAAACTTTATTTTGTTAATTTCGATGATAAATTCTTCAAAGAGAAAACTAAAAATAAATAATACACCTAAAAATATACTTCAGATGAAAAAAATCACCGTCCGTACGATTATGACCTTTGCTTTACTTACTGTTCAGCTCAGTGCATTCGCTCAGGAGATGAAACCTCTCACTGTTCCACATTCATGGAAAAATGAGACAACACTTGTTTACAGTCAGATGAACAAGGATAAACGTCAGTTTTTCGAATATGATATTGCAACCGGTCTCTCAAAAGAGTGTGAAACACCAAAGGCAGCTGCAGTTCCGGTAACTGTTGTTAAAAACGGAGATATCTTTTTCATTGACTCAGACGGAAAGGAGAGCAGAGTAACAGCAACTCCTCAGGAGGAGAAAAATCCCACACTCTCACCGGATAACACAATGATTGCCTTTACAAGGGATAATAATCTGTTTTCAGTAAAAATTGATGGCACCGGAGAGGTTCAGTATACAAATGACGGATCGTTCCTGATTCTTAACGGATGGGCTTCATGGGTTTATTACGAAGAGATACTTGGGAGACCAACCAGATACAAGGCATTCTGGTGGTCACCGGACAGCAGGACAATTGCTTTCTTCAGATTTGACGACACTAAGGTGCCTATGTTTCCAATCTACGACTCTAAAGGTCATCATGGTACTATTACAGAGACAAGATATCCCAAGGCAGGTGACCCAAATCCTGAGGTAAGGATTGGATTTGCCAGTGTTGAGAGCGGCAAAACAGTCTGGGCAGACTTTGATGAAAAGATTGACCAGTATTTTGGAACACCATTCTGGAATGATAACGGACAGACTTTACTTGTTCAGTGGATGGACAGAGAGCAGAGCAATCTTGTCTTTTATTCGGTTGATAAAAATTCCGGCCAAAAAAGTGAAGTGTACAAAGAGCATCAGGCTACATGGCTCGACTGGATGGAGGAGATTAAATTCGGAAAAGATGGATTCTATTTTGTGAGGGATTTTGAACTTTGGGAACAAATATACTTTCAGAGCTATGATGGTAAGATCCTTAACAGACTTACCGATGGTAAAAACTGGGGTATTAAACTTCTCAGTTTTGACGAAGTTAACAGAACCATTCACTTTACATCCCGCCGTGAAGTTAGCGTCAGAAATGACTATTATGTTTTATCATGGGATAAGAAAATGATAAAGAAGTCGGTTACAAAGCTTTCTTCAGGAGATTTTAATTATACTTTGGTCCTTTTGTCACCCGACAAAAAACATTTTGCGGCAGTTGTCTCAAATCTTTCAACTCCTTCAAAAATGGTTCTTCTTGCAGCAGGAAAATCAAAATTACTAAAGGCATCAGAAATCAGAACGATTTCCGATACTGCGGAGGGAGTGAATCTTTCTGGATTACCCGTTGCCGAAATGATGTACATTACAACACCGGACGGTTATACTTTACCGGGAACTGTAATCTGGCCGGAAAATATGGATAAGAACAAGAAATATCCTGTGATAGTCAGCATGTACGGCGGTCCTAATTCAGGAACAATTATGGACTCATGGAGGAATCCATCTGCCGATACTAAGTTATGGTACAAAGAGGGTGTTATTCAGGTAGGAATTGATCACAGAGCATCTGGTCACTGTGGCAAGGAGGGTATGAATTTTATTCACAGAAATGTAGGTACTCAGGAGATCAAGGATTACATATTGTGGGCAGAATACCTTGTTACTCTTCCAAATGTTGATAAAGATAAGATAGGAATAACAGGCTTCAGCTTTGGCGGTACCATGACACTGCTTGCTCTCACAGAGGGAGCAGATTATTACAGATTTGGAGTTGCAGGAGGCGGTGTTTATGACTGGAAACTTTATGATTCTCACTATACTGAGCGTTTTATGGACTCCCCTCAGACAAATCCGGATGGGTATTCAGCAACATCAGTTCTTGGAAAAGTCTCAAAGTACAGAAGCGAAAAGGGCTCAAGACTATATATTACCCACGGAACCGGGGACGATAATGTCCATTACCAGAATACTCTTCAGCTTATAGATGCTCTTCAGAAAGCAGGCAAGCAGTTCGACCTTATGCTTTATCCCGGAGGTATGCACGGATACAGAGGATATCAGGCTGAACATGATACAGAGGCCGAGAGAGCTTTCTGGCGCAGGCATCTTCTGAGCAAATAGCTAACCTTGAAAGTAATTAACGAAGGAGGCTGACCATTTATGGACAGCCTCCTGAGTTTAATAAGTATATGTTTCAGGACTAAAGGAGAGCAAGCAGCATCATTTCGTCGTAGAGTTCCCAGATAAGTCCGTCATCTCCGGGTACTTTTATTTCTGCAAGAACATCGGTTGATTTCATAATACTTCCTTTCTCTGCCACATATTGCTTGCAGCTAAAATCTGTTATAACCATTTTTGAACTTACGATATACTCGCTGTTAATAGATCTTTTCTTACTGGTTGCAGCAAATTTAACATCAGATCTAGAGTAGTCGTAAAACCATTTTCCGTTGTGTTCTTTGTATCCTACTGTGTAGTTTGCAGATTTAACGGCAACTCTCAGGTGAGAAGGTTTGTCCTTAATGAAATTGAGGTAAGCATCACCGCGTTTTTCGACATTCATAGCGAATTCAACTTTGCCAATTGCGTAAGTGTTGGCTTCGATGTACATTTTGCCTCTGAAAAGAGCATCGTCTGCAGGGTATTTCTGATCAAACCTGACTACATAGAATAGCTTGTTGTCAATGTTTACCGGAGAATCATACTCAAATGTGTAGTATTCTGTAAGATGGTCTGCATCACAGCCCAGGAAAGGGTATTTCATAATGTCAAGCTTGAGGGCAGTGTTTGGGCCTCCCTGAAGTTTAACCAGCAGAGGGTCAATTCCAAGAGACGGATTGCTTCCTCTTACGTTTTTTATGATTACCTGGTCGTTTTTTGAATTAAGGTACGAAGCCTTGTTAATGTCAAGAATTGCTTCGTTCAGTGAGATTGCCTTGTTGTCCTTTGTAATAGTCTCTTTATAGTATGCAGACTGGAAATTACTGGTTGTACAGTAGTTTTTGTCAAGATTCCTGAAAGCTGAACGAACCAGAAGAGTTGCGTCATATTTCGGATTGGAAAGCGGGGCTGTTTTTGTTTGCGCCATAGCTGCGGGGGTTATTGCAGCTAATGTAAAGGCGATTGCGAGAGTGGAAAGAGTTGTTTTCATAAAGCAGAAAAATTGTGTTTGCAAAAGTTTTTTTGTTTTCTGCAATATAGACGAAACTGCTTTAAGAAAAGTTGCAAAAATATTTGCAAATTATTTACAATATATTGAGAGACTGCTCTTTAATCTTTTCAAGATCATCCTTCATCATCACAACTTTGCGCTGCATTTCTGCATGATTTGCCTTTGAACCCAGTGTATTTATCTCACGACCCATCTCCTGTGCAATAAAAGCAAGCTTCTTTCCCGGGAACTCTTCATTTTCCAGAGTTTCAATAAAATATGAGCAGTGCTGGCGCAATCTTACTTTCTCTTCTGTTATATCAAGTTTCTCAAGGTAATAGATAATTTCCTGTTCAAACCTGTTAAGGTCTACTGCACCCTTTACATCCTCGAGTTTAGACATAAGTCTTGTTCTTACAAGCTCAGATCTCTCGGCATCAAACTGTTCTGCAAGAGTAAGGTTTTCAAGAATCATCGAAACCCGGTTTTTTAGCTCATCACCAAGCTTTTCACCTTCTGTTTTTCTGAAATTGTTCATTGAGTTTGCTGCCTCAATTATACACTCTTTCAGAGTGCCCCAAATGTCAACATCAGGGGATGATTTCTGATTGTCAATTACATCGGGCATACGCAGAATTGATGAGAGCAAATCAGCCTCGCTTAGGGGAACAGGCAGTGACTGGTTGATGCTTCTGATCTGATTGTAATATGCAGTGAACAGCTCTCTGTTTATGTTTTTTCCAGTCGCCTCCCTGTTGCTCTCGAGAGTTGCAAACAAATCTATACTTCCTCTGACAAGTATTTTGGAGAGCATCTGGCGCACTTCGTGTTCATATTCTCTTGGAATCAGCTGTGTTTTGAGATTAATATCGGCACTCTTACCGTTTACTGATCTTATTTCTACAGTGATTTTACCAATTTCTGTTGTGCATTCGGCTTTTCCGTAGCCCGTCATTGATTGTAGCATACTAAAGGGGGTGTTTGCAGGTTGAGTTATTCGCAAAGTTACGCAAGAAATCTTATATTTGCGGGTTAATTTATGAAATTCTATGGAAGAGACAAAGATAGTTGCACCAGAGGAGCGTCAGCTGAATTTTCTGGAAGAGATTGTAGAGCGTGACCTCTCTGAGGGTAAGCACAAATCGGTATTAACCCGCTTCCCGCCGGAGCCTAACGGGTACTTGCATATTGGACATGCAAAAAGTATATGCCTCAATTTTGGACTTGCAAAAAAATACGGTGGAAAGACCAATCTTCGCTTTGATGATACCAATCCAACCAAAGAGGATGTTGAGTATGTCGATTCCATCAAGGAGGATGTTAAATGGCTTGGTTTTGACTGGGCAGGAGAGTTTTATGCATCAGACTACTTTGAGCAGCTTTATCTGTGGGCACAGGAACTTATTAAAAAGGGACTTGCATATGTAGACGATGAAACTCAGGAGGAGATTCGTAAGAACAGAGGAACAGTAACTCAGCCCGGAAAGCCCGGTCCATACAGAGACAGATCCGTTGAGGAGAACCTTGATCTTTTTGCCAGAATGCGCGCAGGAGAGTTTGAGGATGGTTCGAAAGTTCTGAGAGCTAAAATCGATCTTGGACATTCAAACATGTTAATGAGAGACCCTATTCTCTACAGAATTATACACGCCCATCATCACAGAACAGGCGACAAATGGTGCATATACCCAATGTATGATTATGCACACGGCCAGAGTGATTCACTCGAAAAAATCACGCATTCTATATGTACTCTTGAGTTTGATGTTCACAGACCTCTTTATGACTGGTTTATTCAGCAGCTTGGTATTTTCCCTTCAAGGCAGTATGAGTTTGCCCGTCTGAATCTTACCTATACAGTGATGTCAAAGAGAAAACTGCTTGAGTTGGTTAAAAACGGGTTTGTAACAGGATGGGATGACGCCAGGATGCCTACAATCTGTGGTCTGCGCAGAAGAGGATTTACTCCGGAAAGCATAAGACTTTTTGCAGATAAAGTGGGTGTTGCAAAGAGGGACAATATAATTGACCTTTCTCTTCTTGAATGGTGTGCAAGGGAAGATCTGAACAAGAGAGCAAACAGATATATGGCTGTTCTCGATCCTGTTAAGCTGACAATTTCCAATTATCCTGAAAATAAAATTGAATATTTCAACGCACCGGTAAATCCCGAAGATATAAGTGCGGGAACCAGGTCAATTCCCTTTTCGCGTGAACTGTTAATTGAAAAAGAGGATTTCATGGAGGAGGCTCCTAAGAAATTCTTCAGACTTAAACCTGGCGGCGAGGTTCGACTTAAATACTCATATATAATAAAGTGCGAAAGTGTTGTTAAAAACGACAAAGGAGAAATAACGGAGATAATCTGCTCATATGACCCTGAAAGCAGACCGGGAACAGGAGAGTGGCGCTCGGTAAAAGGTACTATTCACTGGGTATCTGCAGAACATGCTGTTGAATCTGAAGTAAGACTCTTTGACAGACTGTTTACAGAACCAGATATGGACTCTATCCCTGAAGACAAGGACTATAAAGATTTTATCAATCCTCAGTCACTCGTGGTTGTTAAAGGATATTCAGAGCCGGCACTGCTTGAAGATAATTCAGGAATTGCCGTTCAGTTCGAAAGACTTGGATATTTTGTTAAAGATTCAGATTCTGACGAGCAGAAAACCGTTTTCAACCGGACAGTCGGATTAAAGTCAAACTGGAGCGCAGGCGGCGCTAACTAAGTACTGTCTTGACCCGGTGCTTTTTCCAGAGTCCGGAGTTATAGTAAAGAATTGCACCTATACAGCCAATAAGCCAGCCGGCCGGTATAGACCACCAGATACCCCTCTCTCCGAACATGTCCGAAAGGACCCAGGCGAGGGGGATTCTTATTATCCATAAACTCAGCGTAGTTATGAGCATTGGAACAAAAGTGGCCCCGGCTCCCCTTGTTACTCCGTTAACAACAAACATGGTTGTAAAGACAATGTAAAAAGATGTGACAATCAGAAGGTACTCTTTTCCGATTCTGATTATTTCACTGTAATGGGGTGAATTTGCTTCAACAAAGAGCTGCATTATATCTTCACCAAAAAATACTACAACCATTGATAGAGCAACGCATATTGCAGTTGAGTACTTTAGTGTTGCCCATAATCCGTTTCTTATTCTGTCAAATCTTCCGGCACCAAGGTTTTGCCCCACAAAAGTAGAGAGAGCCGCAGCAAGGTTCATAGCCGGCATTGAAACAAACATATCAACCCTTCCTGCTGCAGTGTATGCAGCCAGAGTAGCAACACCAAAAGGTGAGACAATTGTAAGTAAGGCCATACTGCCCAAACCAACAAGTGTTTGCTGTATTCCGGACGGAAGACCTATTCTCAGAGAAATTCTGAAGTTTTCCCAGTCAAATTCCCATTTTTTATAATTGAGATTAAACCTTATTATATTCTCTTCCTTTTTGTTCAGATGGTACCAAAGTGCCAGCCATGCAGCAACTGAAGATATTCCTGTAGCCCATGCTGCTCCTTCGACACCCCACCCGAATCCCAGAACGAATACAACATCAAGTATGGTGTTCATGATTATTGAACCTACGGTAAAGTAGATTGGAGTCAGTGAGTTACCAACTCCTCTCATAATTGCCGAAATACCAAAGAGCATGAAAGATGGTAGAGTTGTTGTTATGATTACAATATCAAAATACTTGACAGCATCAGGCAAAACCTCTTCCGGAATATCAAGCATCTTAAAGAGAGGTCTGCTGAATATGAAAAAAATCAGGGAGAGTGCTACAGAGCTTATCATCAGAAATATCTGAAGAGTATCTGATGTTACTTTTACTTTGTGAAAGTTTTTTGCTCCAAAATACTGAGATATCAGAACAGATCCTCCAATTGTAATACCTGCAACGAGTGCTGAGAGAGTAAAGAGAATTGGGAAGCTCGCCCCAACAGCAGCCAGAGCTACCGATCCTACAAATTTTCCTACAACAATACTGTCAACAATATTGTATAATTGCTGAAATATGTTGCCTATTAACATTGGAATAGCAAAAAGGATTATTTGCTTACCCTCCCTGCCCTGTGTGAGATCCTTCATTCGCCGGAATTTGTGCGCAAAGATAAAAAATTAACGGCGACTAGCTAAAACCTTTTTGTATAGGTGTGGCAATAGGGCTGTGTTCCTTTTCGTAAGTAGTAGTCCTGGTGATATTTTTCTGCAGGGTAGAATTTGCCGGCTTTTGTAATTCCGGTTGCAACCTTGTATCCCTTTGCCTTCAGTTTCTCCACTAGTGAGCGGGCAATTTCCTTTTGTGCATCACTTGTATAAAAGATTTCAGATCTGTATTGAGTTCCAATGTCCGGGCCCTGACGATTAACCTGTGTGGGATCGTGGATTTCAAAGAATCTCATTGCAAGCTTCTCATAGCTTATAAGAGAGGCATCAAAAATTACCTCTAATGCCTCAGCATGGCCGGTTGTTCCGCTGCAGACCTCTTCGTAAGTTGGATTTGATACACTTCCTCCTGTGTAGCCGCTCTCTACTGAAATTACGCCCGGAAGATTTCTGAGGAGATGTTCAACACCCCAGAAGCATCCGCCTGCAAAAACAGCAGTCTCCCTCTTTAAAGGCAGAAATTCCATTGAAATCGAATTTACACAGTGGCGTGTATTCTTTGCAGTAAACCTTTCTCCAAGGAATACATGACCTAGGTGTCCGCCGCACTTTGAACAGACAATCTCTGTACGCATTCCATCAGCATCGCGTTTTCTGGTTACTGCTCCCGGAATTTCTTCATCAAAGCTGGGCCAGCCGCATCCTGAATCAAATTTGGAAGTTGAACTGTAGAGAGGATTTCCGCACTGCCTGCAGATATATGTACCCTTCTCTTCATGTTTATAGAATTTTCCGGTGAAGGGAGCCTCTGTGCCTTTATTGATAATAACTCTCTTCTCCTGTTCTGTTAAAGGTTTCATGTTCTGCGAATCCATAGTATTTGAGAAAACAATAATAATCAGTAAAAGAAATAACTGTTTCATGGCCGTTAATAATTTACAGGGAGCCCCAGGCTTTGAGCTGAGCAATTTCGCTGCTCCATATCTCCTCATTTGGAGTTTCCAGAATCAGGGGAATATTGTCGAATCTGGGATCTTTCATCAGAATTCTGAAGGTCTCTTCTCCGAGTGTACCCATACCAATTGAATCGTGTCTGTCTACTCTGGAGTTCAGCCCTTTTTTTGCATCATTAAGGTGCATGCCCTTAAGGTACTTAAATCCGACTACTTTATCAAAGTGGCTGAAAGCCTCATTAAATCCCTTTTCGTCCGAAAGATCATATCCGGCTGCAAATGAGTGGCAGGTGTCAATACAAACTCCCACACGGCTTTTATCTTCTACCTGGCTAATAATCTCTGCAATCTGTTCAAATGTATGGCCCAGATTTGTTCCCTGTCCGGCGGTATTCTCAATTACAGCACAAACACCCTTAGTTTTATCAAGAGTAATGTTAATAGACTCTGCAACTTTGGAAAGACTTTCACTTATGGAAATTTTGCTCAGATGGCTGCCGGGGTGAAAGTTCAGCCTGTCAATGCCCAGCTGTTCACATCTCTGCATCTCATCAAGAAATGCAGCTCTTGATTTTTCAAGACCTTCACTATCAGGATGGCCAAGATTTATCAGGTAGCTGTCATGCGGTAAAATCTGATGAGGGAGATACCCGTACTCTGCACAGCGCTCTTTGAAGAGTTCAATGCTCTTCTTTGTAAGCGGTGCAGAGACCCACTGCCTCTGATTTTTAGTGAAAAGAGCAAACGCAGTTGCTCCAATATTTTTTGCATTTACAGGTGCATTTTCTACTCCACCCGAACTGCTTACGTGTGCTCCTATATATTTCATACTTATTTTTATTTACAATTAAATCAGCTAATCTGTGAAAAATCCTTTACCTCCCTGCGCAACCTTGAGAGACCTGTTCTAAGCAGATAGTTTTCCGGTTTTTCCAGGAGCGGATCATCTTCCAGCAATGCCATTGCAGTGTTTCTGGCATCCTCAAGAATCTGACTGTCTTTGGCAAGATCAGATATGTGCAGGTCAACTGGGAGTCCGCTCTGCTGAGTTCCCTCAATATCTCCGGGACCTCTCATCCTCATATCTGCCTCGGCAAGTTCAAATCCGTCCTGTGTAGAGCACATAAGATCAATTCTCTGCTTTGACTCTTTGGTAAGTTTATGCCCTGTCATCAGAATGCAGTATGAGTTGTCGCTTCCCCTGCCAACCCGGCCTCTGAGCTGGTGAAGCTGAGAGAGTCCGAATCTCTCTGCGCTCTCAATCATCATAACTGATGCATTAGGCACATCCACGCCTACCTCTATAACCGATGTAGATACCAAAATGTTCGCTTTGCCTGAAGCAAAAAGTTCCATATCGTATGCCTTGTTCTCATTTTTCTGCTGGCCATGCACTACGGCGGTTACATATTCCGGGGCAGGAAACTCAAGAATCATTTGCTCATATCCCTCCTGAAGATTTTTGTAATCCATTTTTTCACTCTCTTTTATGAGCGGGTAGACAACAAAAATCTGCCTTCCTGATTTAATCTCCTCCTTCATGAAAGAGTAAATTCTCCTTCTCTGAGATTCTGTTCCGTGAATTGTCTGAATTGCTTTTCTTCCCGGAGGAAGCTCGTCAATTACAGAAACATCCAAATCTCCGTACAGTGTCATTGCAAGAGTTCTTGGAATTGGGGTCGCAGTCATTACCAGGACATGCGGAAGCATCTGTTCGTTTTTACTCCAGAGTTTTGAGCGTTGTTCAACTCCAAACCTGTGCTGTTCGTCAATTACTGCAAAACCGAGATTTAAAAACTGGACAGAATCCTCTATCAGAGCATGTGTTCCAAACAGAATATCAATAGTACCATCTGAAAGGCCTTCTGCAATTGCTCTTCTCTCTTTAGCCTTGGTACTACCGGTAAGCAGTGCAGTGTTTAATCCGGAGCCTTCGATAATTTTTTTTACTCCTGCGAAATGCTGGTTTGCAAGAACTTCTGTGGGAGCCATTATACATGACTGATAGCCGTTGTCTGCGGCAAGAACAGCGCAGAGAAGAGCGACCATTGTCTTTCCGCTCCCAACATCTCCCTGAAGGAGTCTGTTCATCTGTTTTCCTGAAGTAAAATCACTCCTGATTTCCCGAATTACCCTTTTTTGAGCATTTGTAAGTTCAAATGGTATGTTTTCGAAGCACTTATTGAATCTGCTTCCAACCTTTGGCATCATAATTCCCTTTGCTGAGCGCTGTCTGTAATTTTTCTGCCTGAGAAGGGAGAGCTGCAGAAAGAAGAGTTCTTCAAACTTGAGTCTTAGCTGAGCAGAGCCAAGACTTTTCATATCTGCAGGGAAATGGATATTTTGAAGAGCATCCCGCAAAGACATGAGTCTTTTCTTTTCAATAATCCCTTTGGGTAGTGACTCAGAAATGGTGTCTATGCATTGTCTGAGAAGATTTGCCTGAAATCTTGCGAATAGCTTATTTCCAATACCGCTGTTTCTGAGTTTTTCTGTAGAGGAGTAAACTCCAATCATATTTCCAACATAGTATGGATTTTCTTCGGTAACCGGGTCCACCTCCGGATGAACCATATTCAGACTCTGGTTAAATACGGTTGGCTTGCCGAATACTATATATTCAGTATTAAGCTTTAGCTTATCCTTCATCCATTTTATCCCCTGAAAGAATACGAGGTCAATAACACCTGTAGGGTCTGCAAATGTTGCAACCAGCCTTCTGGCCGGACCCTTCTCTCCAATCAGGTTAATTCTGGTAATTTTTCCCCTGAGCTGGATGAAACTCATTGTCGCCTCAATTTCGCTCACAGTGTAGATTCTTGTTCTGTCCACATACCTGAAAGGGAAGAGGTACAGCATATCGCGGAAGCTTTTTATGTTAAGCTCCTTTTCGAGAAGTACGGCTCTTTTCGGGCCCACTCCGGGAAGAAATTTTATCTCACTTTCCAATATGCCAGGCATATCACAAAGTTAACAATCTTCTCAGATTTTTGTATCTTGCACAAAATTT
>PHDP01000049.1 GCA_002842655.1 Bacteroidetes bacterium HGW-Bacteroidetes-14
CGTGTCATCTGAAGATCGTTTCTAACAGGTATACACGACATTCGCAAAAAGAGGCTTCAATGGCCTCTTTTTTGTTATATTTGCCATTCAAAACCAATCAGAAATTATTATGAGTAAAAGAATAGGTTTCGACGAGGCAATGGCTCTTTACGAGAGCAATGACCTCAACCTTTTGTCGAAACTGGCACTTGATATAAGAAGATCATTCAACGGAGACAAGGTATACTACAACAGAAATTTTCATGTGGAGCCAAGCAATGTGTGCATTCACAGATGTACATTCTGCTCCTACAGAAGAGACAATGACAGCCAGCCGGGAGCATGGTCAATGGATATTGAACAGGTGAGGGAGTATTGCAGGGAGAAGTACAAAAATTCAGAGACAGAGGTTCACATTGTGGGCAGTGTCCATCCGGGCAGAGGACTGCAGTACTATCTTGATGTGGTGGAGGCAGTGAGAGGCGAAATGCCGGCCGGTGTAGCAATCAAGGCATATACCGCTGTTGAGATTGATGATATGACACGCTCTTCGGGACTTCCTGTGCGTGATGTTCTCATTGCTCTTAAAGAGAAAGGAGTTGAACTGCTGCCGGGTGGAGGAGCAGAGATTTTCAATCCAGAGGTAAGAAATAAAATCTGCGCAGACAAGACAGACGGAGCCAGGTGGCTTGAGATTCACAAAGAGGCACACAAGCTGGGAATGAGGACCAATGCTACCATGCTTTTTGGCCACATTGAGGAGAGAAGGCACAGAATTGAGCATCTTATGGCTTTAAGGGAACTTCAGGACGAAACAGGAGGTTTTGATGCCTTCATTCCCCTGCTCTTTAAACCTGCAAACAATCCCCTTTCATACCTCGGAGAGCTGAATATTATTGAGGTACTCAAGACATTTGCAATTTCAAGAATTGTTCTTGACAATATACCTCATATTAAATCATACTGGCCAATGCTTGGAAAGGAGATGTGCCAGCTTGCACTTCTTTACGGAGCAGACGATATGGACGGCACAATCAATGACTCAACAAAGATTTACAGTATGGCCGGCTCTAAAGAACAGAATCCTGTCATGACAACTGACGACATTGCAAGAATTGCTTCTGAAGCGGGATTCACTGCTGTTGAAAGAGACAGCTTCTATAATGAATTGCAGAAAAAATAATAATTTTGCACAATAACTGTCAATTATGAAAAAGGTTGGAACAGAGAACAAGTGGTATAAAAGCTGGTTCATGAAGGAGGTTTATAAGATGGCTGCAATTTTTGCTGCAGTTCTCATAGTTGTAATAATTCTTCTGAGCATTATCACAAGGCACAACTCCGAACATGAGGTTCCGGATTTCTCAGGGCTCAGTTTTGAGCAGGCAAGCGAGCTTGCAGATGCCTCAGATTTCAAGGTTGAGATAACAGACTCTGTTTTCCTTCCTAAAATGGCAAGAGGAAGCGTATTCAGACAAAACCCCGTTGCCGGAAGCATGGTTAAAAAGAACAGGAGAATTCTCCTTACAATCAACTCCATGACTCCCAAAAAGGTTGCCATGCCATCTGTTACCGGTTTTTCACTAAGACAGGCAAAGGCAGAGCTGGTAGCCAGACAGCTCAGAGTGGGAAAACTAATTTATGTCTCTGACATGGCCACTAACAATGTTCTGTCCCAGAGGCTGAACGGCAGATACATTGCCCCAGGAACACTGGTGGAAACTGAGAGTGAGATTGACCTTGAACTTGGTATAAGCGGAGATGGAGAGAGAACATATATACCTGATGTTACCGGTCTTCCTGTAACAACTGCAAGGGACCTTCTGATAGACAATTCCCTGAATATTGCCCGGATTCGTTACGATGAGTCTGTGAAGAATTATTCCGATTCAATATCGGGCTTTGTGATTTCTCAGAGTCCTGAGGCTTCGGAAAACATACAGCGCCAGCTTGGCTCTTATGTAGAGATAACAATAACTGTAGACAAGACCAAACTGGAAAGTCTCAGAAACAACAAAAAAAATTGATGGTAAAAGAACTGGACGAGGATATTGATATTGATTTTGACGAGATTGGAGATGACGAAGAGTCGGGCGGCTCGTTTGAACATTATCGTTTTGTAGCAGACAAGGGGCAGACGACTATAAGAGTAGACAAATACCTGACCGCCCATATGGAGAAGACCTCCAGGCACAGGATTCAGCTTGCAATTGGTGCGGGATATGTCCTGGTGAACGAAAAGGTGGTTAAGGCCAATTATATGGTTAAGCCCGGAGATATTATTACAATAGTACTCCCGTACAGAAGAAAGGGCTGTGAAATTAAACCGGAAAATATTCCGCTTGAAATAGTTTATGAAGATGACGACCTGCTGGTTATTAACAAACCTGCCGGACTTGTTGTCCATCCCGGTCATGGTCATTACTCAGGCACACTGATTAATGCCCTGGCTTTCCATCTGGGAATTTCCCAGGATGCAGATGCGCCTGACGACAGAATGGGCGTTCTTGTTCACAGAATTGATAAGAATACATCCGGTCTTTTACTGATAGCAAAGAATGAGGAGTCTCAGCTTTTTCTGGCCAAGCAGTTTTTTGATCATACAATTGAGAGAAAATATATCGCACTTGTATGGGGAAATCTTAAGGAAGATTCAGGAACAATTACCGGACATATTGCCCGCGATCCCAACAATAGAATGAAGTTCAAGGTGTTTCCTGACGGAAGTGCCGGCAAGCATGCCGTAACTCACTATAAAGTAATTGAACGCTTTGGATTTACAACACTTGTGGAGTGTGTTCTGGAAACAGGAAGAACGCATCAGATAAGGGTTCACATGGATTACATAGGACACCCGCTTTTCAATGATGACCGTTACGGCGGAGATAAGATAGTAAAGGGTACGCTTTACAACAAGTTCAAAAAATTCATAGAGAACTGTTTTGAGCTGATGCCCCGTCATGCTCTTCATGCACAGACACTCGGATTTGTACACCCTACAACAAAAAGGAATCTCCTTTTTGCAAATGAGATTCCTTCTGATTTAAAGTCTGTAATAGAAAAATGGCGTAACTACATGGCTATCCGCTAGTGGAAATGGCGGCCCCCCATTCCCGGTCCGCCACCGGGACCACGCATAGGCACTCTGTCTCCTCCCTGTCTGTTTCCGCCAAATGTGCCGAATCTCCAGGTAAAGCTTAGCATGAAGTATTGCTGCAGGGTGTTGTTTTCTACATCCTCAATATAGTTGTCTGTTGTTGTTCTCCAGATACTCTTGGACTGGTTCATTATGTCAAATACCTTAAGTCTGAGTGTTCCCATGTTCTTGAAGAGCATCTTCGAAATCTCTGCATTCCATACTACTGCAGGAGTATTGTAACCTTCGCCGTATCCAATGTAGAAATTGTAGTCAACATCAGATGTAAGATTGATTCCGGCAGGCAATGTCCAGTTAAAATATCCGTTTATGGCATTGTTCCAGGTTGCAGGCTGACTCTCCTTCTTGATAGTGTACCATGCATAATTGTATCTTGCCCTTCCGCCCACACTCAGTTCCAGTTTATCGCCTCTGTATATAAACCTGAGCATCTCATTGAAAGATAGTGTTGTTGTAAATCCCTTCTGAAGAGTTTCAAGAGTTCTGCCCGAGAAACTCACTCCCCTGTTTAATCCCACTCTCGAAAAACTCATTATTGAGAATTTCGATTTGTTGATAGGAGTGCTGAACATAAAGTTACCATTTACATTGTATGCTCCCTGTTCATTGACCGGTCTTGTGTACTGCACTCCGGAATTGTCATACCATCTCTGGGTCACAATCCTGTCCTGAGTATAATTTGCCTCCAGGCTAGCATTCACTGTTCTGAATGTCTCTCTTTTTGTATTTCTGTATTCCGTCCAGATTGAGTGTTCAAATTCAGGAAGCAGGTTTTCATTACCCATTGGAATCAGAAGCGGGTTTGAGTTGTCTCTTACAGGCTGAAGCTGATTGATTGACGGCTGGTCCGTACGGCCCCTGTATCGTATTCTCAGATTTTTAGTGTCAGAGAACTTTATATCAAGCTGAGCAGATGGTGCAAAGTTTACAACAGATCTGTTTATTATAGTTCCGTCACTCCTCACACTTCTTGTTGAAGATGGCTGTGCATTAAATCCAAGTACATAGCTGTATTTCTCTTCATTCTTGCGAACATTAATTTCTGCAGCCTGATTTATAAACCTGTTTTCGAAATAATTTGTGTACTCGTCATTGAGAACATCATAATTTCCCGTAACACTGTTCTTGTCATAAACCTTCTTGTCTGAATCTGAATACCTGTAGTTGATCCTGTATGCAAGCTCCATGAAGTAGTTCTTACCCAGCGGCTCGGTATAGGATGCCCTCGCAGACATATTATACGATAGAGAGTTCGATTTGTATCTCTGGTCAACCATAGTTGAATCTGCATCATCACCTATCACTGTTTTTGACTGGTTAACTCCGTTGAACAATTCGTTGTTTGAATATCCGTATCTCATATTTACAGAGAAAGTTCTGCCCGGTTTGGTAAACTTCTGCCTGTAAAGCAGGTCGCCGTCAATACTCTGAGAGTCATTCTCTCCGCTTGAGAGACTGTAGCCCTCATTAATTGGTGTTCCCGCTCCACCTTTTGTCCAGAAGGTTTTTGAGTCGTCAAATCTTCCCTTGTTGATACCTATGTTTGGTCTGAAGAGAATTGAAGCATTTTTGGAAAGCTGATATTCAAGAGTAAGAGCTACCCTGTGACCATCAGAAAACTTCTGAGATGTGATATCCTGTGCATAATTGAATGTACTGTCTTCCAGAAAATTCTGCTTAAAGCTTTTGCTAACTGAAAGGTTGTCACTGCCGCTGTAGAGGTAGCTTCCGCCTACTTTTAGCTTTCCGCCTTTAAATTCAGCATTCCCGTTTACACCACCCATCCATGATGTGGTAATTCCGCTTCCTCCGAAGCGCATTGTTGCACCTCCAACCCTGAATGCCTGGTCTCCCATGCCTGAGTTGTTTCTCATTGCAGACATCATACTTCCTGCAATGTCAGAAAAACCTCTGTTATTGGTATTGTTAATGTTTGCAACAGCTGTAAGCTGGGTTGTTTTTGTGAAATTACCAACCATTCCGGCTCCCTGATAGCGGTCATCTGTACCGTATCCTGCAGAGACATTTCCAAACCAGCCGTTCATCATGCCCGGTCTGATACTAAGGTCAATCACTGTCTCCTCTTCACCATCATCAATACCCGTAAATTGTGCCTGCTCAGATTTTCTGTCAACAACCTTTACTTTATCGATGATTTTTGCAGGCAAATTTTTTGTGGCAAGCTGAGGGTCGTTCAAAAAGAATGTCTTACCATCAATCATGATTTTATTAATCTCCTTGCCGTTGGCAGTGATTTTGCCCTCAGAGTCAATCTCAATACCGGGAAGTTTTTTCAGAAGCTCCTCAAGCATGTCATTCTCTGTTGTCTTGAAAGAGGAGGCGTTGTACTCAACAGTATCCTTTTTAACAATAATCGGATTTCCAACTGCAGATACAACAACAGTATTGAGTGTGTTAATCTGCTCTTTCAGAGAAATTTTACCTACATCAAGTTGTCTGTTTTCTCCCAGTGTAATATTTTTGGTATAGGTCTCAAATCCAAGAAATTCAAGTTTCAGGATGTAATTACCTGCAGGCAGTCCGTTAATAGAGGCAACACCATATGCATCTGTGAGTGCATATTTGTGAAAATTTGCATTGTCTGCGCGGGTTACAGAAGCAGTTGCAAATTCAACGGGCTCATTCCTGAGACTGTCAATAATGGTCACTTTCACTGAAAAACCTCTCTGCTCCTCTTCCGCAAGCGCGGCAAAGGATAGAATCATAAGAGCCGCAAAAGCGAAAATAAATCTGAATAGTTTCATAAAATATGTTTGGTTCTTTTTATAATTCAATAAATCAACAACCCTTTGACAACCGAAAGGGGAAAAAGTTAAAGAGATTGAAAAAAAATTATTTGATTCTGCCGGGATTAGTTTTTACAAACGATTCCCAGCTTTTTGGAGCGGACTTTGAAATACCTGGAGCAGAGGTCTGGTAATAGTGACACAGTGCCACAGCAAGTCCGTCTGAAGCATCAAAAAACTCAGGTTTGATGCCTGTGTTAAGAATATTCATAAGAAGAGTTGCTACCTGCTCCTTGGATGCAGCTCCCTTTCCGGTTATTGCAAGTTTCACCTTTCTGGGTGCATATTCATAAATCTCCATATTCCTGTTGAGAGCAGCAGCAATTGCAGAGCCCTGTGCCCTGCCCAGCTTGAGCATAGACTGAATGTTTTTCCCGTAGAATGGCGCCTCAACAGCAAGTTCGTCTGGCCGGTACTGTTCAATAAGCTCGGTGACCTCTATGAAGATTTGTCTGATTCTTTTAAAGTGATCCTTCTCTTTTCTCAGATCGATAACACCCATGGTTATATAGCGGGGCTTTCCGGAGAAAACCTCAATGACCCCGTAACCCATAATCTGGGAGCCGGGGTCAATGCCTAATATAACTCTGTTTTTTGCCATTCAGGCCTGTTAGTCAATATAATCAAATCCGCAGTAGCTTCTGAGAACTTCAGGAACTCTGATTCCCTTCTCATCCTGGTAGTTCTCCAGCAGAGCTGCAAGAATTCTCGGGAGAGCAAGTGAACTTCCGTTTAGTGTATGTGCAAGCTGCGGCTTTCCATTCTCATCTTTATATCTGAGCTTAAGACGGTTTGCCTGAAAAGATTCAAAGTTGGATACAGAGCTCACTTCAAGCCAGCGCTCCTGCGCTGCCGAATAAACCTCAAAGTCATAAGTAAGTGCAGAGGTAAAGCTCATATCACCACCGCAAAGGCGGAGAATCCTGTATGGAAGGCCAAGTGCCTTAACAATGGACTCAACATGTTCAACCATACCCTCCAGGGCTTCATAAGAGGTATCCGGGTGAGCCACCTGTACTATCTCTACTTTGTCAAACTGATGGAGTCTGTTCAGGCCGCGCACATCCTTACCGTAAGAACCTGCCTCTCTCCTGAAACATGGAGTATATGCAGTCATTTTCACCGGTAATTCGCCTGCAGAAAGAATTACATCTCTGAATATATTGGTTACCGGAACCTCGGCTGTTGGAATAAGATAGAAGTTATCAAGACCAACATGGTACATCTGCTCTCCCTTATCAGGAAGCTGGCCGGTACCAAATCCGGATGCCTCATTTACCATAAGCGGAGGCTGAACCTCTGTATATCCCGCAGCTGTATTCTTATCGAGAAAATATGATATAAGCGCGCGCTGTATCTTTGCCCCTTTACCCTTGTAAACCGGGAAACCGGCTCCTGTGAGTTTTACGCCAAGGTCAAAATCAATTATATCATATTTCCTTGCCAGTTCCCAGTGGGGAAGTGCGTTTGTGAGCTTTGGAATCTCTCCTCCCTCCTTTACCACAACATTGTCAGTTGGTAGTTTTCCCAGTGGAACAGAGGTGTGTGGAAGGTTTGGAAGCTGAACAAGCAAATCGTTCATCTCGTTAGCCGAATCATTCATCTTACTTTCGAGAGATTTTGACTCCTCTTTAAGGGCAGCAACTTTTGCCTTAGCAGCTTCTGCCTCCTCTTTTTTACCACTCTTCATGAGCATTCCAACCTCTCTTGCAATTGAATTCTGCTCTGCGAGAATGGAATCCAGTTCTGTTTGCGCAACTCTTCTGGACTGATCAAGTGAGTTGATTTTACCTATTATTCCTGTTGCGTCAAAATTCTTTACCAGCAGTCGCTCTCTGACAAACTCAGGCTGCTCTCTCAAAAGTCTAATGTTAAGCATATGATTCTAAAATTGGAGCTTCAAAGTTATGAAAAATATAGATTCCCACATTATTTTTTCAGATTCGTACATATCTGATTTTCTGCATTAATATTAACAATATTGAATATTATTTTAGTGCTCTAAACTTAAAATGAATTAGTTATGAAAATTATCAATTCTAGGGCACATCTGTATGCAAATTTTGTTCTTGGGGCAATATGTACGGCACTGGCTCTCTCCTGCAGTAAAGACAAGCCAGAAGACAAGATATGTACCCTTACCATTAATGTCAATACAGCTCTCTCAACAAGGGCAACAGGAACAGGTCTGGACACCATGCCCAACAAACTTGCCACCAGAACACTTCACATCATGGTATATGACAGCCAGAGCGGAACCCTTATCAAATACAAAAAAATCGACAATCCGGATTCAGTGAAAAACATTCAGCTTGCCTTCAATTCAGGCGTAAGGGACATCTATATACTAGGCAATCCTCAGCCGTCGATGAATCTCGATAACCTTACAGACAGAGCCGCACTCCGCGGGATGATATCAGACCTCAAAGAGGAGGAGACTCCATGGTTCACATACGGAGGTCTGAGTGTTGAGAGAGAGGTTTTTGACAACACGACAATGACTATTATACCATTCAGGCTGGTTTCAAAACTGATTGTAAGAAGTATAAAGGCTGACTTTGCTGGCACGCCCTGGGAGGGAATGCAGCTTACCTCACCACGGATATATATGACAAATGTGGTAAGCAGGAAAAAGACCTTTCTCATGAACGAATCAATTCCAAAGGTATTTCTTAATAAAGACTCACTGAGTATCACCGACGGCACAGGCAATCTGAGCAGAAACCTTTTATGCGACACTATCGCATCTGCAATAGGTGCTTCACCCCACACAACAAGGCACCACTTTACTGTGTATGAAAATTATTATGACCAGTTTGTAAACGAACCTGTTATTAATCCCACATGCGTTGTAATTGACGGCTATCTGGGCGGAATTAAAACCTATTATATGATTCCCGTAAACTTTCCCACATCCTCATCTGCATGGTCAGATGAATACTGGGGAATAATGAAAAACAAGATATACTATCTGGACATCACACTCAAAGGCATGGGGTCTGACTCTCCTGCAAGATCTCCAGTATCTGACAGCAGTTTGCTGAATGTATACTCAATTAAATTTCAGGAGCATGACCTTGGGAATGCCGAGATTTGACAAGCCTGCGCCTAAAAGAAAAGAGGTGGCGGAAATTAATCCGTCACCCCTTCTTTTTTTATCTTTCTCTTGTTAGTTTGCAGGTGCAATAGCGCCAACAGGGCAAACATCTGCGCAAGAACCACAGTCTGTACAGATATTCGGGTCGATTTTATAAATATCGCCAGGAGAGATAGCCTCTACAGGACACTCATCGATACAAGTACCGCAAGCGGTGCAATCTTCAGAAATTTTGTAAGCCATTATTGAAAAAGTTTTGAATTGGTTTATTGCCTGCAAAGATATAAAAAGGTTGGAATAGAACAAATACAAATGTATCTTTGTTGTGTCAATATTAAACTGAAAACGGTTATATGAGATCAACTAAACTCATCAGGCCTGCGGTTTTATCTTTTATCTTTATGCTCCTGATTTTTAGCGCGGGAGCCCAAAACGCAGGAAACGGAATTATTGAATTTAACAAACTTGTACACGACTTTGGTGACATAAGTCTTAACTCCGGCAAGCATACATATACCTTTATCTTTAAGAATACCGGCAAACAGCCGCTGGTAGTTCAGACCGTCATCTCTTCATGCGGCTGCACCACCCCTGTATGGACAAGAAATCCTGTTAAGCCGGGTGACAGCGGGAAAATTGAGGTTACATTCCTGAATGACCAGGGACCCTATCCTTTTGACAAATCACTTACTGTTTATGTAAGCGGACTTAATCGTCCGATTATCCTCAGGATTAAAGGTGTTGTTCACGAGAAGCCAAAAAGTCTGAGCCAGCTCTTTCCAAAAAAAATTGGTGAGCTCTCTTTCAGAACCAGCTTGCTCGACCTGGGACAGATAGCACAGGGTGACTCAAAAAGCGATGTTATTGCTGTTGCCAATACCAGTTCAAATTCATTAAAAATTGAATTTTCTGACCTGACTCCCGGTCTCACAATTACCGCTTCTCCACAGATTATTTCTCCCGGGAAAAAGGGCGAACTGAAGGTAACTCTCAACACAAAAGCACAAAAAAACTGGGGTACTGTAAAGTACAGGGCAAACCTCGTTCTGAACGGAAAAAAAATAAGCTCAGACATAATTGAGGTACAGGTAAGAATCCTTGACAATTTCTCGAATCTTACCAAAGAGGATATTGACCAGGCCCCGCTTCCAATGGCAAATAACAGTGCCGTGAATTTCGGAACAGTTAAGGCAGGTACAGAAATCTCTGAGACTTTCGAACTAAAAAATCTTGGAAGAAGAGTACTTCAGCTTTATAAATATGACTCCAATCACGAAGGTGTTACTGTATCACATCCGGCTTCAGTCAATCCCGGAGCGGCCGCAAAAATTGAGATTAAGGCAAACACAAAAGGTGTGTCAGGTGATGTAATCTACCAGATAACCTTTGTTACAAACTCACCTTCCAGACCAGTTTTCAACCTTCTGCTTTCGGGCAGCGTAACCAGATAAAGCTCCTTAATAATGCACGAAAACAACCATCAGAAACACGACAGCGCACTTATCGTGAATGAAGGCATAGAACAGCCTCCAATAGTAAATCCATACATCAGCAACTTCTACAAAAAGAACAGAATTAAACAGCTTACCGTAAAGGAGTATGTAGACGGGATCAAATCAGGAAACACTACAACCCTGAGTCAGGCAATAACGCTGGTGGAGAGCAACCTTCCTGAACACAGGGAGATTGCAAGAGAAATACTGGAAGAGTGCCAGAAGCATACACTTGAATCAATGAGAATTGGCATTACCGGGGTTCCGGGAGCCGGAAAAAGTACATTTATTGAGGCATTTGGCGGAATGGTAACTGCCCGTGGACATAAACTGGCAGTGCTGGCAATAGACCCGAGCAGCGAGAGAAGTAAAGGAAGTATTCTCGGAGACAAAACAAGAATGGAAACACTCTGTTCAGATCCCAATGCCTTCATAAGGCCCAGCCCAAGCGGAGGCTCACTAGGAGGTGTTGCAAGAAAAACAAGGGAGAGTATTGTTCTTTGCGAAGCAGCCGGTTTTGATGTAATTTTTATTGAGACTGTTGGTGTTGGTCAGTCAGAGACGGCAGTTCACTCAATGAGCGATTTTTTCCTTTTGCTGATGCTTGCCGGTGCGGGTGACGAGCTGCAGGGTATAAAGAGAGGTATTATGGAGATGTCTGACCTGATTGCAATTACAAAGGCAGACGGAAGCAACATTGACAAGGCTACTATGGCAAAGGCTCTTTATTCCAATGCACTTCACCTCTTTCCGCCTTCTGAATCCGGATGGGTTCCCACTGCAATGACATCATCTGCAGTAACTAAGGAGGGTCTGGAGGAGATACTTCTCAAAATTGAAGAGTACTTTTTGATGGCCAAAGGTAACGGATACTACCTGCAGAGAAGAAAAGAGCAGTCCAGGTACTGGATGTATGAAACCATTAACGAAGGACTTAAGAACAGGTTCTTCGAAGATTCCCGCATAACAGGAAAACTTAAGGATTTTGAAGAGAGGGTAATGGAGGGCAAACTTGGCTCTTTTGCTGCTGCTTCGGAATTACTGAGATTATATAACGAAAACAGATAAATGAACATATTATTAGATGCTTTAAAGAACAGCATTCTTATCACCGGTCTGGTGATGATTATGATGCTGCTCATTGAATATGTAAATATTCACTCACACGGGGAGAGCTTCAAAAAACTTCGCAAATCACCTTTCAGACAGGTGGTCCTTGCTGCTTTGCTGGGACTGGTTCCCGGCTGCGTGGGCGGGTTTGCAGTAGTCTCTCTTTACACACACAACCTTTTAAGTTTTGGATCCCTTGTCGCAATGATGATATCATCATCGGGCGATGAAGCATTTATTATGCTTGCAATGATTCCGAAGACAGCAATCTTTTTGTTTGTTCTTCTGCTCCTGATTGGAATAGGTGCAGGACTCCTTGTTGACAGATTTATCAAGATCAAAAAGAGACCTTTTGCACCGGAGGAGTTTTCTCTGCACGAAGAGTGCTGCGACAAAAAAGAGAATCAGCCTGTACATGAGCATTCCCATCCGGAAATCTTTGGCGGTAAAGGTGTTCCAAGAAAAATGACAAGAGAGAGAATCTCAATTATGGCCGGCATAGCGGTATTTATTATTGCTGTTGTATTTGGCCTCCTGGAACACACACACATGGAGGGTGAAGCTGGTCATGATGGTCATGCCCACGAGATTGTTGCGGCCGCTCCTGAGAGCAGTCATACCCATGCAGACGGAACAGTTCATGCAGGTGAACATCACGGAAGTTTTGATATATTTTCAGAGAGGTGGATTAATCTGCTATTTGCAGGGCTGAGCCTTTTTGTGCTCTTTCTTACTGCAAGAGCAAACGAGCACTTTATTAAAAAGCACCTCTGGGAGCATGTAGTAAAAAAACATTTTCGCTCAATCTTTCTCTGGACACTTGGTGCCCTGCTTGTGATTCACTTTGGAATGCAGTACCTCGATATTGAGCACTGGATAAAAGAAAATGTACTGGTAATGATTTTGATTGCTGTAGCAATTGGTATCATTCCTGAATCCGGGCCGCATATGGTCTTTATTACCCTCTTTGCAGGAGGAGTTGTTCCATTCTCAGTTTTGCTGGCCAGCTCCATTGCACAGGACGGACATACAGCACTTCCGCTGCTGGCAGAAAGCAAAAAAAGCTTTGTACTTGCCAAAGCTATCAATATTGCATTAGGATTTTTAATTGGTGCAGGAGTTCACCTGGCGGGATTTTAAATCCCGCCGGCAACTCTGCTGTTTTATTCACCATTCATGGAATTAAGAAATTCCATGTTATTGTCTGTTCTAATCATCCTTGTCTTAAGGAATTCCATTGCCTCAACTGAGTTCATGTCTGCCAGATAATTTCTGAGAATCCAGATTCTGCTCAGCTGCTCCTTGTCAAAGAGGAGATCATCTCTTCTTGTGCTGCTCAATGTTACATCAACTGCCGGGAATATTCTCTTGTTTGAGAGTTTTCTGTCAAGCTGAAGCTCCATGTTGCCTGTACCCTTGAACTCTTCAAAGATAACCTCGTCCATTTTTGAGCCAGTATCTGTAAGCGCAGTTGCAATGATTGTGAGCGAACCTCCGTTTTCAATATTTCTGGCTGCACCAAAGAACCTCTTTGGTTTGTGCAGTGCATTGGCATCCACACCACCGCTCAGCACCTTGCCCGATGCAGGCTGTACAGTATTAAAGGCTCTGGCAAGACGGGTAATCGAGTCAAGAAGAATAACCACATCGTGGCCGCACTCAACAAGTCTCTTTGCCTTTTCCAGAACAATATTGGCAACCTTTACGTGTCTCTCTGCAGGTTCATCAAAAGTAGAGGCAATAACCTCAGCTTTTACAGATCTCTGCATATCAGTAACCTCTTCCGGACGCTCATCTATAAGGAGTACTATCATGTATACTTCAGGATGGTTGTCTGCAATTGCATTTGCAATATCCTTAAGTAAAACTGTTTTACCAGTCTTAGGCTGAGCGACAATAAGTCCGCGCTGGCCCTTTCCTATTGGTGCAAACATATCCACAACCCTTGTTGAGAGGTTGTTATGTCCGTTTGAAGTAAGGTCAAATTTTTCTTCAGGGAAAAGCGGTGTCAGAAAATCAAACGGGACTCTGTCTCTTATAAATTCCGGACTTCTGCCGTTAATCTGCTTAACTTTTACAAGAGGAAAATATTTATCACCCTCCCTTGGTGGTTTGATTTCGCCGGTAAGTGTGTCTCCGGTCTTAAGTCCGTATAGCTTTATCTGGGACTGAGAGATGTAGATATCATCCGGAGAGTTAAGGTAGTTGTAGTCAGAAGAGCGGAGGAAACCATAACCGTCCGGCATTATTTCAAGAACTCCGGTTGCTTCAACCTCTCCCTCGAATTCAATTTTTGGACGAGGCTGGTTCTCCTTAGGTCTTCTCTCTCTGTTATCCTGCTGTACCTGAATATTCTGCTGTGGCAAAGTCTGTGTGTCGGCAACATTTTCTGTTATCTCAGAAACCTGCTCAAGCTGGATTGCATCAGTATCGACAACTCTTTCGTGAAATTCATGTCTCTCCTGATTTTTGTTTCTGTTTGCGATTTCCGGTTTGCTGTCAGTCCTGTTATCTGGTCTGTTGTTATCCGGTCTCTGATTATTCTGCTGTCTGTCGTTACGGTTAAGTTTAACAAACTCCTTCACTGTCTGAGGCTGAGTCGTCTCCTGTCTCATCTCTCTTGTTACCGCAACAATTGCAGCAATCTCCTCCTCTGTTCCGGGAACTGCAGAGGCTGACTCTGCTTTTATTTCTGACACTTCCGGCTTCTCATCCTTTACTCTCTTTCTTGCAGGTCTTCCGCGTTTTTTTGCAGCGGCCTGTTCCTGAGCTGAAGGTGTTACAGCTGCCGGTGCAGTTGCCTGCGATGCCGGTGCAGGCGCAGATTCTGCAGCAGGAGTATGCTGAGGTTGAATTTTTAGCTGAGGTTGAGACTGAACAGATTGCTGTGATGGTTGTGCAGGCTGTCCGGGTTTTGCAGTGTCTGCAGACTTGATTGCTGGTTGCGGCCTGCCGGACTGCTGAGGAGCATCGCCCCTCTTCTTTGGCCCTCTCTTGCCATCTTTTGGCTGAGATTGAGGCTGAACCTTTGGCTGAGGCCTCCTTACCATAACAGGGTCGCCGGAGAGACTTCCAACTTTGGCCTGTTCATCAAGAATTTCGTAAATGAGGTCTTCTCTTGAAAGGTTTTTGAACTTGCTTATATTAAGCTCATTCGCAATAGCAAATAAGTCTTCCTGACTCTTTTTGCTTAACTCTAATATGTCGTACATCAAAAAATGATTGGGAATGTATTGATTTATCTGAAACGTA
>PHDP01000050.1 GCA_002842655.1 Bacteroidetes bacterium HGW-Bacteroidetes-14
TTGATTTCCTTCTGGTTAGTCAAGCGAACACGGGCAACTTTTCGCATAGCCGAGTTTGGTTTCTTTGGAGTAGTTGTGTACACGCGAACACAAACACCACGCCTTTGAGGACATGCGTCCAGTGCGCGAGACTTACTCTGCTCCACTATCACCGTACGGCCTTTGCGTACTAATTGTTGAATTGTTGGCATAATTAATTGTTAATCTTTACTTTATGTAATTACGTTATATAAAACGGGTTGCAAAGATAAGGTATATTTTCCGAAAAGCAAACAACTTATCAACATTTTTTGTGGAAAAATAGGGCTATATTTGTTGGATAATCTAACTTAATTATGAAAATTTCGCAAAAAGCAGCTGCTTACATTGGCCAGGAAGAAAAATACGGAGCACACAACTACCACCCTCTGGAAGTTGTCCTCTCAAGAGGTGAAGGAGCTTTTGTATGGGATGTAGACGGCAAAAAGTATTTCGATTTTCTCTCTGCATACTCTGCAGTAAACCAGGGACACTGTCATCCTAAAATTGTGGGAGCGCTTAAAGATCAGGCAGATAAAATCTGTCTTACATCAAGAGCCTTCTTCAATGACTGTCTTGGACCATACGAGGAGTTTATCCACAACTACTTTGGATATGACAAAGTACTTCCAATGAACTCGGGGGCAGAGGCAGTTGAGACAGCTCTTAAACTTGCAAGGCGCTGGGGCTATGTTAAAAAACAGATCCCGGAAAACCAGGCAGTTATTGTTGGCTGCGAAGGCAATTTTCACGGAAGGACAATCAGTATTGTATCGCTCTCGTCAGATCCGGATTCTTATGCACAGTATGGTCCGTTTACACCGGGACTGGTAAAAATCCCATACAACGATGCAAATGCGCTGGAGGCGGTTCTGGAGCAAAATTCAAAAAATATAGCTGCATTTCTGGTAGAGCCAATTCAGGGCGAAGCAGGAGTTTTCGTTCCGGACAACGGATATCTTAAGAGATGCTATGACCTTTGCAAAAAATACAATGTACTCTTCATTGCAGACGAAGTTCAGACAGGAATTGCCCGCACAGGCAAGATGCTCTGCTGCGACCATGAAGGAATTCGTCCGGATGTTGTTATTCTTGGTAAGGCAATTTCCGGTGGAGTGTTACCGGTATCGGCCGTTCTGGCAGATGATGAAATTATGCTCACCATTAAACCGGGAGAGCACGGGTCTACTTTTGGCGGATTCCCTCTAGCCTGCCGCGTTGCAACAGCCGCACTGGAGGTTGTAAAGGAGGAAAAGCTTGTGGAGAAGGCCGAATACCTTGGAAAGATTTTCAGGGAAGAGATGGGAAAGGTTAAGTCGCCTTTCATAGAACTGATAAGGGGCAAAGGACTGCTGAATGCAATAGTAGTTAAGCCGTTTAATGGCAAAGAGGCATGGGATGTCTGCGAAAAGATGGCAGAAAACGGGCTTATTGCCAAACCTACTCATAAACATATAATCCGTTTTGCACCTCCGCTCGTTATTACAGAGGAGCAGCTCAGGGAGGCAATAGGAATCATTGTGAAATCGTTTAAAGATCTCGAATAGTTTCAGGTTATGCAGACAACTTCAAGAGTATTAATGGTAAGGCCGGTAAGATTCGGCTTTAATGAACAGACTGCCGTAAACAACTCTTTCCAGAGAAGAGGCCTGGAGCTGAGCGCACAGGAGATGGCACTTGCCGAGTTCGATAACTTCGTAACTCTGCTCAGAACAAATGGTGTTGAGGTTACTGTTGTGGAGGACACCCCGGACCCTCATACACCCGATTCAATATTTCCCAACAACTGGTTCTCTACACACGAATCTGGAGAGCTGGTGCTCTATCCCATGTGTGCACCAAACCGGAGAATGGAGAGAAAGGAGACTGTCCTTAAGGTAATTAAGGAGATTGGTTCGAAGGGAAAAATGAAGAGACTGGTAGATCTGACCTCGTGGGAGGAGAAAAACCTCTTTCTTGAAGGGACAGGAAGTCTGATTCTTGACCGTCCGAATAAACTGGCATATGTTTGCCGCTCACCAAGAAGTGACGAAAAGGTACTCGAACAATTCTGCGAAGAGCTCGATTACGAATACTTTATCTTTGATGCTACTGATAATAACGGATCTCTTATTTACCACACAAATGTGATGATGTGCATTGGGGAGAAGTTTGTTGTCGCCTGTCTTGATTCAATCAAAAACATAGCGGAGCGTGAGAGTTTCATTGCTTTCGTAGAGGATTGCGATAAGGAGCTTGTAGAAATCTCCATGGAGCAAATGGAGAACTTTGCAGGAAATATGCTCCAGCTTCGCGGGAAAGGCGGTGAACCACTGCTCATCATGTCAGCTACAGCAAAGAGGTCGCTCACTGCAGAGCAGCTCGCGACCCTCTCTTCATACTGCAGAATCCTTGCACCGGAACTTGAAGCCATTGAGACTAACGGCGGCGGTTCTGCCCGCTGCATGATTGCAGAAATCTACTTTTAAAGGGTTGTCTCAGAACAACCCTTCTAATTGTCGTCCTCTTTCAGATATCCGCTTCTGTATGCCGCAAGAAGTCTTGTGAGATCCTCAATCTGGCGCATAAGTTCTGCTCCAATATCGGTATCTCTTACAAGCCTGCGTTTGTTGCTGAACTCCAGAACGGTGGTTTCAGAAATAATATCATGCCCCTCTTCTATAGCCCGCTTGGACGATTCGAAAGGCTCATGCTGAACAAGCATCAGCCCGTGCGAATTGTAAATAAGTGTGTATCCTGCAATTCCTGTCTCAGGCTGATATGCCTTAGAGTAGCCGCCGTCAATCACCAGAAGTTTACCTCCGGCTTTGATTGGTGACTCTCCTTTTCCTGTTTTAACAGGAATGTGACCGTTTATAATGTGGGATACCTTTGAATCTTCAACCCCAAACTCATTAAGAATCATCTCGCAAATCTCGCGGTTGTTCTTGAGCTGGTAGTAGTGTCCCTTTTTCTCTTTGTGAGTCTCCTTCTCTGCAATGAAATACCTTTCAAAAGTTGTCATCCTGTCCTTGTCAAAAGGAGGAGACGAAGGTCCGCACCACAAATACCAGATAAAGTCGGCCGCATACATTTTCTCCCTCTTTTTCTCTTCAAAATATGCCTGTCTTATTATCTGGTCTACCTTGTCAAAGAGAGCTTTCCCCCAGTATTCAACCCCTTTAATCTTAACCTTTTTAAAAGTTCCGTCCTCGTTAAGAGGAACTGAACCATGATAAAGCAGGTTGGAGTTTTTCACCAGATAGAGAGAGCCGTTTGCATAAATACAGCGCATATGTTTGCGGAGCTTTTCACTGTGGGTGAAGTAGTGTTTCATTATGTCCATAACTTCCCGCTCGTCTTCAGTGAGTCTGTACGGGTCAGACGGATCAATGGTAGGGAAGAGGGTGTCTCGAAGCTGATACTCTTTTCCGTCAATGGAGATTGTCCACTTGTTAAA
The DNA here is from genome assembly GCA_002842655.1 of Bacteroidetes bacterium HGW-Bacteroidetes-14. Taxonomy (GTDB): domain Bacteria; phylum Bacteroidota; class Bacteroidia; order Bacteroidales; family UBA932; genus Bact-08. The sequence continues at coordinate 3,458 of PHDP01000050.1, forward strand.
ATCAATTTTATGGAGCAGTTTTCTGTCATCCATACCAAACTCAGGATTGCGGTCAATCACCTGTCCTTCAAGTTTGAACTGGATGATGGCAATAGCCTTGTGCATCTGGGAAACCAGTTTCATATGTTTCTGTTTCACAGGCTCGTCCTCTCTTGCCTTGGGTTTAAAGAGGCTGCACGGATCTTCACCATACATCTCCATCGCAAAAGTAGCCAGAGGGAGAAGATTGATTCCGTATCCATCTTCCAGAGTGGAGAGATTGCCGTATCGGAGGCTCATCCGCAGTACATTTGCGATACAAGCTTCGCTGCCCGACGCGGCTCCCATCCAGACAAGGTCATGGTTGCCCCACTGAATGTCAAAGTTGTGATAGTCGCACAGCAGGTCCATTATTATATGTGCTCCCGGACCTCTGTCGTATATGTCTCCAACTATGTGCAGGTGGTCAATAGTTAACCTCTGAATGATACGGCTCATTGCAACAATAAAATTCTCCGCCCTTCCGGTTGTCACGATTGTGGCAATAATGGCGTGAACATAATCCTGTTTGTTGGGATCTGTCTTAAACTCATGAAGGAGCTCCTGGATAATGTATGAGAACTCAGGAGGAAGAGCCTTGCGAACTTTTGATCTCGTGTATTTTGAAGAGACATTGCTCAGCACACTCAGTAGCTGCAGCAAAACCATCCTGTACCAGTCCTCAATATCTTTCTCCCTGGTTTTGATAACCTTAAGTTTCTCCTCCGGATAGTAGATCAGAGTACAGAGTTCACGCTTCTCCCACTCCCTGAGCCGGTGGCCAAAGATATCCTCGACCTTTTTTCTTATTACTCCCGATGCATTTTTCAGAACATGCTGGAAAGCTTCGTGCTCACCATGTATGTCAGTTAAAAAGTGTTCAGTCCCCTTGGGGAGATTTAATATAGCTTCAAGATTTATTATCTCTGTGCTTGCCGCAGAAATTGTCGGAAAGCTTTTTGACAGCAGTTGCAGGTATTTAAGGTCCCTCATTAAAGTTTTCTGTTTAAGTATTTTTCAATTACCGAAAGCATAAGCGTAGACTTGACCGGTTTGGTAAGTACCTCATTGCATCCGGCCTCAATCGCCTCAAGATGGTCAGATTCAAAGGCATTGGCAGTAAGTGCTATAACAGGGATGTCATCAGACATCTTTCTTATCTCTTTAGTTGCAGTAAGACCGTCCATTACCGGCATCTTAATGTCCATAAGTATGATGTCGGGCCTGAATTCACTCTTAAGTTTAAGCGCTTCCAGACCATTAACTGCCCTTATTGTATCGTATCGTTTTGAAAGAATTATATCAACCAGTTTGAAATTACTGTCCAGATCCTCAGCAACCAGCACTTTGCCTCTCCGTTCACTGTTCCCGGCAGCATCTCCCATTGCCGGAGAGATTTGAGGAGTTACAGAGGCACTGTTATCACCACTTATTTCACTGTTATCTTCGGGAGAGTTTTCCCGTGTCTCAATATCATATGGTATTGTGTAGCGGAATGTGCTGCCCTTTCCCTCCTCTGACTCAACCCATATTTTTCCTCCAAACTTCTCTACGATAGCTTTGCAGATTGGCAGGCCCAGTCCGGTTCCCTTTGCATATTCGTCAGTTTTGTAAAAACGGTTGAATATTTTGTCAATATTTCTGGTTGAAATTCCTTTACCGGTATCAGATACATAAATTTCCACAGAAGATTCTCCAAAACGGTAACCTATTGTAATCTCTCCCTCATCTGTAAACTTAACTGCATTGCTCACAAGATTCCCAAGAACCTGTCTGTTGCGTACAGGATCTGCGCAGATATCTCTCTTCTCATCTGGTTTGAGGGTGGTTATTTTTATTTTCTTCTTTAGATTAAGCCTGTTAAGATCTGCAATTTCATCAATCTGGCTTCCCAGGTCAAACCTTGTAAATTCAAACTTCATGCTGTTTGACTCTATTCTTGAGATATCCAGAATGTCGCTTATAAGAGTCATAAGCGTTCGTGAGTTATTGTTAATTATTACAGAAAATTCTGCCTTCTCTTCAGGTGAATAGGATGGGTCAGATATCAGATTGGCAAAACCAACAATCCCGTTCAGGGGTGTCTTTATTTCGTGACTCATATTTGAGAGGAATGAACTCTTAAGTCTGTCACTCTCTTCTGCCTTTAGTTTCGCTTCCAGAAATTCATTCTCACGCTTTTTAAGAGCATCAATGTTAATGTCCATACCATACAGGAACCTGGCATCATTACCGGTTGCAGAGTCTGTTGAGTATACAATTCCGCGCCTTTCCCACCATTCCCATTTTCCGTCATTGTTAATGGAAAGCCGGTATTCCACTGTAAAGCTTTTTGTCTGCTGAAACTTTAGTTTTTCGTATGAGAGGGCAAGTTTGTCCCTGTCGTCGGGGTGAACTATTTCAAGAAAACTCTTATGGGTAAGAAACCTGTTTGCAGAAGTACCAAATATGTTCTCGTAATTTTCAACAATTACAAACTGCCTGGTATTTGTATTGTAAAACCATATAAATGACTTTGCAGATTCCAGTGCAAGCTGAAGATATCTTTTTTGTTTGATAAAATCTGTAACATCCCTCATTACCAGAACTATCTGGCTCACATTGCCCGTGCTGTCAAGAACTGGAGTAATATTGCCGGCAATAAACCTGGTTTCCCTTTCCCGGTAATCTATTCTCGTATTTTCAGGAATGCGGAGAGACTCTTTTTTCTCGACAGCCCGGGATATTAGACTGCGGATACTCTCATTTTCGCCACTCTGGCTGGTATTAAATACTTCCTGAAATTTTTTCCCGATGAGCCCTCTTTTATATTCAGACAACTCCTGCGCGGCCTGATTAGCATCAATAATAGTAAAATCGGGCGAAAAGGAGATAACTCCCTCTTTCATTACGGATAGTGTGTTGTTTAACAGATCCTTTCTGCGGATGTTCTCACGGGTAAGCCTCATGAGCTCTTTGTTGAGCATCCTGTATCTGAAATGGTATACGGCAAAAACCATAAAAGAGGTTAACAGCAGAAGTATAAATGCAAGAAAGAGCTGGACCTCAGTTCTGTAATCGTCATACAGACTCGGTGGTTTGTTGAGCATTACGGCTCCCTTAGGCAGTTTTTCGCTGGAAATATTCCACTGTCTCAGTTTGGAAAAATCAAATACAAGTTTGTAATCCTGGATTGTGTCCCTGATAATCTTGCCCGGATTCTCAATGAGCCATTGAGCCTTCTCTGCAATTTTGTAACCCTGATCCCAGCTGGAAACTGTATACCCGCCAATAACCCCTGTGCCAAGCAAAAGGTTCTGTATGCCTAATACCGGCATATTCTCAATTCTGGATAAAAAAGGGTATGAAGTGTTGTTCAGGGAGTAATTGCCAAGAGTGTCTGTTTTCCACGATGATAATACAGCAAAAGAATTCAGTGGCATTGAGTTAATCTTCTTGATAAATTTTGAGAAATCAAGCCCTGCTGAGGATAGATATTCAATATTAACTGACGATCCCTCCTTTTCTGCAATTTTTTTTGCAAATGCAGCCTCCCTCTCTCCATAGACACTGTCATCATAAATGAACAGAATATGGGAGGTTCGCGGAAACAACTTCATTCCAAGATCAAAATTCTCCCTGATTGGAATTGTAGTTGAAATGTAGGAGACATCATGCCTTGGTTCTCCGCCGGCACCAACAAGTTTGATGCACAATACAGGCGGCATTCCCGCCCCCTGACTTCCGTCAACGGACTTAATGAGATCAAGTGCATCAATATCTGTTGCCAGAATAAGGTCAAATCCCGTCATTCTGTACGACCGCCAGGCAACATTAAAGGCATCCAGCATTGCATCCCTGTCTCTTGTACCGTTGCTGTTCAGATACAACGATGATATTCTGGTATGAGTTTTTTTTCCGGAGTGATAGCTTGAAAATCCGGAGGTAATCTCCCGGAGTCTCTCATTACTTCTCTCTTTTGTATAGACAATAAGTACTCGTTTGCCTTCTGCAACTGAATCCGCAATGGAGATTTCAGCCGCATTCTGAGCAAATACAAACGATGTCTGAATGCAGGCAAGAAGAGTGATTAGCAGAGAGAGCAATCGTTTTCTCATAAATAAGTCCGGGTTTAGTAAAAGATACAATTACCAAAGTTAATAAAAATTACTTGAGAACTTTTGTTAAATTTGTTACATCAACATCACTACTAATATCCAGTAATTATGAAATTCGAATTACCAAAACTGGCTTACGAGGCAAATGCCCTTGAGCCGGCAATCAGCAGCCAGACAATTGCCTATCATTACGGCAAGCACCACCAGGCATATGTAAACAATCTTAATGCTTTGGTAATAGGTACTCCTTTTGAAAATATGGGTCTTGAGGAGATTATCAGAAAATCAGAAGGTGGTATATTCAACAATGCAGCACAGGTGTGGAATCACACATTCTATTTCAACTGCTTTACTCCTGGCGGAGCAGGAGAGCCTGGCGGAGAGCTTCTTGAGGCAATCGAAAAGACCTGGGACTCTTTCGAGAATTTCAAAAAAGAGTTTAATACAGCAGCTGCAACTCTGTTTGGTTCAGGGTGGGCATGGCTGGTTAAAGACAAAGATGGCAGACTCTCAATTATCAAGGAGAGCAATGCCGGGACACCACTCACTAAAAATCTGGAGCCGGTTTTAACATTTGATGTGTGGGAACACGCATATTATCTAGATTACCAGAACAGAAGAGCAGATTATCTTGAGGCACTCTGGAAAATCATAGACTGGGATGCCGTAAACTCCAGATATTAAAAGGCATTCTGATAAAATTTATGAGGTTACAGGAATTTTTCCCGTAACCTCTTTTTTTGCATAGAGAGTCATAAGAAGACTTCTTACTACCAGATGCATTGCATAGGCAAGGTAGAGGGCCTGAATTCCGATTGCCTCCTCTGCCAGATAAAACGTTGCAAAAAATGACACGGCAGAGATAAGCATTACATTTCTTATAGCAGAGGCAGCAGTTGCGCCAATATAGATACCATCCCACATAAAGGCAATACAGCTAATGAGAGGGATTATCAGCAGCCACGGAAGAAACGGTTCCGATGCCTCAATTACTGAGTGGTTGTTTGTGAGGAGTCTGATAATTGGTTCGCCGGCAAACATATAAGCAGCCGTTGAAACAGCGGCAACAATAAAAGTCCAGAAAAACAAACCTTTAATAGCCTTTTTCAGAGATAAAAGGTCACGGGCTCCAATGTACCTTCCGGTGAGAGCCTCTCCTGCATATGCAAATCCATCAACAAAATAGGAGTAGAGCAGCATAAGTTTCATCATAATTGTACTCACTGCAAGCAGCTCGTCTCCGTATCTTGCAGAGAGGCTGGTAAAGCCGGAGTAAACAAGAAGCAGACTTGCAGACCTGATAAAGAGATTTCCGTTGAGAATGAAAAAATTCTTCATCTCTCTTATCTTCAGACTTGCTTTCAGATTTATGTAATGAAAGAGCTTTCTGTAGTAAATGGTGAGAAGGGTAATAGCTGTGAAAAGACCAACATACTGAGCTGCAACTGTGCCCAGTGCAATACCTGAAACACCCATTCCCAGAGTTATTGCAAACAGAATACTCAGGACCAGATTAAGAACATTTACCACTATGTCTGTTACCATTGGGCTTATGGTATTCTGCATACCAATAAACCACCCCTTGAATGCAAATAGCGAGAGTGTTGCAGGAGCTGCCCAGATTCTAATAAAGAAATACTCCCTCGCCATCCTTTCAACATCCGGCGAGCACTCTACTATCTGAAATGCTGCGATTATGTAAAAGTACTGAATGGCCAAAATGAAAAGTGCTGCCAGCAGAGCTGTTCCAACAGCTTGCACCAAAACCTTTATACTATCTTTGAAGTCCCGCCTTCCGTATGCCTGGGCCGCATATCCCCCAGTTCCTACCCTGAGGAATCCCATGTTCCAGTAAAGGAGGTCAAAAAGCATTGTGCCAATTGCAATGCCGCCAATTGAAGCTGCGTCGCCGAGTCTGCCGGCAATAGCCAGGTCTACCATCCCTACCAGGGGAACTGTAATGTTTGCGAGTATGCTTGGGGTTGCGAGCTTAAGAATTTTTCTGTTCATATTTTACCTGTATTTCTCCTCCTCTTCAAGCATTCCAAGGTAAGATATGTATCTGTCTGCAGAGATAATTCCCTCTTCTACGGCCTCTTTTACTGCACACCCTGGTTCGTGGGTGTGGGTGCAGGGGGCGAACCTGCAGTTGTCTGATATTTTGAGCATCTCAGGGAAATAGTGGCTGAGCTCCTCCTTCGCCATCTCTATAAGGCCAAATCCCTTAATGCCGGGAGTATCAATTATGAATCCCCCTGATGCGAGCGGGTGCATTTCGTAGAATGTTGTAGTGTGTTTCCCCTGCTGATGGTATTCCGAGATTTCACCTGTCCGCAGAATCAGTTTGTTGTCAAGTGCATTTATAAGAGATGACTTGCCAACACCGGATTGTCCCGAAAAGAGCGTCACCTTTCCGTTGCACTCAGCTCTGAGGCGTTCGATGTTGTGACCGGTAAGGGCAGAGATTTCAATAATTTCATATCCCGCTCCCTCGTATATCTCCCTGAAGCCGGTCAGCATATCTGAGTATCTCTCGTCGAGAAGGTCAAACTTGTTAAGAATAAGCTTTACGGGAACTCTGTATGCCTCGCAGGTTACAAGGAATCTGTCTACAAATGCTGTTTTGGTCTCGGGAAAATCAAGAGTAACTATAAGAAAAGCAACATCTATGTTTGATGCTATTATGTGAGCCTCACGGGAGAGGTTGGTGGATTTTCTGATAATGTAGTTTCTTCTTGGATGGATAGCTACAATTGCACCCTTTCCTTCGTCACCGGGTTCGTAGTCCACAACATCGCCCACTGCAAGCGGATTTGTTGTGCGCGACCCCTTCATCCGCAGTTTACCCCTTACAACACATGTAACCGGATCCCATACGGGAAGCGGGCTCACTAAATAGTGGCTGCCGGTGTGTTTCACGACCGTAGCTGTCTCTTGCCTGTTCTTTTCCACGGGTGCGAATATACGAATTTGTATAAAAAAGGATTAACTTCGCACCCACATAAAATGCAAATCAAGATGTATACAATAGCCGAAATTGACTCTGTGGTTGAAAAGGGACTGCGTTCGCTCGACTGGAAACAGGAGCCCGGAGAGCTATATGAGCCAATAGAATATCTGATATCAATAGGAGGAAAAAGACTCAGGCCAAGAATGGCGATTCTGTGTCACACTCTCTTTAATGATAAAATTGACAATTCAATTCTTTATCCTGCACTGGCACTTGAGATTTTTCACGGATTTACTCTCATTCACGACGACATAATGGACGGAGCATCAATGAGGAGAAGTCAGCCTACAGTGCACAAAAAATGGAACAACAACATAGCAATTCTCTCCGGAGATGTTATGTGCATTAAATCATACCAGCTGCTCAGCCATGCACCGGAGGCAAAACTCAGGGAGGTGCTGGAGATCTTTACCGATACTGCTGCAAAAGTATGCGAAGGGCAGCAGTTTGATATGAACTATGAATCCCTGCCGGTTATTACAGGTGAGGATTACATAAAAATGATAGGCCTGAAGACGGCGGTACTGATAGCCTGTGCTGCCAAGATAGGAGCTGTAACCGGAGGCGCAACTCCGTCTGCCGCAAACGCAATTTATGATTATGCATACAAACTGGGTCTTGCTTTTCAGATTAAAGACGATTTGCTCGACAGCTTTGGAGACAGTGTCGTGTTTGGAAAGGCAATCGGAGGGGATATAATGAGCAACAAAAAGACATGGCTTCTGGTTGAGAGTCTCAGAAGGGCCCAGGGCAATGATCTTAAAGAGCTCGAAAGACTCATTTCAGAGACTAATTCAAAACCGGAGGTTAAGATTCCTGCAGTTCTCGCACTTTATGAAAAACTTGGTGTAAGAGATGCGGCAGACAAGGCAATCTGCGATTTACACAAAGAGGCCCAGGCTGCCCTTGATAAAGCATCTCTTAATGAGGCACAAAGAACACAACTCTATGATTTTGCCAAATCCCTGCTGAACCGGGAGAAGTAAAATCTGTTATTATGTCTATGAATTCAAAGATTGAGATAATGGCGCCTGCAGGCAACTTTGAAAGCCTGCATGCAGCGATACAGGGCGGAGCAGATTCTGTCTATTTTGGAGTTGGGAACCTGAACATGCGTTCTCACTCTGCGAACAATTTCACTGCAGATTCCCTGGAGGAGATAGTAGAGATATGTAATAAGGCAGGAGTAAAATCTTACCTCACGCTAAACATAGTTATTTACGACGAGGACATCCCATCCATGAGGGAGGCGATTGACAAGGCTGTGGCTGCAGGAGTATCTGCAATCATCGCTTCGGATATGGCTGTAATTCTGTATGCACGTGAAAAGGGAATGGAGGTTCATATCTCCACTCAGCTAAATGTTTCCAATGTACTTAGTCTTAAGTACCACGCTCAGTTTGCAGATGTGGTGGTTCTGGCAAGAGAGCTTACTCTTCACCAGATTAAGGAGATATATGATGCCATTGAAAGGGCGCAGATAAAGGGTCCGTCCGGGGAGCTTGTAAGACTGGAACTTTTCTGCCACGGAGCACTATGTATGGCCGTTTCCGGCAAGTGCTACCTGAGCCTGCATGAGTACAATGCCTCTGCGAACAGGGGCAGCTGTTATCAGATTTGCCGGCGCTCTTACGAGGTTAAGGATAAGGAGACAGGCAACACACTTGAGATTGACAATAAATACATAATGTCACCTAAGGACCTCTCGACTATTCTCTTTATTGACAAGATAATCGACTCAGGAATAAGGGTGTTTAAGATTGAAGGAAGAGCAAGGTCAGCCGAGTATGTAAAGAGGGTAACATCTGCATACAGGGAGGCTGCAAATGCAGTTCTGGAGGGCAGATATACGCCTGAACTTGCAAAAGAGCTTGAGGCAAGGGTTTCAGAAGTCTTTAACCGCGGATTCTGGGACGGCTATTATCAGGGGGCAAAACTGGGCGAGTGGAGTGAAGTATACGGAAACAAGGCAACAAAGAAGAAACGCTATGTTGGCAAGGTGACCAATTTCTTCGCAAACCTTTCTGTTGCCGAGGTGCTGATAGAGACAGGAGAGCTAAAGGTGGGGGACGATATTCTCATTATGGGACCTTCAACCGGAGTGATGGAACAAAAGGTTGAGGAGATAAGAACAGATCTCAATCCTGTGGAGAAGGCCGTTAAAGGTGAATACTGCTCAATTCCGGTTCCGGAGGGAGTTCGCCTGCGCAGGTCAGATAAGATTTACCTGTGGGAAGGGGCAGGTACTCCGGGGAAACACCCTCTTCACTAACAGATAAAATTTAGTCCGGAGGTAGCCGGAAAATATAATGGAAGAACAAAAGGAGAAAGATACTTTTAAGGGAGGCTCACTGCCCCCCGGCATGGTAAAGTTTATCGGGGAGCATCATCTGCTCACCCTTGCCGCATCTGACGGAGATGATCTTTGGTGTTCGCATGCATTTTATGTCTATCTGGAAGATGAAAATGCATTTCTCATCACATCTGAGGAGCGAACCAGACACATCAGGCTCTCGCTTAAGGAGGGAGTTGTTGCCGGTGCTATTGGCCTGGAGACAAAGAGAGTGGGAGAGATTAGGGGGATTCAGTTCAGGGCCTCAATAGAGCATTGCAGCGACTCAATTTTTGGAGCATACAAGCTTAAGTATCTGAAGAAATATCCCTATGCAATTTTCAAAGGGGGAGACCTGTGGCTGTTAAAACTTACTGAGGCAAAATACACAGATAACCGCCTTGGATTCGGAAAAAAAATAAAGTGGAGCGTTTAAACTCCACTTTATTTTTGAAAGCAGGCACCTTAGTGCGAGACCTATTTTTCTTCTGACTGGATATTAAAGGCCGAATGCTTTTTTTACATCCTCCACTGCATCCAGTTTCTCCCATGCAAAGAATTCAACCTCTCTCTTTACAGTCACGCCGTTTTCGATAAGCTCAACCTCTCTGGTGAAAGGGTCTCTTCCCATGTGACCGTAGGCAGCTGTTGCCTCGTAAATAGGGTATTTCAGCTTAAGCCTTTCAATGATTTTTGCCGGACGAAGGTCAAAAATCTCCTGAATTTTAAGAGCGATTTCCCCGTCGGAGAATTTAGCCGCAGTTCCGTAAGTGTTTACGAAAACGCTTACCGGCCTTGCCACTCCAATAGCATAGGCAAGCTGAACCAGAACCTCTTTTGCAACACCGGCTGCAACAAGGTTTTTGGCAATATATCTGGCGGCGTAGGCAGCAGAGCGGTCTACCTTGCTGGGGTCTTTACCCGAAAAAGCTCCCCCGCCGTGTGCGCCTTTGCCACCATAAGTGTCAACTATAATCTTCCTGCCTGTAAGGCCTGTATCTCCGTGAGGACCGCCAATAACAAACTTTCCGGTTGGATTAACGTGAAGAATGTAATCTCCCTTAAACAGCTCCTGGGTATATTTTGGAAGTCTGGCAATAAGTCTTGGAATCAGAATGTTTTTAACATCTTCCTTAATTTTGTCCTGCATTGCCTTCTCGTTGATGTCAAACTCATCATGCTGAGTAGAGATAACGATTGTATGCACCCTTAGCGGTGTATTGTTGTCATCATATTCAATTGTGAACTGCGATTTTGAATCGGGACGAAGATAGAGCATCTCCTTTCCCTCTCTGCGGATTTTTGCCAGCTCAATAAGAGCTATATGAGAGAGAGTAAGAGGCAGAGGCATGTACTCCTCTGTATCTGTGCAGGCATAGCCAAACATCATCCCCTGGTCTCCGGCGCCCTGCTCCTCTTTAACAGCAACCTCAACACCACGGTTGATGTCGGGCGACTGTTCGTGAATGGCAGAGAGAATTCCGCAGGAGTTTCCGTCAAACATATATTCGGCCTTTGTATAACCAATTCTGTTAATTACCCTTCTGGTCACCTGCTGAATATCCACATATGCCTCAGAGTGAATTTCGCCTCCCACAACAACAAGCCCGGTGCTTACGAATGTTTCGCATGCTACCTTGGAATTGCTGTCCTGTCTTATGAATTCATCAAGTATTGCGTCTGAAATCTGATCGGCAACTTTATCCGGATGGCCCTCAGATACCGATTCTGAAGTAAATAAATATGACATAACTTTAAATTAAAATAAGTTAAATAATAACACTTCTTATGTGAAAGTGTTCTCCTGCCATGTGCCTTGCTAACTGAAAAAAGACAGTCCAAAGATGGATTTTGTTTTCACAAACGACTGTCATTAAGATCGTTTTAGCATTTTTTTGTGTGGTTGCAAGCAGTCAAATTTTTCCACATTCCGGGTGCAAAGGTAAAAAAATTAAATAAATAAAAAAATGGTT
>PHDP01000051.1 GCA_002842655.1 Bacteroidetes bacterium HGW-Bacteroidetes-14
GAGTGAATCAACAATCATAATCGTGGAATTTTTGTGCAAATATAATATCTTTGTAAGCATTAACTAACCCCCTTAATCTGAATATACTTCCATGAAACAGACAATCAGTGTTTTAATGGCTTTTGCACTTTTTTTACTTTTTGCTCAGCCGGCCAGGGCCGAATATGACGGAAAGAGAGAGTGGAGAGCCGTCTGGATAGCTACAGTAAACAATATAGACTGGCCATCTGCCCCGGGTCTGCCATCTGATGTACAGAAGAAAGAGCTTATCACTCTTCTTGATCTTTATAAAAGCCTTAATTTTAATGCAATTATACTGCAGATAAGACCAACTGCAGATGCATTTTATGTTTCAGACAAGGAGCCATGGTCAATTTATCTGACTGGAGACCAGAAAAAGGCACCTTCACCAATGTATGATCCGCTCGCCTTTGCAATCAAAGAGGCACACAAGCGTGGGATGGAGCTCCATGCATGGCTCAATCCTTACAGGGTTAGCCAGAATGTTGACAATATCAAGGATATGTCTCCGAATCATATCTACAGAAAGAGACCGGACATCTTTGTAAAGCATGGCAAGAAACTCTATTTTGACCCCGCATACCCTGAGACCCGTGAGTTTTTGACACAGGTAATCAAGGATCTTGTTACCCGCTACGATTTGGACGGAATTCACTTTGATGACTATTTCTACCCGAATAACGACTTTTCAGATGAGTCATCTTTCGCAAAACACAGCAGAGGTTACAAGCCTGCAGACAAGATGGCCTGGAGAAGGGAGAATGTAGACCTTGTTGTAAAGATGCTGCGTGATACAATTAAATCCGTTAAGCCATTCGTAAAATTCGGAATCAGCCCATATGCTGTCTGGAGAAACAAACAGGAGGACCCGCGCGGTTCAGAGACCAGAAGCTTTGGCTACACAAACTACGACCACCTTCACGCAGATATCCTCAAGTGGATGGAAGCGGGCTGGATGGATTACATCCTGCCTCAGCTTTACTTTAACATAGGCTACCCGGCCGCAGATTTTAATGTTCTGGCAAAATGGTGGAGAGACTACTCTGCAGGTACTCCGGTTTATGGCGGCCTTGGCACCTACCGTCTTGACGCAAACTCAAAAATTGAGGCTTGGAGAAGTGCTCAGGAGATTAAAAAACAGGCAGAGATTCTCCGGACAATGGAGCAGTACCACGGAGTGTGCTACTTCAGCGCAAAGGATATGAAGAAAAATGTACTTGGAATCAACTCTGTGCTCAAAGGACTCTATCCGGCTCCGTCAATTGTACCTGCACTCAGGGGATTTGAAACCACTCCTCCTTCTGCGCCTGCAAAGGCAGAGATATCGACCGCCGCCGGCAAGGTTAATCTTTCATGGAGCGGTGACAAACTTCCGGAGGGAAATGCTTCTCTTGCCGAATGCAACTCTGAAAGAGCATATTACTACGCTGTATACAGATTCAAAAAGGGCGAAACACCAGATTTTGAAAACGGGAAGGCCATGATAGCATTAACAGGTGAAACCTCTTATCTTGCTTCAGGTGCAGATGCATCTCAGTACGATTATTATGTCTCTGCTCTTGACAGACTGTACAATGAAAGTACTCCTGTTAAATTCAAATAGAAACAAACACAAAATAATAACCCCATTCTCACAATGAAAAAACTGATTTTAACGGCAGCCGTTGTCATCTCCCTGGCAGGTTGCGCAAATGAGACAAAAAAGGAGAAAACAGTTGCTGCTTTTGACGAGATTTTTTCTCAGGTAAAAGATGAGTATGCTCCTGACAGAAGGCTCAAGACCTTTGAGGCAAAACTGGAGGTATCTGAAAATGCAGACACAATTGTTCTGAGAGGTTCAACCACAGAGCCGGGAGCCAAAGATGCACTTGTTGCGAAACTTGCAGAGGCCGGAATAGAGGCTCTCGACAGTATGATTACCCTGCCTGCGGCATCGCTGGGCGATAAGGTATTCGGCATAACCAATCAGTCTGCAGTCAACTTCAGATATGCTCCTGGATATTCAGCAGAATCGGCTACCCAGACAGTAATGGGTGCTCCGCTGCAAATTCTTGAAAAAAAGGGTGGATGGACAAGGGCAATTACTCCGGAAGGATATATTGCATGGGTCTCTTCAGGCAGTGTGGCAACAATGAATGAAGCAGACTTCAATGCATGGAGAGATGCAGAGAAGGTTATTATAACCACTTATTATACACTGTTTCGTGCAGGGGCATCTGAAAACTCTGCAGTTGTTGCAGATGGTATAATGGGTAACATTGTAAAAGTTGTTGCACAGGCAGGAACTTATGTAAAAGTTATGCTTCCTGACGGAAGAGAGGCTTTTGTGCAGAAACAGCATACTGCTCCGTTTGCCCAGTGGCTGGCTTCAAGAAACGCAACTCAGGAGAACATCATTGCAACAGCCCGTCAGTTTGTAGGTTTCCCTTACATGTGGGGAGGTACTTCAATCAAGGCTATGGACTGTTCAGGCTTTACAAAGACTGTATATTTCCTTAACGGTGTTATTCTTGAAAGGGATGCATCACAGCAGGCACTAACAGGCGAGGATGTTGACATTTCGAAGAACTTCGATAACCTGGTTGCGGGAGATCTTCTTTTCTTCGGCTCTAAGGCTGCAGAAGGTAAAAAGGAGAGAATTACCCACGTAGGTATCTATATTGGAGGCGGGGAGTTTATCCACTCGGCCACCTCTGTAAGAATCAACTCTCTTATTCCTGAGGCTGCAAATTACTATGAAGGATCCAACAGGCTTGTAAGGGCTAACAGAATGCTTACCAAGATTGATGCAGATGCCGGAATCGTATCAATAGCCAAACACCCGTGGTACGTTGCTCAATAATTAACAGAACCTGAAAATTTACAGATATGACCTTAACAACAAGAAGAAATTTTCTCAGAACAGCAGGACTCCTTACCGCTGCTGCGACCATAATCAACCCGTTTGATGTTTTCGCCCAGTCAAGGGCCAAGAGCGCAACCAAGGGTGGAAGTAAAAAAATGGTGCTCACTTTCCGTCCTTATGACGCTCAGATGAAACACGTCTTTACAATTGCCAACTCTTCGCGTACCACAACTCAGATTGTCCTTACGGAAATTGAGTGGGATGGTTATGTAGGTTACGGAGAGGCTGCAATGCCTCCGTACCTTGGAGAGACACAGTCATCTGTTATGGACTTTCTTAAGAAAGTAGACCTTTCACGCTTTAATTCTCCGTTTGAAATCCAGGATATTCTAACCTACGTGGATGCAATAGCCATCAATAATACTGCGGCAAAAGCGGCAGTGGACATTGCCCTGCACGACCTGGTGGGTAAGATAATGGGGCAGCCATGGTGGAAAATCTGGGGATTCAACCCTTCAACGACTCCAAATACATCCTTTACAGTAGGCCTTGACACAGAAGAGGTAGTCAGGGAGAAAACAAGAGAGGCATCACCTTACAAGGTTATTAAAGTTAAACTTGGAAGGGATGAGAAGACAGACAAAATGATGGTTGACACTATTCGCTCTGTGACCAATACTACAATTTGTGTAGATGCAAACCAGGGCTGGAAGGATAAGCATTATGCACTTGAGATGATTAACTGGCTTAATGAGCGCAATGTTAACATGATTGAGCAGCCTATGCCTAAACTTCTGCTTGACGATGCAGCATGGGTAACAGAGAGAAGTCCGCTTCCTGTTATTGCAGACGAGGCTTGCCAGCGTCTAACAGACATTCCAAAACTAAAGGGTGCATATCACGGAATCAACATTAAACTCATGAAGTGTACCGGAATGAGAGAGGCACGGGAGATGGTCTCTCTTGCAAAGGCTCTTCACATGAGACTTATGATTGGCTGTATGACCGAGACATCATGTGCAATTTCTGCTGCTGCTCAGCTGGCTTCAGAAACTGAGTGGGCAGACCTTGACGGAAACCTGCTTATCTCAAATGATGTTTACAAAGGAATGCAAATAGTTGACGGTAAGATTACTCTTAACGATCTTCCGGGTATTGGCATTACAAAACTCTAGTTTAAATTATTTTACTACCTTTGCGGCAAATAAATATCAATTATGGCAAGTTTAAGAATAGTTAAAAAGGATATCGACTTTCTCATCAGCGAGGTGATTTCTGATTGCTGGGTTTTCATGTACATCAATCCGGACAAAAAAACAGACGATGCAGTAGCAGTAATCAATGATGCAGTTGCTCTGAGAAATGAACTTTATAACAGGGTGAATCAGCGTCCTGCAGAAAATGCAAAGAAGCACTTCAAGGCAATCAATATGGATTTGCTTAAGGGTGTTGACGAGCTTTTCGTTCGCGTAAGCAACCTGACCAAGTAATTGGTATATTAACTAGCATTTAAAAGAAAGCTGACCATATCCGGTCAGCTTTTTTCTTTGTTATTCTTTAAGCAAAGTTTATGGCTCATTAATCCCAAATGTGGTTCGTGCTTTTCTTAATTTACTGTTGTACTCTTTCTCCCTGCCGCCACACAGAGTGTTGAGGAGCATGTGAAATTCCGGTCCGTGATTCCTGTGTCTCAGATGGCAGAGTTCATGCAGAATTACAAAGTCTGCAAGCTCTTCGCCCAGCCTCATTAAATGAATGTTCAGGTTGATATTGTTTTTTCCTGAGCAGCTGCCCCAGTTGGTTTTGTTGTTCTTGAGCGTAAGTCTTGAGTAGCTGAAGCCGTGAAGCGACGCAAGGTATGCGGTTCTTTTGGGCAGATATTCGGCAGCCTCTTTTTTCAGGATCCGTGTTACTGCCTCTGCAACCGATGCCTCCGGACAGTTTGCCGGATAGGTAATCTGGTTGAATTCTGCACCTCTCTTAATCCTGATAACGCTCTGTGAAGGATCGCATACAAAACGGATCTCCTTACCTATTATTTGCAGGGGAGAACCGGCCCCGTATGAAAACCTGTTCTCCTCTGCTTTCCTGCGCTGTCTTTTTAAACTTGCCAGCACCCACTCCTCCTTCTCCCGGATAAATTTTTCTGCAGTTGAATAGGTTGTAAGCCATGGAATTGAAACAGAGATTCCCCTTCTCGGATGAACCGTAAGGCGAATGTTTTTTGAAAAGGCACGTTTGACTATCCTTATCCTGCCAAGTGTCGGGTGGTCGTATACCTTTTCCATTACGGCAATATGAATATTCTGGTTTTTTCTCCTGCTTCTATTGTGGCTTTTCCCAGTGGTATGGCAGCAATACCGGTTGCATCAGTAAGTGCTGCAATATGGGCAGATCCGTTGTACCTTACAGGAGTAAAGGTTCCGTTACTGTTTATAATAACCGGAATAAATGCCAGTCTGCCGGTGTTTCTTCTGCTGTACTCCGTCTCAGCAGGCAGCTCTGTCCACAGGCCGCGGCTGTCTCCTCCCGAGGAGGCAACTATCCATGGTCTAACAAGAAGTTCAAATTGAATAAAGCAGGATACGGGATTGCCGGGAAGAGCAAAGATTACCTTTTCGCAACTGCCGTCAGAAGCTTTTCTGACTGCAAAGGTGCTTGGTTTGCCGGGCTGAACAGCAACCTTGTTAAAGAGGATCTTAAATCCCATCTCCTCAAGAATCCCGGGAACATAGTCAAAGTCTCCCATTGAGACGCCGCCGGTAATTATGATTGCATCATTTTGTTTAACCGCATTGCTGAGTGTAGAATACAGACTCTCTTTTGTATCCCTTGCAATTCCAAGGTAGTTTGCATTTGCCCCTGCACTGAGAGCCTGGGCATAGAGTTGCCAGCCGTTTGAATTTCTAATCTGAACAGCAGAGGGGCTCATTTCCGGCTCAATGATTTCATCTCCTGTGGAGAGTATACCAATGTTGATTCTCTCCGCCACCTTTACTTTCGCGACACCAAAAGCGGCAAGTACCGCAATGTGCTGAGGCCTGAGCAGAGTGCCGGAAGGAATTACCTCCTCGCCCTCTCTTATATCTTCACCTCTGAGGCAAATATTATCTTTTGGACCCTTCCCCATGAATGAGACATACTTTCCGTCAAATTCACAATCCTCCACCATAACCACTATGTCTGCTCCGGCTGGAAGCATGGCTCCGGTCATGATTTTTGAACAGGTTCCTTCGCTTATGGTCACTTTTGGCTCATATCCGGCTGCAATATTCTCAAGAAGGAGGAGTTTCTCTCCAAGATCAGAAGCTCTGCAGGCATATCCGTCAACGGCAGATTTATTGAACGGAGGAGTGTCCCTGTCTGCTTTTACCGGCTCTGCCATTACCCTGGAACTTGCTTCTGAAAGCAGAACTGTCTCACTGCCTTTTGAAATCAGATGGTTGTTTACAATTATTGTTGCCTCTTCGAAAGTGATCATGTTTCTGTTTTTATAGTACAAAATTATGAAAATAGTTGCCCCGTGGAAAAATATGTTTATCTTTGCAACCCAATTTTGGTGAAACTAATTATATCAATTGCTTAGAAATGGCAAATTACCTAACATCTGACAAAAAGCAAGAGATTTTCGGACAATACGGAAAGTCTAATGCAGATACCGGTTCTCCAGAGAGCCAGGTAGCTTTATTTTCCTACCGTATCGCTCACCTTACCAACCACCTGAAACAAAACAAGAAGGATTACTCTACACAGCGTTCCCTTCTTAAACTGGTTGGTAAAAGACGTCGTCTCCTTGATTACCTCAAGGCAAATGACATTGAGAGATACAGAACTATCGTGAAGGCACTTAACCTTCGTAAATAGACAGGATAAATTGAAATTAAAGGGGCTGTCCGGATTTCCGGAGAGCCCCTTTTGTTTTCTCCTGTTTTCAGTTTGAATAATCTGATTAACTTTGCACCAGAATATTATGCTTTCTGTTTCCTGAAAAGCAACCCGGAACAGACAGCATAGCGGTTTATTAATAATGGACTCTCAAAGGGAGAGCCGGGCTGCACCTAATTTATATGAATATTGTAAAAAAGACCATCAAACTAAATGATGGAAGAGAAATCGAAATCGAAACCGGTAAACTGGCCAAGCAGGCAGACGGTTCGGTAGTGGTAAAAATGGGGAAAACAATGCTTCTGGCAGCTGTTACCTGTGCAAAGGAGGCAAAGGAAGATGTAGACTTCATGCCTCTTTCTGTTGAATACAAGGAGAAATATGCTTCTGCCGGCAGATATCCCGGTGGTTTCCTCAAAAGAGAGGGCAGAGCAAATGACTCCGAGATTTTGGTATCAAGACTGATTGACAGAGCCCTAAGACCACTCTTCCCGGACGATTTCCACGCAGAGGTTTTTGTAACTGTAAATCTGATATCGGCAGAAAAAGAGATTATGCCCGATGCACTTGCCGGACTGGCAGCATCTGCAGCTCTTGCCGTAAGTGATATTCCGTTTAACGGCCCTATCTCAGAGGTGAGAGTGGCAAGAATTAACGGAGAATTTGTAATCAACCCTACATTTGTTCAGCTGGAGCAGGCAGACATAGACATTATGGTTGCTGCCACTCTGGATAACATCATGATGGTTGAGGGCGAAATGAAAGAGGTTGCCGAGGCAGATATGCTCGCAGCAATCAAATTTGCTCACGAAGAGATTAAAAAACAATGCCAGGCTCAGATTGAGCTTATGGAGGCTGTTGGTAAAACTCAGAAGAGAGCATATTGTCATGAGACACAGGATGAGGAGCTTCGTGCATCTATTCATCAGTTCTGCTATGACAAATGCTATCAGATTGCAAAAACTGCCAGTGCAAAGCATGACAGAACAGATGCATTTGAGGCACTCAAAGCAGAATTTGTAGCTACTCTCTCAGAGGAGGATGCTGCAGCAAAGAAAATCATGATCAACAGGTATTACCATGATGTTGAGAAAGAGGCAATGAGAAACCTCATTCTTAATGAAGGTATCCGCCTTGACGGAAGGGGAACAAAGGATATCAGACCAATCTGGTGCGAGGTTGATTATCTTCCTGCAACTCATGGTTCTGCAATCTTTACCAGAGGGGAGACTCAGTCACTTACAACTGTTACCCTCGGAACCAGACTTGATATGAAGTCAATCGATGAGGTACTTGTAGAGGGATCTGAGCAATTTGTTCTTCACTATAACTTCCCTCCTTTTTCTACAGGCGAGGCTAAACCTTACAGAGGAACAGGCCGCAGAGAAATCGGACACGGGAACCTTGCTCTCAGAGCTCTTAAGTTTGTTGTACCAAAAGGAGAGGAGAATCCATATGCAGTTCGTGTAGTTTCGGATATTCTTGAGTCCAACGGCTCATCTTCAATGGCTACTGTTTGCGCAGGTACACTTGCTCTTATGGATGCAGGTATCAAAATCAAGAAACCTGTATCAGGTATTGCAATGGGTCTGATTTCAGGCGGAAAGAGCGGTAAATTTGCAGTTCTTTCAGATATTCTCGGAGACGAGGACCACCTGGGAGATATGGACTTCAAGGTTACAGGTACCAGGGATGGTATAACCGCAACTCAAATGGATATAAAGGTAGACGGACTATCTTATGAGATTCTTGAGCAGGCTCTTGAGCAGGCTCGTCAGGGCCGCCTTCATATCATGGGTGAAATGATGAAGACCATGAGCGAACCACGTGCAGAGCTTAAACCACACGTTCCAAGAATTGTTCAGATTGTAATTCCTGGTGAATTCATCGGAGCTGTTATTGGTACAGGCGGAAAGGTTATCCAGGAGATCCAGAAGACAACAGGCACTACTATAACTATTACAGAGCAGGATGGAACAGGTGTTGTTGACATCTTTGGTGACAACAAGGACAATATGGATGCAGCTCTTGCATGGATTAAGGGTATTACTACAGTGCCTGAGGCAGGAACTGTTTATAATGGTAAGGTAGTTTCAATTCTTGAGTTCGGAGCATTCGTGCAGATTCTTCCGGGCAAAGAGGGACTTCTCCATATATCTGAACTTGACTGGAAAAAGGTAGAAAAAGTTGAAGATGTGGTTAATGTAGGTGATATGGTAGAGGTTAAACTCCTTGAAATTGACCCTAAGAACGGCAAGATGAGACTCTCTCGTAAAGCTTTGATTGACAAGCCGGAAGGCTATGTTGAGCCGGAGCGCAGACCAAGGCCTGAGGGTGGCAGACCAAGCCGTCCGGGCGGAAGACCGGGAGACAGAAAACCTTTCAACAGGTAATCTGAAACAACCAAAATTTTAAGAGCTGATCCGCTTAGGGTCAGCTCTTTTTTTGTGCCCTAAAATGGATATTCTGAAAGAAAAATTGAACGCAAACTGCCGAACTGGTAGAAAATAGATACAAAAGACTTACGAAATGAAACTAAAATTGAAAAAAGACCATGTTTAAGGGCCGCGTAACAACGCTAATAACAATATTTCACACGACAATAATAAATAATTACAATTTTTTGCTTTTGGTTTAAAAATTATTTAATTTCGACTCGAAAACCTTAATTCAAATTACTTATCTATGAAGAAATCGATCTTGATTGTCTTGTCGGTATTACTTGTTAATATCGGTTGGGCTCAGATGAGAGTTACCGGCACGGTAACCTCTTCCGACGATGGTTCTCCGGTTCCTTACGCTACGATTCTCGTGAAAGGTGTAAGAGGTGCCGGTGCAAACACAGATCTTGAGGGCAAATACTCCCTCAGCAATGTTCCAAATGATGCTATACTTGTCATCAGCTACATCGGCTACAGAACACAGGAGATTCCTGTGAACGGGCGCAGCGTGATTGACATAGTTCTTAGCCCGGATGCGCTCAACCTTGACGAGGTCATGGTGGTTGCCTACGGTACTTCTACAAAGGGTACCTTTACCGGAGCTGCCAGCGTTGTAAAAAGCGACGCAATCAAAGATGTACCCTCTCTCTCTTTTGAAAACGCGATGAACGGAAAGGTTGCAGGTATGCAAATCACTACCGTTTCCGGTCAGGCCGGTTCCGTTTCTTCAATCAGGGTAAGGGGTATTGGTTCGATGAATGCTTCAAGCGACCCACTTTATGTTATTGATGGTGTTCCTGTGGTTTCAGGTAACGTTACCCAGATGGGTATCTATACATCTAATAACGTGATGAGCACAATTAACCCTGCAGACATTGAGTCTATAACCGTTCTTAAGGATGCAGCAGCATCTTCACTTTACGGTTCAAGAGCTGCAAATGGTGTAATCGTGATTACTACCAAAAGAGGCAAACTTGGAAAGACTTCAGTAAACTTTAAGGCTTCAGTTGGTATTACACCAGACTTTGCAACAGATAACTTTGAGACAGCTACTCCTGAACAACAGGTTGAGATGTATTATGAGAACTTCTGGAATGCAGGTGTTGTATACGAGGGTAAAACCAATGAAGTTGCAAGTACAAATGCTCTGGCTCAGCTCAATAAGAGATTTGGAAAGCACGGATATGTATTCACTGCTCCTGACCACACTGTTAACTCTCTTACAATTGGTGGTGACAGAGCCGGAAAATATTTCGACTGGGATGCCGTTCTGTTCAGAACAGCTGTTTATCAGTCTTATGACCTCTCTGTAAGCGGTGCAACCGATAATTCAAACTACTACACATCACTTTCGTACACAAAAGATCTTGGTCGCAGTGTGATGAACGAATTTGACCGTATAACAGGACGTATCAACCTTACTCAGAAAGTGGGCAAATTTGTAGAGTTTAACACTAATGTAAATATTGCAAGAAGTGGTAAAGAGGGTTTCAATGATACCCGTGCAACCGGAAACAACTACTTCCTGCAGTCCCGCAACTTGCTGTGGCCTCTTTACTGGCCAACAGATTATCTGACAGGCGCACCGTGGACAGCCAGATATGGCAGTTATGCATATAACCCTGTTTATTATAATGAGGAGTGGGAGAACTGGTCAAATACTCTCAGACTTTCGGTAAATGAGTCCCTTACTATTAAACTTCTTCCTGAATTAACATTCAAGACTATCTTCTCATACGATAATGCTCAGACAAAAGATCACCTGTACTTTAGTGCCCTTCACTTCAGTGGTTCAGGTGTTGGCGGTTCGGTATCTGAGATGACTTCAAGCAATGTTAAAACTGTTTCTTCTTCTACCCTCAACTACAATAAGACCTTCTCAAAGAAACATACAGTTGGTGCATTGGTAGGATGGGAGGCAGAATCAAACAATTTTGATTTCCAGCGCGCTTCTGGTACTAACCTTCCTACAAGCGCACTGCACACTGTTTCCACTGCCGGTAAACTGGATGCAGCTGCCTACTATTCAGGTAATAATATGCTTTCACTGCTCTCCCGCCTGGAGTACAATTATGATAATAAATACTATATCTCTGGTTCATACCGCCGTGACGGATCTTCAAAACTAGGTCCTGAGGCTCGCTGGGGTAACTTCTGGTCAGTAGCCGCTTCATGGAGAATTGACAAGGAGGAGTTTATGAAGAGTGTTGATATCATAAGCAGTATGAGACTAAGAGGTTCTTACGGTGTGAATGGTACACTCCCAACAAATAACTATGGCTGGAGATCTCTGACAACTTATACAAATAAGTATATGGAGCAGCCTGGCGGCGGAGTTAGTTCAATTGCTGACCCTACTTTGTCATGGGAGAACAACTATACTTCAAACATCGCCCTGGAATTTGGTCTCCTGAAACAGAGAATTACAGGTTCGGTTGAGTACTTTAACAGAGATTCTAAAGACCTTCTTCAGGATGTTCCAATTTCTACAGTTACAGGTTTCTTCTCTACACTTAAGAATGTTGGTGAGATCAATAACAGGGGTATTGAGATTGAACTTTCGGGAGATATCATTAAGAACGATAATCTGACATGGAGTGCAGGACTTACTGCATCTCACGTAAAATCTAAAGTTACCAAGCTTTATGGTGGTCAGGATATCATCTGGTATGACCCAACAGGAGGTGACTCTCGTGCTAAATTTATTTACAGAGAAGGAGAATCTACTCTCGCTCTTTACGGACGCGAATGGGCAGGTGTTGAAAGAGAGACAGGTAAGAACCTGTGGTATCTTAATAACGACAAAACTCCGTCAACAACTGTAAATGGCAGACCTGCTACCTACAATTATCAGGAAGCATCAGAAAAGATTATTGGTGATATTCACCCTAAGCTTTTTGGAGGTTTCAATACAAATGTTGAGTGGAAAGGCCTTACTCTTGGACTTAACTTTACCTACAAACTTGGCGGATATACCTATGATGCAGCAGGCCGTGACATCAATGATGACGGATACTACTGGGAAAGAATCATGTCAAAGGATGCATACGACAACAGGTGGACACCTGAAAACAAAGATGCAAAATATCCTATGCGTATAGCTATTGACCTGGAGGACGTTAACCAGCGCAGTACAAGACACATGCATAAAGCAGACTATCTGAGACTTAAGACAATTACACTGGGTTACAACATTCCTAAGAATATTGTTAAGATGGCTAAGATTTCAAGTGCAAGGGTTTATTTCAATGGTTCAAACCTGTGGACACTGGCTGCATACAAGGTTTACGACCCTGAAGTTAACGAGTATGGTACAAGAGGATGGGAACTGCCAATTGGCAAGACTTATACTTTTGGAGTTGAATTTACATTCTAATTTAAAAAGTTGTTACAATGAAAACGATAAAATTAATAAGTATAGCACTGGGCATTGTACTGCTTTCATCATGCGAGGGTTTTCTGGATGTAAAGCCTAGTAACTCCGCAGCAGCCGAGACATCTATAACAAATGTCAACGATGCTAAAGTAGCCATTAACGGACTTCTGAGGAAGATGACCTCGTCTGACTATTATGGCAGAAACTTTCTGATGTACGGTGATGCCAAAGGTGGCGATTTCGCTATCAGATCACAGGGACGCGGACTGGATGCGCTCTACACATTCAACCATTCTGCATCTTCAAACTCTTATTCAGGTTTCTGGTCACAGATTTACCACAACATCCTTCAGGCAAACAACCTTATCAAAAATATTGAGAAGATTGAAGCCGACGGTAAAGGTTCTGTATCATTAAGTGAATACAAAGGTCAGGCTCTTACTTTAAGGGCACTTATGTATTTTGACCTTGTTCGTCTTTACGGCAAGCCTTACAATATGGATAAAACATCACTTGGAGTTCCGCTGGTACTTGAGCCGCTTGATGCAACTGCTCAGCCTACAAGAGCAACAGTTGAGGCAGTTTACACCCAGATTCTTGCAGACCTTACAGCAGCAGAGCCTATTCTGTCAAAAGCTGTAGGAACAGTTGCAATCAAAGGTTATGTAAACTATTATGCAAACAAGGCTATTCAGGCAAGAGTTTACCTGACCATGGACCGCTTTGCAGATGCGCTTGCTGCTGCTGAGGCCGTAATTACAAGCAATAAGTACACACTTTATGCAAATGATAAATGGGTTGGATCATGGTCACTTCAGTTTGGAACAGAGTCAATCCTTGAGTTTGCTGTTTATCCTTCTGAGGCAGACCTTCTTACCGGATCACTCGGATATTACCTTCTAAGACAAGGTAAGGTGACCGGTGCAATGGGTTGGTTTATGGCAAGTGACTACTATCTTGCAAGAATGAATCAGGATGCAACAGATGTAAGAAAGGGCATTATGGATTACGATGAGTCATCAACAACAAGATTTGGTGCATGCCTTAAGTATGCAGGCGTTGACCTCAAGGGTGACAAGGGAACTGCATCTGCAGTTAACGTAAAAGTAATCCGCCTTTCTGAGGTTTATCTTATTGCTGCCGAGGCTGCTTTAAGACAACCAACTCCTGATATGACTAAAGCATCAAACTATCTGAATGCAATCAGAAAGAGAGCTCCGGCTCTGTTGCCTTCAACAGCAGCTACTGTAACTCTTGATATGATTATCGATGAGAAGAGTAAAGAACTCTTTGCAGAGGGTATCAGATATTTTGATATGATTCGTCTTAACAGAGACATTGAATTTAACGATGAATTCATATCTCCTGCAGTGCAGATTCCTCACAGAACTAAGATTATCAACAGGACATTCTACAAGACTATCCTTCCGATTTCTCAGTCTGAAATGGATGCAAACCCTGCAATTGCTTCACAACAGAACCCTGGTTATTAAAAGGTTTTAGCCCCCGGAGAAGGGTATCGGATTCGTCCGGTACCCTTTTTCTTTTCCTGTGTAGTTTATTCAGTTTCGGAAACGAGCTGACGGATTTTATCAAAGTCAAGTTTTGAAACACTCTCTTTTACGCCAGAAACCTTTTTGACAATGAGCTTTTCAAAAAAGTTAAGCTTATCAATAACAAATTCTCCACCTACTGCTTTTTTCGAAGATGCATGTTCAAGTAGCTTTTCAGGAAACGCATTTTTCAACTCTTCTTCAAATGCCGGTTCGTTCATTCCGCAAATGAACAGGCCGAGTCTCTTTTCAGTAAGTTTTTCAATGTTTGCATTGCAGAATTCCTTAACTTTCTTCTGCATTGTACCGGCATAAATTGAACCTCCAATTATTACCCTCTGGTAATTTGACAGGTCAATGGATGGGTTGTCCTTCAGGTTGTAGATAGCGCAATTGGTTTCACCAATGTGTTCGCGTATCTTTTCGGCAACTTTTTGGGTAGTTCCGTGAGATGTAGCAAAAATGACAGATGTTTACATAACAATAAAATAATTGAAGCTTTTTGTTTTATATTTGTAGAAAAATTGTTAAAAATATAATAAAGTATAAGCCATATGGACTATTTTCATTTAAGC
>PHDP01000156.1 GCA_002842655.1 Bacteroidetes bacterium HGW-Bacteroidetes-14
CGATGGACACCCTTGCCCTTGGCTAACACTCCTTACTGTGAAGCGTGTTCGGGACTTACACCCTATAGCTGATATACATGCCTGACACACAAAAAAAACCGATCCCAATCAGGAATCGGCTTTTTAATGCCAATGAAAAACGCTCTAATTCACAAACTGATCGGCATAATAACGTGCCGTGAGTTTTTCGCCGGTTGCATTTTCAATCATATCGTTCCAGTATAAGCGGGCACCGGGTTTAAATACTTTATTGGACAGGAACTGTCCGGCTTCCTTATTTCCATAGAAACTCTGGTAGCGGAAATCTTCCGACTTTACAATATTTGCGGTGATGTAATGGTTGAGTTGCGATGCCAGTAGTTCACCCAGCAGGTAATTGTGATAATAACACGGGAAAGTAGCAACATGAATTTTCGTTGCCCAGTCGGGTTCATTGCGGCCTTCAGGGCGACGGATCATCTGATATCTTTCCACCAGATCCCACCAAACCGCGTTCAGGTCCTGATCAGGGTTTTCGTACATGGCTTTTTCGAAGCGATACATAACCTGGGCCCAACGGCTGAATGTCAGCTGCTCAAGACGAAGAACCCGGTATGTATCCTCAGCAATTTTTGTTTTTTCGGCTTCATCAATAAGTCCGAGGTCCATCATCCATTGCGGGTTTGAAGCCATACGACCAAAAATCATTGCGATTGATTCGGTGGTAAATGTATGGGCTGGATTTCTTAAGCTAAAAGGCAAATCCCTGTCGATATACTTATCGTAAACCCCATGACCAAATTCATGCATCATGGTATTCATCCAGTTGTAATTGGGCTTGATGTTGCAAAGGATACGCACATCTCCGGCATTATCAATATCAATGCAATAGGCGTGCTGGTTCTTCCCGGGTTTTTCATACAAATCACTGGAAGCAAGCATGTCGTTTATTTCGAGGCCAATACTGGCATAATAATCTGCTGTCAGTTTTTCAATGTTCTGACCGCTATAATATTTATCGAGGTCAACGCTGTAAATGGCAGGCGCTTCCTGAAAGAAACGGTTCTGGTAATGCCATGGCATCAACTTTTCTTTGCTGATTTTGAGGCGGTTGGACAGATAGGTATCTATCTCTTCTTTCAAACCGGCAAAAGCATCACGGGTAAGCAGATCGAGTTCATCGAAAAGTTTGCTGATTTCATCGGGGTTTTGTTCGCTAAGCTCAAGGCTCATTGCATGGTAGTTCTTAAATCCCAGACTGCCGGCGATTTCGTTGCGCAGTTTTACCAGTTCAATCACATCATTGGCAACAAAAGAACCAATTTTTTTGTGACCTTCCCAGGCAGCACGGAGTTCGTCGCTGTTCACCGAAGTTTTCAGAACCTCTTCTACCTCATTGTCGCTGAGCTTATTGCCATTCACTTCTGCACGGAAGTTGGAATACTTTTTCTCTACTTCAACTTCCATTTTGATTCGTTTGGCCAGAAGAGCAGTATCAATCTGATTGCTCAGATAAGCGGTGTAAAGTACCTCTAATTGTCGTTTGAGCAAAGTGTCCTTTACCGCACCTGAATCCTTGATTTTTTTGAGAATCTCAAAATCTTCCTTGCTGGTGTAAATACTGCTTACCTGCACCTGCAGTTTTTCTGATTTTGAATAATCTTCATCTTTCCCTGAAATTGAGGCATTCCAGTAAGCGATGGCAGCTTCTTTCTGGAGGGGTTCAACTTTCGCTTCCCAGCCCGAGATAAAAGTTTTGAGTTCCTGTTCCATTTTTTCGGTTTTGTTGCTGCATCCGGTTGCCATCACAATGGCAATGGATAACGGCAGTAAAAGTTTAATGTGCTGTTTCATATTGTTGGATTAAAAGTGAATGGGTTATACGTTTTGTGCTTCGTTGCGCCACCAATGACAGATTGTCGTTTTGTCCTTCGACTCCGCTACCAATGACAGATTGTTCGTCTTATCCTTCGACTCCGCTCAGGAGGACATCGTACAGGATTGAATATGAGTTTATTAAATGAAGCAATGCTCCCCT